>JAXDIO010000346.1:0-7007 GCA_034663965.1 Thermoanaerobaculia bacterium | reverse complement strand
TTGTTTTTTCACTCCTGGGGGCGTTCGTTCTTGCGGCCCGGCTGCAACGCCTCATCTCGACGCCGATCGTTGAGCTTGCGCGCGTGGCGGCGCTCGTCTCGAAAGAGAAGAGCTTCAGCGTCCGCGCTGCTCCCACGAAACTGAATGACGAAGTCGGAAATCTCGTGAACGCGTTCAACAGCATGCTGGCCGAGCTGGAGCAGCGCGACCGCAAGCTGGTTCTCTATCAGACCGAGCTGGAGACCACAGTCGCGCAGCGCACCGCAGAACTCACAACCGCGAACGCCGAGCTGATCGTCGCGAAGAATGCGGCAGAGAAAGCCGCCGCCACGAGTGCGCAACTGGCGCGGGAGAGCGCCCTCATTCTCAACAACGCAACGGATGGCATCCTCGGGATTGGACTCGACAACCGGCCGGCATTCGCCAACCCCTCCGCCGTTCGCATGCTGGGAATGAAGATGGAAGACTTCGAGGGAAGGACGATCCACGACGCGATTCATCATTCGCGCGCCGACGGGACAGCATTCCCGGAGGACGACTGCGCGAACACACTCGCGATGCGCGGCGGCGCCCCGGTCGGAATGGTTGATGACACGTTCTGGCGCGGTGACGGCACCAGCTTTCCCGTCGAATACTCATCCACGCCCATGCTCGATGAGGCAGGGAACCACATCGGTGCTGTCGTCGTCTTTCGCGACGTCACCGAACGCCGCGCCATCGACAAGCTCAAGAGCGAGTTCGTTTCCACAGTCAGCCACGAGCTGCGCACGCCGCTCACGTCCATCCGCGGCGCGCTCGGTCTCCTCAGCAGCGGCTTGCTCGGCCCGATCGCCGAGAAAGGGCAGCGAATGCTGGAGATCGCCGTCTCCAACACGGACCGCCTGGTACGGCTGATCAACGACATCCTCGACCTCGAGCGCATCGAGTCGGGAAGAGTCGAGGTCACGCAGGGCTTCGTCGACGCACAGGCAGTCATGGATCAGGCGCGGGAGGGACTGCAGTCGATTGCGGAAAACGCGGGAGTCCGCATCGTGGCCGAACCGGTGGCGGGATCCCTCTGGGGCGACAGCGACCGCATCATCCAGACGCTGACGAACCTGATCGGCAATGCCATCAAGTTCTCGCCCGCGAACACCACGGTCACGCTGAGCGGGACTGCCGGCGCAACCGACTTCACGTTCTGCGTCGCAGACCAGGGACGCGGCGTTCCCGAAGACAAGCTCTCAATGATCTTTCAGCGCTTCAGCCAGGTAGACGCGTCGGATTCACGCGACAAAGGCGGCTCCGGTCTCGGCCTGGCCATCTCGCAGAGCATTGTCGTCGCCCACGGCGGCCGCATCTGGGCCGAGAAAAACGAACCCGCCGGCACGCGCGTGCAATTCACGATTCCATTGGCGGTACGCACATCCGTTTCGCGCCCGGCCATCGATACGGCCGCGGCGCGCGAGACTCCGAGCAACAGCAGCGCGCCTTCCGTCCTGATCGTCGAAGACGACTCCGACCTGGCGCGCGTCATGACCACGGCCCTGCAGCGTCATGGCCTGCACACGGTGCACACGGCCAGCGGCAACGAAGCCCTGCGCTTGTGCAACGAACATCCGCCGAGCCTCATCGTGCTCGATCTCGGCCTCCCCGATCTCGACGGTTATGAGGTCGTCCGCTCGCTTCGCAGGAGCCCGACGCTCAAGCACGTCCCGCTTCTCGTCTACTCGGCGCTCGACCTGGGCAGTTCGGAGCAATCCCGCCTCCGGCTCGGAACGACGGAGTTTCTCACCAAGAGCCGCTGCAGCCTGACCGACTTTGAAGCGCGGGTGGTCCGGCTGATCGAGACCCTCCCCCGGACAAAGGATGCGCAGCATGCCGCATAAACTGCGAACGCTTCTCATCGCCGCGGTCCTGTTCGCCTCGCCGCTACTGGCGCTCGATCCATCCGGCGCTATCACGCAGTACGGTCTGAGCGTCTGGACAACCGATAGCGGCCTGCCGCAGAGTTCCGTCAACGCGATCGCGCAGACCAGGGATGGCTACCTCTGGTTCGGAACGCAGGAAGGGCTGGCGCGCTTCGACGGCGCACGCTTCACCATCTTCGATAAACGGAACACTCCTGCGCTCGAGACGCATCACATCAACACTCTGCTCGTAGCGCGCGACGGAACGCTCTGGATCGGCAGAAACGGCGGGCTCACGTCCTACAAAGACGGGACATTCCGGAGCTACTCACAAAAGGATGGTCTGACCGACGGCTTCATCTGGTCGCTTGCCGAAGGACAGGACGGCAGCATCTGGATCGCAACCTACTCGCGCGGGCTGTGCCGTCTCCACGCTGGCAAGTTCACCTCGTACACCGTTCGCGACGGCTTACCGTCGGACTCGATCTGGAGCACGTACATTGCGCACGACGGCACGCTCTGGGCGGGCACGAATGGCGGAGGGTTGAGTCACTTCGCGAACGGCCGTTTCACCAACTACACGACCGCGAACGGACTCGCCAACAATATCGTGTGGTCCATGCACCAGGATCGCACCGGCGATCTCTGGATCGGTACGAACGATGGTCTCAACCGTCTGCACGAAGGGAAGCTGACGAAGTTCACCACTGCCGACGGCCTCTCGAATAACGCCGTGAAAGTGATCCGCCAGGATCGCGACGGCAACCTCTGGATCGGGACCGACGGCGGCGGACTGAATCGCTACGTCAACGGAAAATTCAGCTCCTTCGGACTGCAACAGGGTCTCTCCGACGCTTCGGTGCTGTCCCTGTATGAGGATCTGGAAGGAAGTCTCTGGGTCGGGACGTCCGCGGCCGGTGTCAATCAGTTGCGGCCGGGAAAGTTCGTCACCATCGGCAAATCAGAGGGATTGAGCGCCGACCTGGTCTGGGCCGTGCGGGAAGCGTCCGACGGCGCGCTGCTGATGGCCACGAACAGCGGCTACTCGCGCTGGAAAAACGGCGTGATGCAGAATTTCTCGGCGCCTCACGATCTCTCCTCCAATGTCGTCCGCGCGGTCCTCGAAGACCGCGACGGCGGTCTCTGGCTCGGCACCTCGGATGGCCTGAACCATTTCGATCACGGCAAGCACACGGTTTACCGCAAATCGATGTCCGGCCTTTCCCACGACATGATCCGCTCGCTCGCGCAGGATCGCGCGGGCAACATCTGGATCGGCACCCGAGGAGGCGGACTCGATCGCTTTCGCGACGGCGTCTTCACGGTCTTCAGTACCGCGAACGGCATGGCCAATGACGTGGTGGCCTCGATGGATGAGGACGCGGACGGCGCACTGTGGATTGCCACCAACGGCGGCCTGAGCGTGCTGAAGGATGGACACTTCCACAACTACACGACGCGCGAAGGACTGTCGAGCGATACGGTTCGCACGACGCACCATGATGCCGAAGGAGCGCACTGGGTCGGCACCTACGGCGGCGGTCTCAATCGCATCAAGAACGGCAAGATCGTGCAGATCACGTCGAAAGACGGTCTGTTCGACGACGTTGTCTTCTCCATCCTGGACGACGGCCGCGGCTACTTCTGGATGACCTGCAACCGCGGCATCTTCCGCGTCAGCAAGAAAGAACTCGATGATTTCGCCGATCACAAAATCCCGCGCGTTCACTCGATCTCTTATGGCGTCGCCGACGGCATGAAGAAGGCCGAGTGCAACGGCGGATCACCGGCCGCATGGAAGGGAAGCGACGGAACCCTCTACTTCCCCACGGGCATGGGCGTGGCGGCCATCCATCCGGCCAGGATCTGGCTCAACACGGTGGCGCCGAACGTTCGCAGCGAGGAAGTGCTGCTCGACGGCAGTGCGGTCTCCGTCCCGGCGGACGGCCTGACCGTCGGCGCCGGCCGCCACAGCCTCGAGATCCACTACACAGCGCTCAGTTTTCTTGCGCCGCAGAAAGTCCGCTTCCGCTACCGCATGCGCGGGTTCAGCGAGGAATGGATCGACGCCGCGGACCGGCGCGAGGCGTTCTATACGAACCTTCCGCCGGGCGACTATACGTTCGAAGTGATGGGAAGCAACAACGACGGCGTGTGGAGCGCGGCGAAAAATCCGCTGCGCTTCCGATTCCGTCCTGCGTTCTATCAAACGGCCTGGTTCTGGATCGGCTGTGCCGCCGTTTCCCTTCTGGCAGTGCGAGCCGCCTTTCACATACGCCTGAAATTTCTCCACGAGCGCGAGCGCGTCCTGGTCAAGCGCGTCGATGAACAGACCGCGGAGTTGATGCTCGCGAAAACCGGCGCGGAATCGGTGGCCGAGATCAACACCCGCCTCCGGCTCAAAAACGAACTGATCCTGAATTCGATCGCTGACGGCGTGCATGTCGTCGACCTCTTCGGAAACATCAGTCTGGAGAATCCGGCTGCATCGAGGATGCTCGGCTGGGAGGCATCGTCACTCGTCGGTCAGCCGGCTCACGAGACAATCCATCACTCCACTCTTGCCGGGCCGTATTCAGTCGATGACTGCCCCATCCACAGGACCTTGCGCGATGGAGTACTCCGCGAAGTCAGCGATGAGGTTTTCTGGCGAAAGGACGGCACGTCGTTTCCTGTCCACTACGTCGTCGCTCCGATTCTGGACGGCAAAGGACATGTGACCGGCGTCGCCGTGACCTTCCGCGACATCACCGCGCTGAAGGCCATCGATAAACTGAAAAGCGAGTTCGTCTCCACGGTCAGCCACGAGTTGCGCACGCCGCTGACATCGATTCGCGGAGCGCTCGGCCTTCTCGGCAGCGGCCTGCTCGGACCGATCGCCGAAAAAGGGCAGCGGATGCTCGACATCGCCGTAGCCAATACCGATCGCCTCGTCCGTCTGATCAACAACATCCTCGATCTGGAGCGGATGGCCGACGGCAAGGCCGAGCTGACGCGAGCATCCGTCGATGCGGAAATGATCCTGAAGCAGGCAACGGAAGGCTTGCACTCGATCGCCGCGGAAGCGGACGTGCGGATCGTCATCGAGCCGGCAGCCGGAACCGTCTGGGGCGACAGCGACCGGATCATGCAAACGCTGACGAACCTGCTGGCAAACGCCATCAAGTTCTCCCCGCCTCGGACCACGGTGACGGTGAGCGGAACCGCCGGCGACGAGGAGTTCGTCTTCTGCGTCGCCGACGAGGGACGAGGCGTCCCCGAAGAAAAACTGCAGACCATTTTCGAGCGCTTCAGCCAGGTCGACAGCTCCGATTCCCGTGACAAAGGCGGCTCAGGTCTTGGCCTGGCCATCTGCAAGAACATCGTCACCGCGCACGGCGGGCGCATCTGGGCGGAAAAGAACGATCCGGCCGGCAGTCGCTTTCAATTCACGATCCCGCTGGCGATCAAGGAAGGACAACATGCCGCCTAAAGAGATCCTTGTCATCGACGACGAGAACGACATCCAGGAAGTCGCACGATTGAGCCTGCAGCTGACCGAGAACTGGACCGTGAGGAGCGCCAACGGAGGCGCCGCCGGCGCCCTGCTCGCGCTCTCCTCCGAGCCCGACGCCATCCTCCTCGATGTGATGATGCCCGACATGGACGGCCCCAGCACTCTGCGCGTTCTGCGGCAGCAGGGAAGCACGATCCCGGTCATCTTCCTGACCGCGAAAGTGCAGCTCGCCGACCGCGAAAAATACATGCAGCTCGGCGTGCGAGGCATCATCTCCAAGCCCTTCGACCCGCTGACGCTCGGACAACAAATTCGAGCGATGCTGGCCTGGGAGTGAACCTCTTCTAGTCCCGGCTAACAATTTCCGCCATCACGTTCGCTGACGCCACAAGGCGCCGGCGCATTCGCCGGCGCTACACTCGCGTCATGCGATTTGCGATCACATTGCTCAGCCTCACATTCGCCGCCCGCATGTTCGGGAGTGCCGTTCCGCTACTCCCCGATCCGCAGGTCTCGGCGCTCGCGAGCGAGATCTCGGGCGAGTCAGCCAAGCGGAATCTGGAAGGCTTCTCGCGATTGCATCGCATGCGCGGCTCGCGCGATTTCTACCGCGCCGCCGAGCAGGTCGTCGCCGAGTTGACGAAATACGGCTTCGCCGACGCGCACATCGATCAGTTTCCGGCCGACGGCAAGATCTTCTACGGCACGCAGCGCTCGCGTCCCGCCTGGGACGCCGACTTTGCAGAGTTGTGGGAACTGGACAGCAACGGCAACCCACTCGTCCGCATGGCCAGTTGGGATGCCGCTCCGATCACGCTCGCCGAGGACAGCGACAGCGCAGACGTCACGGCCGATCTCATCGACGTTGGCAACGGATCGAGTGACGACGACTACGCCGGCAAGGATGTGAAGGGAAAGATCGTCCTCGCCGCATCGCAGGCCGACGCCGTGCAACGCATCGCCGTCGCGAAATTCGGCGTCGCCGGCATCGTCAGCTACGCCGCCAACCAGCGCACCGCGTGGTGGAAGCAGGACGAGACGCTGGTCCGCTGGGGTCACCTCGATACGTTCTCCTCCTCCCCCACCTTCGCGTTCATGATCTCCCTCGGCGACGCCCGCGCGTTGCAGGCACGCTTGTCAAAAGGCGAGCACATTCGTCTTCACGCGATCGTCAAAGCGGGGCAGCACGCCGGCTCCTACGACATCGCCACGGCCACGATTCCCGGATCCGATCCGCAACTGCGCGACGAGGAGATCGTCTACAGCTGCCATCTCGATCATCCCCGTCCCGGCGCGAACGACAACGCCAGCGGTTGCGCCACGATCCTGGAAGTCGCGCGCACGCTGCATAAACTGATTGCGGAGAAACGCATCCCGCCGCCCCGCCGCACCATCCGCTTCGTCTGGCCTCCGGAGATCGAAGGAACGATGGCGCTGCTGAACGCGAAGCCGGACCTTGCCGCGCGCATCAAGGCCGCCATCCATCTCGACATGGTCGGCGGCGGCCCGGAGACGAAGACGATTTTTCACGTGACGCGCGGCCCGGCCAGCCTGCCCTCGTTCACCTACGACCTCGCCGCGGCGATCGGTGTTTTTGTCGACGCGCAGTCGTCGCAATACGC
>JAXDIO010000331.1:0-38200 GCA_034663965.1 Thermoanaerobaculia bacterium | reverse complement strand
CCGAAGCAACGCAGTCGTATGCCACGCATCGCCGGTACTTTCCGCTGTTCCACTTTTTCGCAATCCCGCTGCTGGTCGCGAATCTGATCGTCCGCATCATCTACGCGTGGATGCATCGTGGCGCGCGCCTGGTGTGGTGGGAAATCGTCGTGGCCGTGGCTCTGCTCGCGGTCGCATTTGCATCGCGGATCATGGCGCTCACCGTTCAGGACCGCCTGATCCGTCTCGAAGAGACCTTGCGTTTGCAGCGTTGCCTTCCCGACGATCTGCGCGGACGGCTCGGCGAGCTTTCGCCCGGACAGTTGGTCTCGCTCCGATTCTGCAGCGACGACGAGGTAGCCGGCCTGACGCGCTCCGTTCTCGACGGAAAACTGAAAACCCGCAACGAGATCAAGCAACAGATCAAGACCTGGCGGCCGGATAATCAGCGCGCGTAGGCGAATCAAAAGTTGCGGGACACCGACAGCGACCACGTCGTCTTCTGGCGAAACGTCTGTTCATCGAAGCCATGCGACCAGAGCTGGTGATAGACGCCGGGCGAGATCGTGACGCCGCGCCACGGCAGCGAAATCTGCAACCGCGCGCCGCCGTCTTCGAAGCCGCTCCCTTCGTCGACGACGCCGCTCCATCGTCCGAGGGTCTGGTACTGGCCGTCGAGACTCGGAGTGATCGCGATGCCGCTCGCGCGGAAGCTCCGTCCGAGCGACCAAGTGAAGGTCGTCGGCGCGCGATATCCGTTCCGGTTCTCATACACGCTCAGCTTCCCCTCAGCGCGCGCGAAGAGCTGGCTGTGACTCCACTGCGCGGCGATGCGCGGCTCGAACGTGCCGCTGCCGAACTGGATGTGCTCGTGCGTTTTTCCTTCGCGGCCGAGGGCGATTGGATCGGGAACGATGTGGCCCACTGGAAGAGTGGTTCCGAGGCCGAAGAGCCAGTCTTTGCTCGGCGACCAGTCGATGCCGAGGGATGGATCGGAAATGCCGGTGAGCGTTTCGGTGCGATGGTGAATGTCGCCGTACGGCGGCACGAACGGCTCGCCGGTCAGCGTCGTGTAGCGGACGCGCATCGCCTTCACGTCGTACGGCATCCGCAATGTGAGCTGCGCGCTGTGTCCGAGTCCGTAGTCCGTCTGCAATTCGAGATGCGTGAGTCCGATCGAGACGAGGTGCTTGTGCGGCGGGATGAATGTGGTCGCACATTCGGGCGCGACGTCGGGACACTCCGCAACGTGCGAGGTGAGGAACGTTCCTTCCGCTGCGGTGAGCGACACGCGCCAATGGCCGGCGCTGATGATGCTGGTCTGACCCGCTCCGCCGGAGAGGTTTGGATTCGCTCAGGCGGGTCAGGCAAACAATGAGGATGCGAAGAACATCATCGCGAGGAAGAGGAGGACGGAGCGCATCCTCGAAGTGTGAAGAGTGAAGGGTGAAGAGTGAAAGTTGGCCGTCATCGCGACGCCTTCTCGATCGCGGCCAGCACTTCGTCCCACATGCCGCCGGTCACCGACGTCACGAATTTGCCGCGCACGTCGTACACGCGAATGTAGGGGAGTGCTTCGGCGCCGAGGTGGGTCGCTTGCGCGGCGGCGGCGTTGTTCCATTTGCCGATGTCGGCGCGGCGGATGGCGAGGTTCGGATGCGCGACCATGTAGCGCTCCAGCCGCGACTCGAGCACGTTACACGGGCCGCACCAATCGGCGTAGTAATCGATGATGGTGATCTTTCCGGGCGCGACGACCTTCGCGACATCGAGTGCCGACTTGCCATCGAAACGAACGATGTCGAGCGTCTTGACGACATCCGGCGGCAGCGGCTGGATGTCGTTTCGTTTCTCACCCGGAAACGTGGCGTCGAAGCCTGCGTTCGAAAGCGCCTCGCGCAGTTTTGACTTTTCGAATCCCGCCGGAACTTCCACCGTGGCCGTCTTCGCGTTCACGTCGACGGAAACATTCGTCACGCCCGCGACGGAGGCCAATGCCTTCTTCACCGGCGGCGCGCATGACGCGCAGTCGATGCCGATGACGTTGAAGGTGAGTTTGTCCGCGAAGGCGGGCGCTGCGACGAAGATCACGAAGAGCAGGAGCCGTTTCATGCGCAACCTAACGCAGGTGGGGAGCGAAGCAATCCAGCAGGCTCAAGGTTCGCCGGCGGATTCGTAAAGTTCGCGAACATCGAGGAACTCGCGATCGGTGCGCGCCTCGTCGCGAACGATCGCACGCCGCCAGCCGTCGTCCGCGAGCGTCCACACTTCCAACGACGGTTCGCGATGCGACACGAGAACGTATTGCTGCGGCGATGGCAGCGTCTTGTAGTGCTCGAACTTATCTCCCGCGTCGTACTCCACGGTGCTGCGGCTCAACACTTCGATGATGAGCGCCGGGTTTGTGACCGCTTGCGGATCCGTCTCGTCGCGCTCGGTCGGACCGCAGGTGACCGTCACGTCAGGATAGGTGGCAAGGGCCGGAACGCGTACGAACGCGCAGGTCGGCATCGTACGCGCGGCATCCGCGATCGCGGAGTTGGGAGAAGAGAAGTCCGATGACCGCGGCCGCGAGCGCGGCGTGTTCCGGCGTTCCGCCGGCGATCGCGTAAATCTGTCCGCCGAGGAATTCGTGCTTGACGTTGCTCGACGCCTCGAAGGCAACGTACTCCGCGTACGTATGAACAGCGGTCATGTCTTATCGCAGATGGCTGTCGAACCAGCCGACCAGCCTGCGCGCGATGTCGCGCTGGTGTTCTTTCTTCGCGATGCGGTGGCCTTCGTCGGGATAGACGACGAGTTGCGTTTCGACGCCGAGGGTTTTCAGCGCGTGCCAGAACTCGAATGATTGCGGGGCGGGGCATTCGCCGTCGCGTTCGCCGACGAGAACTAGCGTTGGCGTCTTGATGTTTTTCGCGAACGTGATCGGTGCGCTGCGCGCGTAGACGGCGGGGTCGTCGTAAACGGAGGCGCCGAAGTAGGGGATCATCCAGGCGTCGATGTCGTTCTCGCCGTAGTAGCTCTGCCAGTTGGCGATGCCGGCACCGGCCACCGCGCCTTTGAAACGCGTCGTCTGCGTCACGGTCCACATGGTCATGTAGCCGCCGTAGCTCCAGCCCCAGATGCCGAGGCGGGCGGTGTCGATCGGGTTGGACGCGGCGGCGGCGTCGATGCCGGTCATGACGTCGCGCAGGTCGCCGTAGCCGAAATCCTTCACGTTCGCGCGCGTGAACGCTTCGCCCTGACCGTAGCTGCCGCGCGGGTTGGGGAAGAAGACGTAGTAGCCGCGGCGGGAAAGAAGCGCGGCGCGATGGTCGGGCCACTTCGCGAGCGATGCCGAGGCTGGGCCGCCGTGAATCCAGACGATGAGCGGGTATTTGCGCGCGGCGTCCAACTGCGCGGGCGCGAGGAGCCAGCCCTGCACGTCGTACGCGTCGCTCTTCCAGCGGATCGAACGCGCCTCGCCCCAGGTCGCACGCACCGAGGCGTTCGTGGTGGAGACGCGCTTCCAATCGCCGATGCGGCCGGCCCAGACGTCCGGCGCGCTTTTGAAACTGCTGCCGATGACGGCGGAGGTGACGCCGTCGTTCGCGAGCGATGCGCCGATGACGTCGTGGCTGGTCACGAGCTCTTCGCCGCGCCAGAGCGTTTCCATCGAGCCGTTTGTCGTGTCGACGCGAACGATGGCCGACTCGCCGGCGATGTCCTCGCCGAATGTGATGCGATCCGCCGCCGTCCACGCGAAGGAGGCCACGGACGCTTTGAGATCGGGCGTGAGGTTGCGCGCGTCGCCGCCGGCGGCAGGGATGACGAAGAGATCGCCGCCGGTGGAACCTTCATCACTCATCAATCCTTCGATGAAGGCGATCGACTTGCCATCCGGCGACCAGCGCGGCTCGGCGAGTTGTAATTGAGGCGTGTAGATCGGGTGCATCGTCGCCGCTGCGACGTCGACAACATGCAGCTTCGCAATCCAATAGTTGTTGTCGCCCGATCCCGGCGCGGCCTCGGCCACCAGCTGTTTGCCGTCCGGCGACCAGCCGAAGTGGTAGACGTACATGTCCGCAGGGGTGACGATGCGAACTTTCTTCGTGGCGAGGTCGACGACGGCCACGCGCTGCTCGTCGAGGTGCTCCTCGATCGCACCGACCGCTCGCGACATCGCAACCAAAGGTCCAGCGGCGCGGGCTGCGTTTTCGATGAAGAGGAACGCGATCGACTTTCCATCCGGCGACCATTGCGGCTCCGCCAGATAGCCGCGCACGTTCGTCACACGTACCGGCGAGCCGCCGACATGCGTCACGAAAATCTGGCGCTGATCCTTGCCGCCATCGCCGACGGTTGCCAGCGACTGCGAGTCGGGAGACCAGGCGACGTAGTGATCGTCGCCATCGCCGGGAAGGAGGTGGACGTCCATGCCCGCGGTCGTGGCGGTGGTGACGCCGATTCCCTGCACCGACCACGCGACGTGTTTGCCATCCGGCGAAATGGCGACGGCGTTGAAGGTTCGAACGCGGTCGAGATCATCGAGCAGTGCGTCGTCGCGCTGCTGCTGCGCGTGAGCGAACGTTGCGGTGAGGAGAAGGAGTGCGAAAGCAATACGGCGCATGGCCGCGAAGGATAACGCGAGACCGCTACACGGGACGCGGCGTCTCGCGCGAGCTGTACTTCGCCTGCTCGCTCCGCATGAACTCCTCGGCTTCATCCGCCGGCAGCGGCTGACTGAACAGGAAGCCCTGCATCTGATCGCATGCGTTCAGCTTCAGGAACGACCACTGCGCCTCTGTCTCCACGCCCTCAGCGACGACCGCGAGCCGCAGCGTGTGCGCGAGGTTGATCACGTACGAGACGATCGCCGCCGCCGATTCGTCCGTCGTCACGTCGCGGACAAAGGCGCGATCGATCTTCACCGTGTCGATGGGGAAGCGTTTCAGATAAACGAGCGATGACTGGCCGGTGCCGAAGTCGTCGATGGCGATGCGGATGCCCAGCTCTTTCAACTCGCGCATCGCGGTTGTGGTGGTCTCGATGTTCTGAACCGCCACGGTTTCCGTGATCTCCAGCTCCAGCAGCTCGGGATCGCAGGCGTACTCGCGCAGGATGCTGCCGACTACCAGCGCGAAACTGAGTTGCTGGAACTGCGGTGCGGCGATGTTCACGCCGACGCGCATCGGCGGAAGGCCGGCGGCGCGCCACGAACGAGAATCGTGACAGACGCGGCGCAGCACCCACTCGCCGATCGGGACGATTAAGCCTGTTTCTTCCGCGAGCGCGATGAACTCCGTGGGCTGGACCAGACCGCGCTCGGGATGATCCCAGCGAACCAACGCTTCCAACGACACGATCTTCTTGCGGTTGCGGTCGAAGATCGGCTGGTAGTGCACGACCAGCTCGTCGCGCTCCAGCGCGTGGTGCAGGCTTTGTTCGAGTGCGAGGCGGCGGCCGTAGCGCTCGTTCATGCTGGCGGTGAACATCTGCGCCTGATTGCGGCCGAGCTCTTTGGCGCGATACATCGCGCTGTCGGCGCACTTCAGCAGCGTCTCGACCTCTTCGCCGTCGCCGGGGAAGATGCTGATGCCGATCGACGCGGTGACGAACAGCTCGTGGCCTTCGACGCGGAACGGATGCGCGAATGACTGCAGGATCTTGCGCGCGACGCCGGCGATCGCTTCGCTGCTGGACGTATCGATCAGCAGGATCGTGAACTCGTCGCCGCCGAGGCGCGAGATCGTGTCGGACGCGCGTACGCAGCTCTGCAGACGCGCTGCGACTTCCGACAGCAGCGCGTCGCCGAGCGAGTGACCGAGTCCGTCGTTGACGAGTTTGAAGTGATCGAGATCGAGATACATCACTGCCACGCCGCGGCGGTTTCGCTGCGCCTGCGCGATCGCGTTGACGACGCGATCGCGGAAAAGCAGCCGGTTCGGCAGTCCGGTCAGCGCGTCGTAGTAGGCCTGGTATTCGAGCTGCTTTTCTGTTGCTTTGCGCTGGGTGACGTCGCGGTAATTGAGCACGATCGCGCCGACGCTCGGCTCGTGCAGCATGTTTTGCGCGAATGCTTCCAGCCAGATCCAGATGCCGCTGCGATGGCGGAAACGCAATTCGGCGTGTGACTCGTTTGACGATCCGGCAGCGAGCGCGCTGAGAACCTCGCGCAAAATCTCACGCTCGCGCGGGTGGACGTAGCCGAGGAAGCTCGTGCCGGCCAGATCGTCTTCCGTATAGCCGAGGAGGCGTTCGGTCGACGCGCCGGCGTAGCAGAAGGCGAGGTCGGAGTTGAGCAGCGCCACGCCGCTCCAGCTCTTCTCGACCAGAGCGCGGAAACGTTGCTCCCGATTTTCGAGCTCGGCCTGCGAACGTTTGCGTTCGGAGATGTCGCGCAGGAAGGCGGTGAACGTTTGCTCGTCACCGCGGCCGACGCGATCGACCGTCACCTCGACCGGGAACTCTTCGCCATTCGCGCGGCGGCCGGTCGTATCGAGGCGGCGCGTCGTGCTTGCCAGCGCGGAATCGAAAAGCTCTCGCAGGTCGGGCGGGAGCGGCCGGCCGACCACCTCATTCGCGCGAACGCCAAACGTCGCCACCGCCTGCGGATTCCACTCGATGACGATGCCGCCGCGGTCGACGGTGAAGACGGCGTCCAACGTCGACGCGATGAGCTGTTTGAGCCGCGACTCCGACTTGCGCAGCGCCTGCTCGGTGTACGAACGCTCGACAGCCTCGCCGAGGAGGTTGGCGGCCGATTTGAGGAACGCGACCTCGTAGTCTGCGAATGTGCGCTGAACGCTGGAGTAGGCGACAAGCACTCCGAATACGCCCGACGCCGTGGGGATGACCACAGCCGCACCGCCGCGCACGCCGTGAAAGTTCCGGAGGTGCGACGACTTGAACCGCGTCTCGTGCTCGATGTCCTCGAACACCACCGGCGCACCGGCCAGCGCGGCATACATCGCGATCGACTCGTTCTCCTCGTTGTCCTGCTTGCAGTTGAAGAACGTCGCATTGGAGCCGATCGAGGCGGCGACGGAAACGCGTCCATCGCGGATCTCCAGGGCGCGCGCGTGATCGACGCCGAGGGTGATCTCCAGGAGCGCGCACGCCTGGCCGAGGATGATGAAAGGTTCGACGCCGGTGAGGGCGGCCTGGCCGAGCTCGGCGATCGCGGTTTCCTGCCGGTTGCGCGCTTCGATCTCGGCGCGGAGCCGATGCAGTTCCGTCTCCGCGTTTGACGCGTCGCGGCCCCCGCCGACGAGATGGAGCGGATGGGGATTTTCGGGCATTGCAACCCGGCCCAGTGCCGGAGGGATTCGAGAGCTGTTACCCGCACATTGCGAGAGGCGTACCGCGGAGTGTACGCGATCGAATCGGATCAAGCCTCGGAGATTGACGGGCGCCGCGCGTCGAAACATTTCGGCGGCTCAAAGGTCCCGGATCGCAGTTTCCATCGTTGGCCGTTTAGTCCACTGAATAAAAATGCTTGGACAACTGTCCTTAACTGCTATCATTCCGCTCGTCCATTTCACTCCCCAGCCGATTGGTGACGGCAATTGCTGTTGCCAGACGGCTGACACACGTTCCCGGATCTCACGCCAAGGACCTTCTACGATGACTTCGTTTCGCAAAGCGATTCGCTTCTGTTCGCTCGTTCTCACACTCGGTGTTCCCTTCGCTGCTTCGGCTGCAACGTTCGACGTGAAAACGTTGATCGATACGGATAACAACCGTGGCACCGGCTGCAACGTGGTCACACCCGGCGGCATCGTCAGCGGCATCGACGTGATGATCACCACCGCAGGATCGGTGACCGGCTCGACCGGAACCGTGACCGCAGTGACGCGGCAGACCTGCGTGAATGCGGTGCTGAACCAATTCAGCTCGCCGGTAGCCGTGGACGGCGGCTGGAACGTGGGCGTCTCAACAAGTGGATCAACTGCGGGCGACGTCTTCGTCGAATCGCACATGGGTCTCGACGTCCTGACGATGGACAACATCGGTACGCCGCGCTTCGTCTTCACGTCGAGCTCCGGCCTTTCGTCCGACATTCTGCTGACTCCGTGGTCCTGGGGCGGCGGCGACATCATCATGCCGCACGCTTCGCGCGACCGCGCCGTCACGCCGACGCTGCCGCGCAACATCGTGCTCGACGGCCTCAAACCCGACTGGGCGGGCAACGTTCCGCTGGCCAACGGCACCGCCGCGTCGCCGGTATGGCGCTTCATCAGCGCCAGCGCTTACGCAGGGCTGCACGATCTCTTCTTCAATTTTCAGATCCACACCAACGGCGCCGCGCCGACCGCGCACGACGACAACTACGCGGTGAGCACCCTCGGCGGCACGCTGACGGTGGCCACGCTCGGCGTCCTGAACAACGACAATCCGAATAACCAGCCGATCACCGCATCACTCGTCGACTCAACCCAGCACGGAACGCTGGCGCTCGCGCCGAACGGCGGCTTCGTCTATATCCACGATGGCTCGCTGGCCTCGCAGGATCAATTCCACTACGTCGCCGTCGGTCCGACTCTTTCCTCGAACGTGGCCACGGTCACGATCGATCTGCCGGGGACGCACCCGTACACCTTCACCAGCGCCGACAACACGACCTTCATCGACGGACAGCCGAACAGCTTCACGGTCACCGTCACCGGCAAGCCCACTCCGGCGCTGAGCGTCGAAGGCGATCTGCCCGCCGGCGTCACGTTCCAGGACAATGGCAACGGTACGGGCATTCTCTCGGGAACTCCTGGCCCGAACACATCCGGCACCTACCCGCTGGTGTTCTTTGCCGACAAGAACAAGCCGCACAACTCCTCCCAGCACTTCACGCTGTTCGTCACCTGCCCCGGCGTGTTGGTAGTGAATCCGGCGGTCACCACCGGTACGGCCGGGACGCCGTTCAGCCAGACATTCACCCAGAACGGCGGCACGCCGCCGGTCAGCTTCACGCTCAACAGCGGAACGTTGCCCCCGGGCCTGGCGCTCTCCTCCGCTGGCGTTCTCTCCGGGACGCCGACGGGCAGCGGCACCTTCCCGATCACCGTCAAGGTGACGGACGTGGGCGGCTGCACCGCGGTCGGTCCGACGTACACTCTGGTCATCGCCTGCCATCCGGTGACGGTCACTAACCCGGCCACCTCGACCGGGACGGCCACCGTCGCGTTCAGCCAGACGTTCACGCAGAGTGGCGCCGTCGGCGGCGCGACCTTCTCGCTCAACAGCGGCACCTTGCCCACGGGCCTCTCGCTTTCCAGCGCGGGCGTGCTCTCCGGGACGCCGACCCAGACGGGCAGCTTCCCGATCACCGTCAAAGTCACGGACGGCCAGGGCTGCGTGGGCGTCGGCCCGACGTACAACCTAACCATCGCCTGCCAGACCATCACTGTCACGAATCCCGCCACGAACACCGGCACGGCCGCGACGGCGTTCAGCCAGACCTTCACGGCCGGCAACACCATCGGTGCGGTGACCTTCTCGACCGCCTCGACGCTCCCGACAGGTCTGACTCTGTCGTCCGCGGGCGTCCTTTCCGGCACGCCGACGCAGACCGGCACGTTCCCGATCGTCGTCAAGGCCACCGACGCGAACGGCTGCTTCGGCAACGGCGCGACGTACAACCTGACCATCAACTGCCAGACCATCACGGTCAACAATCCGGCCACCAACACCGCCACGGTAAACACCGCTTTCAGCCAGACCTTCACCGCTCCGGCCGCGATCGGCACGAAGACGTTCACACTCAACAGCGGCACGCTGCCAACCGGCATCACGCTTTCGAGCGCGGGCGTCCTCTCCGGCACGCCGACCCAGACCGGTTCGTTCCCGATCACCGTCAAGGCCACGGACGCCAACGGCTGCTTCGGCATCGGCGCTACCTACACGCTGACGATCGGCTGCCAGATCATCACCGTCAACAATCCGGCCACGAACAGCGGCACGGTGAATGTGGCGTTCAGCCAGACCTTCACGACTACGAACAGCATCGGCGCGGTGACGTTCACGCTCAACAGCGGCACGCTCCCGGCGGGCATCACGCTCTCGACCGCCGGCGTCCTCTCCGGCACGCCGACGCAGACCGGCTCCTTCCCGATCACCGTCCACGCGGTTGACGCCAACGGCTGCTCGGCCAACGGCGCCACGTACACGCTGACCATCGGCTGCCAGGTCATCACGGTTACGAACCCGGCTACCACGAGCGGCGTGGCCGGAACTGCCTTCAGCCAGAGCTTCACGCAAACCAACGCCGCCGGCGGCGCGACCTTCTCGCTCAACAGCGGCACGTTGCCGGCCGGCCTGACGCTGTCCGCCGCAGGTGTTCTCTCCGGCACTCCGACGCAGACCGGCTCGTTCCCGATCACCGTGAAGGTGACCGACGGCAACGGCTGCACCGGCATCGGCGCGAGCTACAACCTGGTCATCAATTGCCAGACCATCACGGTCACCAATCCGGCCACCACCACCGGCACGGCCGGAACGGCCTTCAGCCAGACCTTCACGCAGTCGGGCTCGATCGGCGGCTCGACCTTCTCGATCAATAGCGGTTCGCTCCCGACCGGTCTTACGCTCTCGGCCGCTGGTCTCCTCTCCGGCACGCCTACGCAAACCGGCTCGTTCCCGATCACCGTGAAGGTGACCGATGGCAACGGCTGCACCGGCATCGGCGCGACCTACACGCTCGTCATCGGTTGCCAGACCATCACCGTCACCAATCCGGCCACCACGACCGGCACCGCCGGAAAGCCGTTCAGCCAGTCGTTCTCGCAGTCGGGTTCGATCGGCGGCTCGACCTTCTCGATCAATAGCGGTTCGCTTCCGGCCGGGCTCGCGCTTTCGGCCGCTGGCGTCCTCTCCGGCACGCCGACTCAGACCGGCTCGTTCCCAATCACGGTCAAAGTGACGGACGGCAATGCTTGCACCGGCATCGGCGCGACCTACACGCTGGTCATCGGTTGCCAGACCATCTCCGTCACCAACCCGGCCACGACCACCGGCACGATTCAGGTGGCCTTCAGCCAGACCTTCACGCAGTCCGGCGCCATCGGCGGCGCGACCTTCTCGCTCAATAGCGGCTCGCTTCCGGCCGGGCTCACGCTCTCGGCCGCCGGCCTCCTTTCCGGTACACCGACCGTGACCGGCTCGTTCCCGATCACCGTCAAGGTGACTGACGGCAACGGCTGTACAGGAACAAGTTCAACCTACAACCTGGTCATCAACTGCCAGACCATCACCGTGACCAACCCGGCCACGACCACCGGCACGGTGTCCACTCCCTTCACGCAAACCTTCACGCAGACGGGAGCCAACGGCACGGCCACGTTCACCACGGCCAGCACGCTACCGGCCGGACTCACGCTCTCGAACGCCGGCCTCCTCTCCGGCACGCCGACGCAATCGGGCACCTTCCCGATCGTCGTCACCGTGACCGACTCGAACGGTTGCACCGGCACGGGCGCGACGTACACGCTGATCATCAGCTGCCAGACCATCACCGTCGGCAACCCGGCCACCACCAGCAGCCCGGCCGGCACGCCTCTATCGATCAACTTCACGCAGACCGGCGCCATCGGCACGGCCACATTCGCCACTTCCTCGACGCTTCCGACCGGTCTGACGCTCGCCCCGAACGGCACGCTATCCGGGACGCCGAGCGGTAGCGGCGCCTTCTCGATCGTCGTCACCGTCACCGATTCAAACGGCTGCACCGGCACGAATCCGTCCTACACGCTGACCATCACCTGCCCGACCATCACCGTCACGAACCCGGGCGTCAGCTCCGGAACATCGGGCGTCGCATTCAGCCAGACCTTCACGCAGGCCGGCGGTCAGGGAACGATCACCTGGTCGAAGACCGGCGCGCTGCCGGCCGGCATCACGCTCAACTCCGCGACCGGCGTCCTCTCGGGCACCACCAACGCGGCCGGCTCGTTCCCGATCACGGTCACCGCAACCGACAGCAACGGCTGCACAGGCACCGGCCCGACCTACACACTGGTCATCAACTGCCAGACCATCACCGTCACCAATCCCGGCGTCAACACCGGCACGGTCGACGCTCCCTTCAGCCAAACCTTCACCAAGACCGGCATTCTCGGCACGGTGACGTGGAGCGAGACCGGCGCACTGCCGGCCGGTATCACGCTCAACTCCGGCACCGGCGTCCTCTCCGGCACGCCGACCGTGAAGGGCACCTTCCCGATCACCGTGATCGCGACGGACACGAATGGCTGCTCCGGCAGCTCGTCGTACACCCTGACCATCAACTGCCAGACCATCACCGTCACCAATCCCGGCGTCACGACCGGCACAGTTGACGCGCCGTTCAGCCAGTCGTTCAGCCAGTCGGGCGCACACGGCACGGCTACGTTCACGACGGCCAGCCCGCTGCCGGCAGGTCTCTCGCTCTCGACGGCCGGCGTCCTCTCCGGTACGCCGACGGTCAAGGGAACCTTCCCGATCGTCGTTACCGTCACCGACTCGAACAGCTGCACCGGCACCGGCGCGACGTACAACCTGACCATCTACTGCCAGACCATCACCGTCACGAATCCGGCCACGAACACGGGCACCGCGGGCACCGCCTTCAGCCAGACCTTCACGCAGAGCGGCGCGCACGGCACGGCCACCTTCACTACCGCTTCGACGTTGCCGACCGGCTTCTCACTGTCGACCGGTGGCGTTCTCTCCGGCACGACCACGCAGCACGGCACGTTCCCGATCGTCGTCACCGTGACCGACTCGAACACCTGCACCGGCACGAGCGCGACCTACAACCTGAACATCGCCTGCAACGCCATCACCGTCACCAACCCGGCCACGACCACCGGCACGGTGGCCTCGCCGTTCAGCCAGACCTTCACGTCCTCCGGCATCCTCGGCACAGCCTCGTACACGACTGCCAGCACCCTGCCGGCCGGCCTGACGCTGCACTCGGCCACCGGCATCCTCGACGGTACGCCGACGCAGTCGGGCAGCTTCCCGATCGTCGTCACCGCGACCGACACGAACGGTTGCACGGGTAGCGGCGCGACCTACACGCTCGTCATCGGCTGCAACGTCATCACCGTCACGCCGCCGGGAGTCAACACCGGCACCGCCGGAACGCCGTTCAGCCAGACCTTCACGCAGACTGGCGGCAACGGCACGATCACCTGGTCGAAGACCGGCACGCTGCCGGCTGGAATCTCGCTCAACACCTCCACCGGCGCTCTGTTCGGCACGACCAGCCAGACCGGCTCGTTCCCGATCACCGTCACCGCCACCGACGCGAACGGCTGCAGCGGCTCGACGCCGTACACCCTCACCATCAACTGCCAGACCGTCACGGTCACGAACCCGGGCGTGAACAGCGTCCAGGCCGGCGTGGCCTTCGACCAGGCCTTCACCGCTACCGGCATTCTCGGCACGGCCACCTGGAGCGAAACCGGCGCGCTGCCGAGCGGCATCACCCTCAATACCTCGACCGGACACCTCGCTGGCACGACGACCGCGATCGGCTCCTACCCGATCACCGTCACCGCCACCGACACGAACGGCTGCTCCGGCACCGGCGCGACGTACACGCTCACCGTGACCTGCCCGACCATCACCGTTACCCGCACCGGCGGCGGATCGTTCCCGGCCGGCGTCTTCAACACCGCCTACACGGGCCAGAGCGTCACCGCCACGCCCGCCAGCACGTACACCTTCGCCGTGACGTCGGGCGCGCTGCCGGGCGGACTGTCGCTCTCGTCAGCCGGCGCGATCACCGGCACGCCGACGGCCACCGGCAACTTCACCTTCACGGTCACCGCGACCGACTCGGGCAGCCTCTGCACCGGCTCGCAGTCGTTCTCGATCGCCATCGCTCCGGCGGCCGTCAATGACTCCTACGGCGCGGCCAACAACATCATCGACAACGTGCAGTTCGTCATCACCGGCGGTACGACGGCCAGCCCCGCTACGCCGTTCGTCGGCGCGACCGGCAACATCCTGACGAACGACCTGCCGAGCGGTGGCGTCACTGCGACGCCCGGAACATTCACCACGGGCGCAAACGGCAGCGTCACCATCGCCGCGGACGGAACGTTCATCTACACGCCGGGCGTACACGCCGCCGCCATCACCAACGACACCTTCACTTACACCGTGGTCAGCAACGGCGTGACCTCGGCTCCGGCCACGGTCACCCTCACGCTCGCCAACCGCGTCTGGTTTGTGAAGAACAACGGCGGCGCCGGCGACGGCCGTTCGCATCTGCCGTTCAACACCCTCGCCGCCGCGCAGACCGCCTCGGCTGCCGGCGACACCATCTTCGTCTATAACGGCAATGGCTCAACGACTGGGCAGACCGCCGGCATCACGCTCAAGAACAACCAGAAGCTCATCGGAGAAGGGGTGGCGCTGGTCGTCAACACCGTCACTCTGGTTCCGGCGGGCACAAAGCCGCAAATCAGCAACACCACCGCTGCCAGCGATGCTGTAACGCTCGCCGACGCCAACACCGTCCAGGGTCTGACCATCACCGGCGCCACGCGCGACGGCATCGCCGGTAACACGCACGCCGGCGGCATTCTCGACACGCTGACGCTTCAGAACAACGTTGGCGCTGGGCTGCATCTGACTTCGATGACCGGTGTGATCACGGTGACCAACACCACGTTCACCGGGAACGGAACCGGTCTCGACATCAACAACGGAACGGCGGTCATCAACATCGGCGCCACGAGCACCATCACGTCGTCGGCAGGCGGTCGTACGGTCAGCATTCAGAACCGCCCGGTCAGTGCCGGAGCAATCACTATCGATGCACCGATCAACGACAACGGCACCGGAATCCTCGTCAACAACAACCTCTCCGGAACGATCGACTTCAATGGCGTGCTCACGCTGAATACCACCACCAATACCGCCATCAACCTCACCACCAATGCTGGAGCGACGATCTCGCTGCCAAACCTGGCCATCACCACGACCACCGGGATCGGCTTCAACGCCACGGGCGGCGGCACGCTGAATGTCAACGGCAACGTCACCACTGGTGCGGCGTCGGTCGGCATCAACATCAACGGAATGACCGTCGGCGGTGGGGGCATCAACTTCAACAACGTCGGCACGACGGGAGCGACCACCGGGGTGTCTCTGGTGAACGTCAACGGCACCGTCAACATCAACGGCGGCCCGATCAATGGCTCCGTCACGGGAATCATGCTTCAGGGTTCGACAACCAACCTAACGCTGAGCGGCACCATCATCGGCGGAGCAACGACCGCAATCACGAACACGACGAACTTCGGAACGTTGACGCTCAACAACGACAACATCAGCGGTGTCACCGGGCTGTCGCTCACGGGCGGCACGCTGGCTGGAACCGGCACGTCGATCAGCACCACCGGCTCGGCTCTCGTGCTCAACACCGTGGCACTGACGAGCGGTGCCGGTTTGACCGCCGCCGGTTCTTCCGGCGGCGTAAACGGCATCTCGCTGACAGGCGTGACGGGTGGACCGTACGCCATCGGTGGCGCCGCCAGTCTCAGCGGCAACAGCGGCGCAGCGTTCTTCGTCAGCGGCGGCAACGCGACGGTCAGCTACGCGGGGAACATCACCAGCACCGGCTTCCTGGTGGATTCCACCGGACGTACCGGCGGCACACTCACCTTCTCAGCCGCACTCGGCGGCGCCGGTACTCTGGCCGGGACAGGCATCCGCATTCAGAACTCGACCGGCGGCACCTTCACCTTCAGCGGGACGCAGACCCTCGGCACGAGCGGCTCGCGCATGGCCGCGACTGCCGTAACGCTGACGACCAACACCGGGGCCACGTTCAACTTCAACGGCACGATGTCGATCTTCACCGGCGCCGTCACCGCATTCTCGGCAACCGGCGGCGGTACGATCAACTTCTCCGGTACCGATTCGATCGACTCCAGCGCCTCAGCCCTGTCGCTGACCGGCGTCGCCCTCGGCTCCGGAACGCTCAGCAACCTCACTGCGGCGGGCGGCGTGAACGGAGTTGCGCTCACGACCGTCACCGGCGGCACGCTGACGATTTCGGCAGGCTCGATCTCCGGTGCCACCGGAGCGGCATTCCTCGTCTCCGGCGGCTCGGTCAGCGTCACCGACAACGGCACGATCAGCCAAGCCACAGCCGCGCAGCCACTCGTCAGTGTCGCGGGTGGACATAACGGCGGCACGCTCACCTTTGGCGGCAACGTCACAGCGACGAACGGTACCGGTCTGCAGTTCGACAACGCCGACGGCACCTACAACTTCAACGGAACGACCAACTCGCTGAACGGCGGCGACGCCGGCATCGACATCACCAATGGTTCGGCCGGAGCGTTCAGTTTCTCGAGTGGGACGTCGATCAACAACCCGACCGGCATCGCCTACAACGAGGACACCAGCACCGCCAACGTGACGTATGCCGGCACGATTACCAAGAACAACAACGCCAATAACGCCGTCAACATCAACGCCAAGACCGGCAACACGACTACGTTCAGCGGCGCGATTACGGGCAGCACGCTCACAGCCAACGCGATCGATCTGACCGCCAATACGGGCGGCACGATCGCCTTCAGCGGCGCGCTGACGCTCACGACGAGCAGCGGCGTCGCCTTCAACGCCACCGGCGGAGGAACGGTCAACGTCACCAACGCCGGCAACACCATCACCGTTGGCGCTGGCGGCACCGGCATCAACTGGAACGGTGTGACAGGCGGCGCGACCGAGACGTTCAGCACCATCACGGGCTCGGGCTCCGGCATCGGCATGACCATCACCGGCAGCGGAGCCACGAACTTCACGGTCGGCACTGTCTCGACGGCGACCGGCACCGCCGTTTCGGTCAACACCTCCACCGGGGACTTCATCTTCACCAAGGTCAGCTCCAACGGCGCGGCCAAGGGCATCACCGTCACGGCGCTGACCGGCGGGGGCAGCTTCACCGTCAACGGATCGGGCGGACTCTGCGACTCGACGCACACCGTCGGCGTAGGCGATTGTTCGGGCGGTACGATCCAGAGCGCGTCAACGCGCGGCATCGAGTTCGTCAACGCCGTGGGAGTAGCGCTCCACAACATGTACCTGAAGGGTGATGGCTCGACGGCGGTGGTCGGCGGTCTATGCCAGCCCGACGTCGCCTCCGGCAACAACCAGGGCTGTAACGCCGCTCTCTACTTCAACGGGGCGACCACCGTATCGATCGACAAGATGTACCTGGATGGAACCGGCTCGAACGACAACGGCCTCAACGCCTTCGGCGTGAACGGCTTCAGCATGACCAACACCGAGGTCAGGAACTTCATCGGCAACCAGAAGGACGCCGCCAACGTTCAGAACCCGACCGGCACCTGGACCATCGGCACCGCCGGCAACATCGTCACGTTCGACGGCAACAAGCTGGCGCACAACTGGTTCATCACCAGCAGCTCCGGCACGTCGAACATCACCTTCACAAACGCGGTCATCCAGAACTCACCGCTGGCCGGAACGGGCAACGCCTCGGGCATCACGGCGCGGTCCAACGCCGGTTCGACAGTGAACATCACGGCGAACAACTGCACCTTCAACAACATCGTCAGCAACGCCGTGAACCTGGCGCCGAACGCCGGCGGAACGATGACCGCGACCCTGAACGGCGGTACCGCCACGCAGGTCGACACGATTGACATGACCCCCACGGGCAACAACTCCACCCTCACCTACACGATCACCGGGATGACGATCACCACGCAGGCCACCACCGGCCATAGCGCCATCAACGTCGGGCGCGGCAGCGTCGCACCGAACGGTACGAACATGACGGAGACGGGAACGGTGACCAACAACAACATCACCGTCAACAGCAGCACCTGCTCGACCTGCGCCGGCATCGTCATCAACTCCGAGGGTGCGAGCGGCACATCGACGACAACGGTCAGCGGCAACACCATCTCCGGCAACAACTTCAACGGGATCCGCATCGTTGCCAACGTCGGCGGGCAAAACATGCAGATGACCATGCAGGGCAACACGATGACCACGACCCAGACACCCGCTAATGCCGGTTATGGAATCGACATCGTCTCCGGCGGCTCAGGATCGGATACGAACTGCCTGTGGCTCAACCTTGGCGATATGAACGCCGCGAATGCCGCGAACAAGAACAACGTCAACGGTTCATGGACCAACGGCTCGGTGAACAAGATCAGCCTGGCCATCTTCGACGCCTCGCACATCAAGATGTTGAACTACGGGGGAGCCAACGACGCGGCAGCATCGGCGTACGTGGCCGCCCACAATAACGGCGGCGCGGATGCCTTCCACCTTGGCAGCAATCAGTTCCAGGGAGGCGCGTCCTGCCCGTAGTACTCGAATTCGGTTAACCCCAGGGAGCGTGCGGGCTTCCGGAAGCGGCCCGCACGCTCGATTCGTCCAAAGGTCCAAAGAGAGAGAAAAGGAGGTAATCGGATGAGTACGCCCTTCATGTCAGAACTGCGCATCATGTCCTTTAACTTTGCTCCCAAGGGGTGGGCCCAATGCAACGGGCAGTTCCTGCCCATCAATCAGAACCAGGCGCTGTTTTCCCTGCTCGGAACGATGTACGGCGGGAACGGACAGACCACTTTCGCCCTGCCTGACCTGCGGGGAAGGGCGCCGATCTATGTCGGCAACGGGTTTACAGAGGGTCAGGCCGGCGGCCAGGAGGCGCACACGCTCACGCAGTCCGAGATGCCCGCCCACCAGCACATTCTTCAGGGCAGCCTCGATCCCAATCCCGCGCTTCAGGCGAATCCCGTCCCCAACCTTTTCGGTCAGCTCACCGTGCCGATCTACGGCGGCGCGTCGAACCTGACCACTGCGATTCCGGCCACGATCACGAACGTCGGCGGATCGCAGCCCCACCAGAACATGCAGCCGTATCTCGTTCTCAACATCTGCATCGCCCTGCAGGGCGCCTTCCCATCGCGGAACTAGGAGGATTGACGAAATGAGCCAACCATTTGTAGGTGAGATCCGCATGTTCGGGGGCTCCTTCGCCCCGGCGGGCTGGGCGATGTGCGACGGCCAGCTGCAACCCATTTCTCAGAATGAGACGCTCTTCAACCTGATCGGCACGACGTACGGCGGCGACGGGCAGGAGACGTTTGCACTCCCCGATCTTCAGGGCCGCATTCCCCTGCATCAGGGTACGAATCCCGGCACGGGAACCACGTTTCAGATCGCCGAGAAAGCCGGCGTGGAGTCGGTCACGATCACGACGAACACTCTTCCCACTCACAACCACGCCTTCGTCGCGTCGCAGGATGGGGCGACAGGGAACGCCCCGACCAACAACCTGCTCGCTTCGTCCACGAACATCAAGAACTGGAGCCCGTTTCCGCCGACCGGCAACATGAATGCGAACGCGCTGACGCCCATCGGCGGCAGCCAGCCGCACGAGAACATGATGCCGTTCCTGGTGGTCACGTTCATCATCTCGCTGTTCGGCATCTTTCCGTCGCAGAACTAGGAAGGGAGAGAAAACGAAAATGTCTTCACCATTTGTCGCAGAAATCCGGATGTTCGGCTGCAATTTTGCGCCGACGGGGTGGGCAGGCTGTGATGGCCAGCTTCTTCCGATCTCACAAAACACGGCTCTCTTCTCGCTGCTCGGCACGTTCTACGGCGGCGACGGCAAGTCCACCTTCGCGCTTCCGAACCTCGAGGGGAGTGCAGCGATGCACCAGGGACAGGGTTCCGGCCTGTCCCAACGCTTCCTCGGCGAGCAGAGCGGAACGGAGACCGTGACGCTGCTTCAAAGCGAGATCCCGCTCCACACCCACTTCGTTACTGGCCAGAACGCGCACATCGGCTCCATTCCGGCCGCCAACCCGGTACAGGCGTTGGCGAAGTCGGCCGGCGGCAACTCCTTTACGGACCAGACCACCAACCTCACACAGATGAACTTCAACGCCATCTCCGTGGCCGGCTCGTCGTTCCCGCACAACAACATGCAGCCGTACCTGGT
The DNA here is from genome assembly GCA_034663965.1 of Thermoanaerobaculia bacterium. Taxonomy (GTDB): domain Bacteria; phylum Acidobacteriota; class Thermoanaerobaculia; order Gp7-AA8; family Gp7-AA8; genus JADGNZ01. Next base: position 18,255 of record JAXDIO010000331.1, on the reverse strand, counting down.
GGTGTTCTTCGCCATCGCCATGCAGGGCATCTTCCCTCCCCGCAGCTAACGCGCATTCCTCTGAAGGTGCGGGGCCTCCCGGTCCCGCACCGTTTCTCCTATGAGCGATTCCATCCGGCTGCGCCCGAGAAGCGAAGCAGACACTCCCTTTCTTGCAACTCTGTATGCGAGTACGCGCGTGGCCGAATTGGCCCTCACGAACTGGACGGACGAGGAGAAAGTGGCGTTTCTGAACATGCAGTTCCACGCCCAGACGATCCACTACGATCAGTACTACGGCGAAGCCGACAAGCTGATCATCGAGAAAGATGGCGTCCCCATCGGACGGCTGTATGTTGATCGCGGACCGATCGAGATCGAGATCGTCGACATCGCGCTCTTACCGCAGTTTCGCGGAGGCGGACTGGGAACGCGTCTGCTGCGTGACATCCTGCGAGAGGGCGAGGAGAGCGGAAGGCCGGTACGAATCTATGTCGAGCATTTCAATCCCGCCCGGCACCTGTACGACCGCCTCGGCTTCCAGCACATCGACACGAACGGCGTCTATCACCTGATGAAGTGGACGCCGAACGCTGCTTGATCAGGAGAAGACGGCTTCGTACTCGGTGCCCTCTTCGTCGCGCCCTACCGGCACGATGAAGAGGCCCTCGAAGTCCGTCGTCCGGCTTCGGAAGTCATACATGCGTTGCGGCAGGATCGGTTCGTAAGGGCCGAGGAAGTACAGCGCGAACGGCGCCCGCTTCGGTTGTTTGGAACCGCGCGGAGGACGGCGCGGCAGGTCGAAAGGCGCGGCGTCGATGAGCTTCATCTCGTACGTCGTCCCCTCGTCAACGGCTACCTGGAACACTGTGTTCACGAGCGGCTGGGCCGACTCCAGCGTGATCTCATCGAGCTTCATAGAGTCCTCTCTCCGCAGACGCTTTTAGCACACTCATCGACACCAGGAAACGGTGATGTGGCAGACACATTGGAGTCAGAACTGAAACGCGACACGGCTTCTGAACCGCAGGCCACGGCTATAGTTACCGCCCCGTGACCGAAGCCCTCTTCGTGTTGTCCACCGGCCGCTGCGGCACGCAGTGGCTGGCGTCGATGTTCGAGCGCCTCGGCGGTGATTCGTTCGACGTCCGCCACGAGCCCCTCGGCAGCGACTACGCGGCGCGGGAGATGCTGGCCGCAGGCGATCCGGCCAGACTCGATCCTGAGCTCGCCGAGCCGGTCCTCACGCACATCGAGGAGATCGAACGCGTGCTCACCACCCGCTCCTACATCGAGTGCGGCCATCCGGCGTGGAGCAGCATCCCGAATCTCATCTGCCGCTTTCCATCGCGCGTTCGCGTGGTGCATCTGGTCCGGCATCCCGTTCCCACGGCCTGGTCGTGGGTGACGCAGCTCGCGTACTGTCCCCCGATGGCGCCGCATCTTCCCGAGAGGGTCCTCCTCTCGCCGTTCGATGAAGGTGTTCGCCTGCAATCGTTTCGCGATCGATGGGCGGGGATGAACCCGTACGAGAAGGCGCTCTACTACTGGGCCGAGGTCAACGCGTTCGGCATCGAGACAGAGAGCGCGGCCGCGGTGCCGTGGATGCGCATTCGGTTCGAAGACCTCGAGAGCCAGGAAGAGATCGCGCGCTTGATCGACTTCGCCGGACTGAATGGTGCGGCAGCGTCGGAGGCGGCAGGGATCGGAGTCGTCGACGACTATCGCGCGCATGCGCCCTTCTGGTGTGATTCGGGCCTGATCGCCCGGCATCCTGAGGTGGTGGCGCTGGCCGGGGAGCTCGGCTACGACCCGCTCCACTTCGACGAAGCCAAACTACGCCGCCGCTACTACGCCCTGTAAAAACAGTGCGGGCCTCCCGCGAAGGAGGCCCGCACTCACTTGCGCGTTATGTGTGTTACGGGCAGACGGCGCCGCCGCCGAACTGGTTGGTCCCGACCGCGAAGGCGTCGGTTCCGGTGGTGGTATTGCTGAGGGTCACCCACGTCGCGGCCTGCGCATCGGTCGAGCCGGTGTAGTTCGAGAGCTTCAGTTGTGCGTTGTCGAAGATCACCAGGCTGATCTGATTGCCGCCGAAGTCCCAGTTCACACCGGTGATCGTGTTGCGATTCGCGGGCACCGTGTGCAGCGGACTCATGTCGCCGAGGTTGAGGAAGAGGCAGTTCGTATCCGAACCGAACCCTCCGGACGTCACGTCGATCGCATAGCCGGCATTGCCTAACGTCTGCGTCGTGCTCATGGAGTTGTTCTGGATGGTCAGGTTCATCGAGTTCGCTCCGGCCGCCGCAATGACGTTGATGGCTTCGTAGACGTTGCCGGCGATCGTGTTGCCCGTGACGGTCGTCGTCGAAAGTCCGCTCTGGGAGAACGAGTTGATGCTGATCCCGAAGCAGGTGCTGCAGTTGGCGCTTCCGACGGTGATGTTGTTGTTGGTGACCGATCCTGTTTCAGTCGAGTTCACGCCTCCCGGACTGAGAGAGCCTCTGCCAACCGTGATGGCGTTCGACCCGGTGGCGTTCGTAGTGACCGTGAGACCGTTGATCGTGTAATTCATCTGGGAGTTGTTGCCGGTCGAGGTCATGAAGATGCCGGCCGTCAGCGTCGACGCGCCACCGTTCAGCACCGCAGTCATGTGCGCTCCGTTGTTCGGCGCCCAGTCGACGCTGTTGCCAGCGAGGTTGTTGAGCGTGACGCCCGTCGCGGTGATGTTGAGCGTGGTGCCAAGACCGTACGCCTGGGCGTTGATGCCGTCGGCATTGCCGGAGAGAGCGAGCGGCGAGTTCTGGATGACCGGCGAGGTGAAGGTGATGTTCGCCGTACCGGTGTTGTTCGTGATCATGAAGTTGTGCGCCAGCGCGTTGTTGTGCTCATTCAGGCCGTTGACCGTGACCGTGCCGGTGAGATTCTGGAACACGGCCGCATCCTTCTGGTTCGCGGTGAAGTTCGCGATCTCGACATTCGTCATCGTGAGGCCGTTGACGCCGTTGCCGTTGAGGCCCATGTCCGCGGAACCGGTACCGTCGAGATAGAGACGGGTCAGCGACGCAGCGCTGGTGCCGCTGAGATAAACGGCTGCGTTGCACGGGACGTTAGAGCCGGAGTTGACGTTGTCGATGCAGGTGCCGCCGGAATTCGTCGTGCCGTTGCCCTTGAAGTACATGTTGTTGAGCGTGACGTTTGCGGCATTCGTGAACTCGGCGCCGCGCAGCGAGCTTCCCTGGATCGTGCCGCCCGTGCAATCGCTCGGGCCGGCGTGCGTGGAGTCGCACAAACCGCCCGTTCCGTTGACGGTGAAGCTGCCGGCGCCAGTGAGGCCGTTCACGGTGATGCCCTTCGCTGCACCGTTGGAACTGATCTTCGTGAAGCTGAATGCACCGGTCGCGGTGGTGATGCCGACCGCTTTACCGGTCGTGGACGAGACGGTGGCGAACGAGAAGTTCGTCGCGCCGCTCGTGGCGATCGTCACGGCGTTGCCCGAGGTCGTTGAGACATTGCCGAACGCGAGGGTCGAAGCACTGGTCGAGCTGGTGAAGTGGACGGCGGACGTGCCGCTGCCGGCGGTGCTGGTGATGTCCATGTCCTTCACGAACAGGCCGCTCTTCGACGACGCGATGAGCGTGTCGCCGGAGTTGTTGCTCATGTTGAAGCCGCCGACGGCGGAGTTGTTGTTGAGCGTGATCGGCGAGTTGAGAATCGTCGGGCGAGCCTGATTCACGAGCGGCCGCGGCGCCAGCGTTCCCTGCGCGGGGGCGACGATGCCGAAGAAGGAGTCGAAGCTCGGCGCGATGATGCCCTGGCCGATGATCGACCCGCCCGTGTTGAGCGTGATCGGTCCTCCATTGGTGTGCGTGGCAGCGTCGCTGATGAAGATGTACGCGTTGGCTCCGCCGAAGGCCACCGCCGTCGCCAGCGTGCATTCGTTGCCGAGAGTGCAGTTGCCCGTGCCACCTGCCTTGACGAAGTAGATGGCCGGACCGGCGACGTTGAACGACACCGTCACGTAGCCGCTGTTTACGCCCGGAGCCGGGTTGCCGTTGTCGGTGACGCGATACTGGAACGACGCCGTTCCGCCGGCCGACTGCGGGGTCGGCGTGAAGGTGAAGCTGCCGTTCGCGTTGAGCGTGACCGAGCCGTTGACCAGGTTGATCGGCGTGGTGTCGACGGTGACGGTCGTTCCCGCCTCGACGTCCGTGCCGTTCAGTTTGCCGGCCGGGTAGGTGATGGGGATGCCTGCCTGCGCCGGCAGTCCGCTGAACGCGGTCGCGGTCGGCGGATCGTTAACGGCGGTGACGTTGATGGTGCTGCTCACCGTGTTGCTCGCGTCAGAGCCGTCAGTCACCTGGAAGACCACCGTGCGCGATGCCGTGGTCGGATCTTCCGAGGTGTTCGTGTACTTCACGTTGCGCAGCGCGGTCTGGTAGTTCGCGACCGAGGAGGTGCCGCTCAGAGTCAGCGTTCCAGTGCCGGAGTTGAAGCTTCCGGTGATTCCAAGCATCGACGCGAAGGAGAGGACGTCCTGCGCGCTGTTGTAGCCGCTGGTGACCTGCACGGTCGCGCCGGTCAGGTTCGCCGAATCGGAGTCGGTGACAGTGATGACCGAGTTGATGACCGTGGCCGGATCGTTTTCCGTGTAGGTGATCGTCGATCCGTTCGCGAGGACCGGTGCGTCGTTGGTGGAGACGACGTTGATGGTCGACGTGACCGGAGCGCTGAGGTTGTTTACGCCGGCGCCGTCATCGACCTGCCAGGTGACCGTCCGCTGCAGCGTGGACGGGCTGCCCGAGGTGTTGTTGTAGGTAACGCTGCGCAGCGCGGCCTGGTAGTTAGCCACGGTGTCGGAGCCGGTCAGCGTGAGAACGCCCGTACCGGTGTTGAACGTGCCGGTGATGTTCGCCGTGTTCGTGAATCCGAGCACGTCCTGGCCGCTGGCGTAGTTGCCGGTGATCGCGACCGTCGCCCCGACGAGGTTCGGCGAATCGTTGTCGCTGATCGTGATCGAGTTGTCGATCACCGTGGCCGGATCGCCTTCGGTGAACGTCAGCGTGCCGCCCGCCGTGACCACCGGCGCGTCGTTGACCGACGTGACGGTGATGGTGACCGTGGCGATGTTCGAGTTCAGCGAGCCGTCATTTGCGCGATAGGTGAAGACGTCCGAAGTCGTCTCGCTGCCGTCGTGAACGTAGGTGAACGAGCCGTCCGCGTTGAGCGCGAACGACGCGGCGTGCGCCGGACCGCTCACGAGGACCGCGGTGAGCGTCGGCGAGTCGGCGTCGGTATCGTTGCCGAGCACGCCCGGAGCAGCGGGATTGAGCGTGCCGCCTTCGTTGACAGCGTAGGCGTCGTTGACCGCGACCGGCGCGTCGTTGACCGGCGTGATGGTGATCGTGACGGTGGCGATATTCGAGTTCAGCGAGCCGTCGTTCGCGCGATAGGTGAACGAGTCGGTGGTCGTCTCGCTGCCGTCGTGGACGTAGGTGAACGAGCCGTCCGCGTTGAGCGCGAACGACGATGCGTGCGCCGGTCCGCTGACCAGTGCTGCCGTCAGCACGGGCGAGTCGGCGTCGGTGTCATTTCCGAGCACGCCCGGAGCGGGTGTGTTCAGCGTTCCGCCCTCGGCGACCGAGTACGCATCGTTCGCCGCCACCGGCGCGTCGTTGACTGGTGTGATGGTGATGCTGACCGTGGCGACGTTCGAGTTCAGAGATCCGTCGTTCGCCATGTACGTGAAGCTGTCGGTCAGCGTCTCGCTGCCGTCGTGGACGTACGTGAACGAGCCGTTCGCATTCAGCGCGAACGACGACGCGTGCGCCGGTCCGGAGACGAGCACCGCCGTCAGAGTGGGCGAATCGACGTCGGTGTCGTTCGCCAGTACGCCCGGCGAAGCGATGTTCAGCGTGCCGCCTTCCGGGACGTTGTACGGTCCGTCGTTGACCGCAACCGGCGCGTCGTTGACTGGGGTAACTGTGATGTTGACCGTGGCGACGTTCGAGTTCAGCGAGCCGTCGTTCGCGCGATACGTGAAGCTGTCGCTGAGCGTCTCGCTTCCGTCATGGACGTAGCTGAACGAGCCGTTCGCGTTGAGCGTGAAGGAGGCGGCATGCGCCGGTCCGGAGACCAGCACTGCGGTCAGCGTCGGGGAATCGGCGTCGGTGTCATTCCCGAGCACGCCCGGTGCGGACTGATTCAGCGTTCCGCCCTCGGCGACGCTGTACGTGTCGTTGTTCGCGACCGGCGCATCGTTGACCGGCGTGATGGTGATCGAAACGGTGGCCGTGTTCGACGTGGCCACGCCGTCGCTGGCTTTGTACGTGAAGCTGTCCGAGATCGTCTCGCTGCCGTCGTGAATGTAGGTGTACGAGCCGTTCGGATTCAGCACGAAGGACGAGGCGTGCGCAGGACCGCTGACCAGAATCGCAGTCAGAGCACTCGGTCCGTCAGGATCGGTGTCGTTGGCCAACACACCCGGAGCGGCCATGTTGATCGTGCCGCCCTCGGCGACGGTGGCCGTGTCGTTGTTCGCGACCGGCACGTCGTTGACGGGCGTGACGTTGATGCTGACCGTCGCGATATTCGACGTGGCCGAGCCGTCGGAGGCGCGATACGTGAAGCTGTCCGAGGTCGTCTCGCTGCCGTCGTGGACGTAGGTGAAGGAGCCGTTCGCATTCAACGCGAAGGACGACGCGTGCGCCGGTCCACTGACCAGGACCGCGGTGATGGGATCGCCGTCCGGATCGGAGTCGTTCGTCAACACACCTGGCGCGGGCACGTTAAGCGTGCCGCCCTCAGCGACCGTGTAGTTGTCATTGGCCGCAACCGGCGGACGGTTGCAGGTCGGGAGCACCGGTTCTCCGGCCGGCAGCGACGGCGCGGCAGGCGAACAGCTCTGCGCGATCGTCGGGAAGACTCCGACCGGCGGGCCGTTCGTCGGGAACGACGTGCCCGAGGTGGAGATCGTGGTGCAGTAGGTCAGGGCGATCGTTCCCTGGAGCGCGGCGGAAACGCCGGAGGAACTGCCGACGGGGCGGACGTCGCCGACGCCGAGTTGCCACGTCAGGCTGCCGGAATGGGACCGTACCTGAATGTGACCGCCGGCATCCTGGCCGCTGGCTTTCAACGTCGCGGTGTTCAGCAGCGCGTTGTTGCGGCTGGCGATCGTGATCGAACCACCTTCCCCTTTGTGCGCGTTATCCGTGGTCGCGGAAAAAGCATTGCCACTTGCCGTGACGCCGCCCGCGGTCGAGATCACGCGGATCGATCCGGCCACATCCTTGTTGGCGTTGGTGTCGGGATTCGCATTCACGGAGTAAACCGAGGAAAGCGCCGGATCGGGACCGAAGACCGAGATGTCGTTCGCGGCGAAGAGATCCGCACGCATGGAACCATCCGGTTTCTTCGAAGACGAATCGGCGCGGATCACGCCGAACCGGCCGAGAGTTGCGTTCGGGCGATTCACATCACGGCCGTCGACCAGGATCGTCGTTCCGGAACGAACGACCACGCGGGCGCCGGTGCCGTCGTCCGAAATCGAGGCGACCAGGCCGAGGACGCGGACGTCGCAACCTTCCAGCGTAACGGTGCCGGTGGTGTCGCCGCCCTCCGACGCGATGACGGCGTCGGCGGTGACGATGAGGGCGGGCTGCGTGTGCGTGCTCGATGTGATGCGGATCGTGCCGCCGTTTGACGCTGAGCCGGAGAAGATGGCGCCCGTGAGTTTGGTCGCGTTGTTGACAGTGTCAGATCCGCCCGCGCTGACGACGCCGGCCACGGTGATCATGCCTGCGCCGTTCACCGTGATCGTGCCTGCGTTGCGGTTGTTCGCGGCCGCGGAGACGTGGGAGCCTGCCTGCAGGTCCGTCGTTCCGCCGGCGCTGATGGTGATGTCGCCGGCGTGATCGTTCGAGCCGCCGGAGCTGGTGCGCGCGGAGGAGATCTTCGCGCCGAGCAGAATTCCGGAGGGGCTCTGCGCCGTGACGTTGCCGCCGGCCTGAATGATGATGTTGCCGCCGTTGCCGGAGCCGGTGCGGTTCTCCGCGAAGATCGCGCTTCCCGGCAGCATCGTGACGTCGCCACTGACGACGAACTTCATCGAGCACGCACTGGCCGATGACGGTCCGCTGTCATTGCAATTGATGCTTCCCTGAATGGTCAGGTTGCCGTTGACGGTGAACACGCCGTTGACGGTGTGATCGTCGTCCTGCGCCGACCCGTCCAGAGACGAGAAGTTGACGGTGCCGCCGACGGTGACGTCGGCCGCTGCCGGAAGCGCAGCAACGAGCAACAGAACGAACAGGAAAACTACGAGCAGGCGCGACTTCACGCTGTGAGTCATTGGAACCCCTTTCGTCGTTTGGGCAGAACGAACCGTGGACTGATTTTTGGGAACCTCTTGCCGAGGTTCGCGAATCATACTCTGAAGATGGAGAGTGTTCTATCCGTATCTGCGGAAAACGCTGGCCTCACCCTCGAAGCCATCGCAGCATGTGCGGATACGGATCGACTTCCCTAAGGGCGGCACTCTTCGGCTCGACGGTCAGCCCCCAGTACTGCAGCATCGGCACGCCGACGTAACGGCGTTCCAGAAAGTTTTCCAGAAGCGTCGGACCGTTGCCGCTGATGACGTCGACGTGAAAGGTCTCGGCAGGATCGATGTCGAGATGCCGCGACGCCGCCCAGGTCCAGGCGATGGCCGAGACCTCTTCGGCCGGCGACGTGTCAGCGCTTCCGTCGAGCGCGTTGCGGGCCGAGGGAGCAGTCAGCGCGATGTGCGCGGCTTCGTGGAGGAGGTCCGCCGGCTTGCACATCATCGTCTCGTCGATCAGCAAAGCGCCGTGGACGATGTCCATTCCGGGGACGAGGGTTTCGCGCGTCATCGCTCCTTCGTTGACTTCGATCCCGATGGAGCGGATGAAGTCGACGATCCGGCGGAGGGTCTCGTCCTTCGGCACGCCGCGACGATACTAGAATCGCCCGATGCGCGCGGTTGACTACCTGCACGAGATTTCCGCGGCACTCGATCATGGCTATCCCGCCGATTGCGTGACGCACGCCTGCCGGCTGACGGAGCTCCTGCTCCTAGAAGGAAAGAAGCCGTGGATCGCGCGCTTGCGCGACGTGCGAGAGGTCGCGTCCGGAGTTTTCCATGGCCCGCTCACGCCAATTCGTCTGGCCGGCCGCAAAGGGCCGACGTGGACGACGCACTACGTCGCGTGTGAGGGGGATCTTGTTTACGACCCGCTGACCGAAGCTCCGATCGCAATCGACGGCTATTCGGTCGCCGCATTCGGACGCGAGATCCCACTCGAACGTTTCCTCGACGAAGCGACGACCGCGGAGCTGAGCGGCGGGAATGAGTTGCGCGCCGCCCTGCGGTGAGCTCGCGAGTGTCCGCTTCATACCAACTGGCTTCAGACGAGCGTCTTCAGGAGGGTCAGTGCGTGCGCGACACGAATCCCCTCGGCGTTCTGATAGTCCTTCGTTCCGGTCGCTGATAACTGCCACGCCACTGCATCGGGAAACTTCGCTTTCAGATAGCGGAGGCTCTTGTCGATGGTGGTATCCGCCCATTTGCATTCGACGAGAAGAACAGGTTTTGATCGTTCGGTCACGACGAAATCGACCTCGCGGCCATCGACGTCGCGAAAGTAGCGAAGTTCCAGATCGCGGCCCTTCGTGTCCTGTTCGAAGTGGACCCACTTCAGGAGATGGGATGCCACCAGATTCTCGAACCGCGCGGACTCCTCCGGCACCACGGACCAGTCGAAGTGGTAATGCTTCTGCTCCTTCTTCACGGCTCGAATGAGAGGCGCCCCGAACGGAGCGAGACGGAAGACGGCATAGAGTCTTTCCAGGGCCTGAATCCATGAGGACAAGGCCTTGTGACTGATCTGCAGGCACTCGCGCAGAGCATTGATCGACAACGGCGATCCCACGAGATCGGGAAGGCGCAGCATGAGGAGCTCGAGATGACCGAGGTCCTGGATACGTTCGAGAGAGACGACGTCCTCACGGATCAGCCGCGTGCGGTACTCGCGTGACCAGCGCCGGGCCTGAACTTCATTGCCTCCAAGAAACGGCTCAGGAAAACCGCCGAGACGGAGAAGCTGTTGGAACCCGTGACGATCGCCGATTCCTTGTTCCGCAACCGAGAAAGGATGCAAATGAAGCAGGTGGTAGCGCCCCTGCAGCGAGTCGCCGCCAAATCGATACAGGTCAAGTCTTCCGCTACCGGTGACCATAATCTTCTGGCCGGACGGGCGGCTGTCGAAGATCCCCTTCAGATAGTTTCGCCAGCGTCGATATTTGTGCAGCTCATCGAAGACCCACAGCTTCCCGGCCGGAAGCTCGTTGTTGAGAATCCGCTCGCGGTGTTCCGAGACATCCCAATTCAGATAACCCCTGGAGGCGCCGGGAAGAGACAGCGCGATCGTTGTCTTGCCGACCTGCCGCGGTCCGGCAACAAACACCATCTTGCGTTTCAAGTCGGCCCGAATCTGCGCGGAGAGATATCTGCGTTTCGCGGTCATAGCGGGCAACAAGCGTACGAGTGTTTTTGACAGTAGTCAAAAATCATTGCCAGTTTATTCGACTGATGGTGAAAATCGCTGCCATGCCGCCATTCGGTTCAGGGAGCTTTGCTTCGAGCGATTGACCTACAGCAGGCCGGTCAACACCAGATCGGCAATCTGGTTCGCGCTCGCGGCGAGGTCGTACTCTTTCTCCGAGAGGATCCACGACGTCACCATCTCATCGAGGATTCCGAAGACCGCTTTCGCGCCGAGCTGTGGGTGGATGGTGCGTCGAAAGCTGCCGTCCGACTGCCCGTGCTCGATCATTTTGCGCAGCATGTTGAGGTAGTCGGCCACTTCCTGCTGCGAGAGAAGGCTCATGAATTTGAGACTGTGCCGCAGCTCCACCTGCGCCACGATGGCAAGCGAGCGGTCGCGCCCCAACGTCTCCAGATGGTGCCGGATGGCAATCCGAATGCGTTCCTCGGGGCGGCGCACGTGCGCCAACTCGCGCTCCAGCGACTGCAGATAGTTGCGCGTGTGCTCGCGGAAAATCGTCACGAGGAGATCTTCCTTGCCGTCAAAGTAAAGGTAGATCGTCCCGTCCGCAACGCCCGCAGATTTGGCGATGTCCGAGACCTTGGCGTTGAAGTAACCGTTCAGCGCGAAGACTTCGATGGCGGCGCGAAGGATCCGTTCGCGCTTGGTCGTGCCGCGGGCGGTTTCAGTCGGGGGAGGGAGCGTCGACGCTTGCCGGGCCATGTGAATGAATGCTCATTCAGTCCGAGGCGCGTTGTCAAGCGAGCCGTTCGCGCAGCTCGTCGATCAGCGTCTGGTCGAACGGCTCGCGCACACGTCCATCGATGATCTCCATCACCGCCGCGCGATCGAGCGACGCACTCACCGGATAGATGTGCAGATGCAGATGCGGCGTGACGATGCCGAGTTTGAGCAGGATGGCGCGATCGGCGCGCGTGGCCGCGAGCAACGCGCGCTCGGCGCGATGATGCACGGCCGCGAAATGCGCGTACTCGTCGATCGTCAGATCAGCGACATTCTCGACATGCGCTTTCCAGACAACCATCGCATGCCCGCGAACCGCCCAATCGTCGTGCAGGATGACGAGCACGCGATCGTCCTCGAACAGCACCTCGCCCGCGGCGCGCGGATCGTTGCAGAAAACGCAAGACATGGTTAGTAGATTAGTGGATTAGTCGATTAGTAGATTAGAAGTATCCGAACGCCCGCCCACGAATCTACTAATCACTAATCGACTAATCTACTCGTCCCATGCGCACGCTCCGTTTCGGCCGCACGAATGCTCAAATCCCCGCCATCAGCCTCGGCACGTGGGGACATGGCGGACCAGCCATGGGCGGCGGATTTTCCGTCGGCTGGAGCGGTCACGATGACCGGCTGGCGAAGGCGGCGCTGGTCGAAGCGCATCGGCAGGGAATCACGCACTGGGACACCGCCGACGCCTACGGCAACGGCCACGCCGAGCAACTCATCGGACAGGCGTTCGCCGAGGGCGTGCCGCGAAAGGACATCTTCCTCGCGTCGAAGTTTGGCTTTCAGCGAGGCGGCGCCGATCACTTCTACGATCCCGGGTACATGCGCGAACAGTGCGAAATCTCGCTGCGCGATCTGCAGACCGATGTCATCGATCTCTACTACTTTCACCACTGCGATTTCGGTCCAAACGACGTCTACTTCGACGATGCGCTGGAGAACATGCGGCGTTTCCGCGACGAAGGAAAGATCCGCTTCATCGGCGTCTCCGATTGGGACGCGCGCAAGATCATGAAGTTCATCGATCGCGTCGATCCCGACGTGGTGCAGCCCTTCCGCAACATCATCGATGACGCCTACGAATCGAGCGGTCTGAAATCGTGGGTCGACACGCACGACCTCGGCGTCGCCTTTTTCTCGCCGCTGAAACACGGCCTGCTCCTCGGCAAATACGACGAGCCGCAGAATTTCGCCGAGGGCGACTTCCGCAGCACGATTGCGGAGTTCCGCGATCCGAAGTTCCTGGCCCGCATGCGTTACGCGCGCGACCAAATGACGCGCCGCTTCCCCGATCATCCGGAACCGGTCCTGCACGCCCTCACCGGCGCCCTCCTCGTGGACAACCCCACCGCCACCGTCCTCCTCGGCCAGCGCAATCCGAAGCAGGTCGATGCAGCGGTCGCGGCGGGTGGGGATGCGCTCGGCGAAGAGGATGCAGCGTGGGTGCGGCGCGTGTACCGCGGCATATAAGTCGCGCCATGGCGCACGGCTACACCCCCGGTGATCGCTTCCAAACGGGCTGCGGGAAGCCCGAACGACTTCCGCGACATCGATGAACTCGATCGACTCTCAATCTGCCGTGCGGTGCGAATAAGCCGTCATGGGTTACGCGGATCGAGGCGGAACTTCATTTCGGAGAAGCCGAGCGCGCTTCCGTTGCCGATCCGGAGAAGACACTTGGCGACGTAGGCGGCCGGTGGCAGGTCGAGTGGTACGCGGATGTTGAGAGAATCCGCTGTTTGCTTCATATCGACAGTAATTCTCTTTTGATTTTCGAGAACGACGGAGCCTTTCTCGTCGAAGACGTAGACGAGCACGTCGACGAACGGCGCAGCGGAGGTGAGCTGCGGCACGATTTCGGCGGTCGGGGTTTTGATCATCAGTTCCTGTTGCCGCAGCGAAAGCAGGACCGTCGCGCCGTGCTGGGGCGTGCTGTTGATCAGGATATCGGCGAGCTCCAAAGGATCCACGGGCCGTTTCGGGCCGGCGTCGCCGAATTGTTCGCGGAACGACAGATGCGTACCTCGCGGCACGCCACGCACGCGAACATTGATCGTGCCGCCACGCGTATTGCGGCGATGGAAGGCGAGGACGTACAGCGCCTCCTGTCGTTCCAGAACGCTGCCGATAGCCTGGTTCAGGTCGTTGCGGTTATGAACGAACTCGCCACCCGCTGCGTCGGTGAGTAGTTGCAGATTCCAGTTCGTAGGCGATAGAAAATTGCCCGCATTGGTGAACGACGGCCGAAGCCCTGCAATATCGACGGCATCGAGAAAGACGCCTGCCTGATGAAAGGCGCGGCCCATGTCGCTCAACAATTTCGGGTGGCGCGGGTCCCTCTCGCTATCGAAGACTTTGAATCCCTCGGAAAGATAGAGAACATGCTTCTGCCCCTCGAGGTTCGCCAGGCGGCCGGCGAGGTCGGCAAAATTGATCAGGATCGCTTCGGTAAGCTTTTTCTCCGGCTCCAGTTGATTCTCTTGATTGGCGGTTCCGCCGGCGATGGCCTGAGCCATGGCCGCATCGGCTTCGTCGCCTCTCCGGCCGCTGCTGAAGCCGTTATCGTCATCGGTCGGGGGCGCCCACTCGACGCGCTCTGCCGTCGAAATGGCAATGCCGAGCGGATCGTGTTGCCGGCTGAGAGCGAGGGTTTCGATGGCACGGGTGATCACGACGTGGTCGGACGTAAACGCGGTGATGAATTGAACGCCTTTGTTCGTGGAGTAGCTTGCGACCGCGAAGAGATCGGTATCGGGATTTGACCGCGCGACGACCTTTCTGGCGGCATCGCGCGCGCGGGCGAGATGGCCGGGAATGGAGTAGTGGAGGTCGAACAGCAGAAGGTAGAGGCGCCGTTGGCGCGACGATCGAACGCTCGGCGCCGGCGCGGATGGAGTCGCGCGTGCCGAGAAGTTGATCGCGTCGAAGTATTCGATTTCCTGCCTGCGCCCGTTCACGTAAAGCTCGAACGCATCGCGACTGAGGCCTTGAACCGGACTCCCTTCGACGGAGCGGACGTAGACCGGAACCTCGACCAGTTCGACGGAAACCTGTTCGCTGACTTGTGCGCTGCCGGGCGGGATGGTGAGTGCGGTGAGAACGACGAATGCCGCGATGCGCATCATGTGTCTCCGGATGCGGTTGTTAGTAATTCACCACCAACCGCGCCGCCCTCTCGATCTGCGCATCACTGGCGAGGAACTCCTCCTCCAACGGCGGCGAGTACGGCACCGGCGTGTCGAGTGCGCCGAGAATCCGGATCGGGGCGTCGAGGTATTCGAATGCTTCCTCCTGGATGATGGCCGCGATCGACTCGCCGATCGAGCCGGTTCGCGTGTCTTCGAGGATGATCAGCACGCGATTGCAATGGCGGGCCACGGCCAGCACCGCCTCGCGGTCGAGCGGTGCGAGCGAGCGGAGGTCGAGCACCGACGATTCGATGCCGTCCTTCGCCAGAATTTCCGCGACGCGCATGCCGGCGTGGACGTAGGCGCCGTACGAGATGATCGCCAGATCGTCGCCGGCGCGGCGCAGCGCCGCTTTTCCGATCGCGATCGGTTGCGGCGGCGCATCCGATAGCGCCTGTTTCACTTTTGGATCGCGATACAGCGCGATGTGTTCGTAGTAGAGAACCGGGTCGGGATCCGCCACCGCGCTCGCCATGAGCGCACGCGCGTCGTGCGGCGTCGACGGCGCCACGATCTTCAGCCCCGGCGTGCGGTAAAACCACGCTTCGGTGTTCTGCGAGTGATACGGGCCGGCGTGACGAAGTCCGCCCCACGGCATCCGCACCACCATGGGCACCGCGCCGCCCCAGCGGTAGCGAATCTTCGCGGCATTGTTGACAAGTTGATTGAAACCGGTGGCGACGAAATCGTTGAACTGGATCTCGCCGATCGGCCGCATTCCCGCCAGCGCGGCGCCTGTGCAGACGCCGAGGGTCGCGCCCTCGGCGAGGATGGAGTTGACGATGCGATCGCCGAACTCCTTCATCAGCGGCTTGAGAAGGAGGAACGCGTTGCCGTACTTGCCGCCGACATCCTCGCCGTAAACGAACGTACGCGGATCGGCGCGAAGCGCATCGCCAACGCCGAGCATGACCGCTTCCAGAAACGTCTTCCCCTTCGCATCGAACGGCGGCGCGTCTTCGATCGCCGGAAGCGCGATGTTCTCCGACGCGCGATGACGCCACTCCTCGTCGAGCACTTCGATGTGTTCGCGGCGCGGCTCGTCGGCGACGACGCCGATGCCGGCCAGCTCGCCGTCCGGCCACGGTGCGTCGATGACTGCACGCGCTTCCGTTTCAACGAGCGCCTCGGCATCGCGCTGAAACATTTCGAGATCGCCTTCTCCGATGATCCCCTCGGCTTCGAGTTTCGCTGCGTAGGTTGCGATCGGATCCTTGCGGCACCAGAATTCGTAGCGTTCGCGGTCCGCGTAGCCGGTTTCGGCGAGCGGCGGATACGTCCACGACGGCTGCGGATCCTTGCCGAGGTAGAGCATGTCGTCGTGATGGGCATGGCCGCACATGCGCATCGCCACGAGCTCGATGAGCGCCGGACCGTGACCCTCGCGCGCCCGCTCGACCGCCCACGTGAACGCAGACGCGATCGCGTCGGCGTCAGTGCCGTCGATCGTGATCGCCGGGATGCCGTAGCCGAGGGCTTTGTCCGCGAACACGCGCACGGCGGACTGCTCTGCGATCGTCGTCGACAGCGCGGTCTGATTGTTCTGCACGCAGAAAACCGCCGGCAGCTTGCGCGCCGCGCACGCGTTGATCGCCTCGTGCCATTCGCCGAGGGAGGTCGTGCCCTCGCCGGCGAAGGAGATGGCGACGCGGGTGTCGGGTGTCGGCTGTCGGGTGTCGGGGAGAGATTGAATCGGCGCATTTTCCGACTCCCGGCTCACGACTCCCGACCCCCGCATCGCAAACGCCATCGCCACGCCCGCGATCGTCAGCGCCGGCGATCCGAGCGGCGCCATCGCCGGCAGGATGCCGCGGTCCCAATCGCCGACGTGCAGATCCTTCCCGTTCATCGGCGGACCGGCTTTGCCCATCTGCGCGCTCAACACCATGCGCACGGTGGAGCGATCGTTGTGCATCGCCAGGACAACGCCGAGGTCGCGGATCATGGGGGAGACGACGTCGCCGCGCCAGCCGTCGTCGGAAGCGAAGTCATCGCCGCGTCGAAGCCGGATCGCGGCCGCGTAGATCGCTTCCTGTCCTAGGGAACGGAAGCCTTTGCCCTGGAACGAAGCAGCGCCGTAGCGCACTTCGCCGCCGGTGAAAAATTGCTTGAGCCGGTTGTCGGTGGCGCGCGTGAGGATCATCCCGCGCAGGATTTCGCGCTTCTCGTCGGGCGTAAGCGATGCCGCGATCGCCTCGCGCCGCAGGAATCCATCGCACTCCTCGACGACTTCGTTGACCGCGAGATGCAGCCGCTCGCTGACGGTCACACCCGGCGTCGTTTCCGGAACGGAGCCGTGCAACTTCTGCGCGGCGCTGAGGTCGGGCGAAAGAAAATCGGTCAGTGTCTGAATGAGGATGCGCCGCAGCGGATCGCGCAGCGCATCGATCGCGGCAGCGTCGCGCTCATCGATCGATTGGCCGCCGGTGGCCATGTCCAACGCAGTCACCGCAGGCCGCAGCGCGAGCGGATGCCGTTCCGCAACGAACGCCGCGAACCGCGCCAGCAGTCCGGCCTTGCGCACCGCCGTCTCGGCAGTAGCAGTCATCCCGCGATGCTAACGCAACGTGGCCAGATCCATAAGATCCTGAGGCCTTGCTGCGGCAGCCTTGTTGCGAACGAGCGTCTCGCGACCGATGTACCAGACGTCGATGTCAGCGTACTTTCCCGCCACGCGGCTCGCCCATGCTTCTTCGAACGTCACGCCGTCGATCGATGTGACGAGATCGATCCGATTCGGCGGAAAGCCGAGCTGCGTCACGCGGCCCGGTGCGAAATCGTCGACGGTGAGACCGAGAGTGCCGAAGCCAAACGCATCG
Source organism: Thermoanaerobaculia bacterium (assembly GCA_034663965.1). Taxonomy (GTDB): domain Bacteria; phylum Acidobacteriota; class Thermoanaerobaculia; order Gp7-AA8; family Gp7-AA8; genus JADGNZ01. The sequence continues at coordinate 951 of JAXDIO010000331.1, read as the reverse complement.
ATCGCGCGCAGCAGCCGTTCTCCGTTGTCCGCGGTTGCCTCAACGAAGATGTCGAGATCCTTCGTGAATCGCGGCTTCGCGTGAAACGCAACGGCAAATGCGCCGATGATCAGAGCCTTCACGTCGTGTTGCCCAAGGAGTTGAAGAAAGTCTCTGAAGTCGCGGCTTGGAGGTTCATTCGCGCCATTCATCGTGTTCCACTCCTGCCGCAGGTCCGAGATCAACGCAACTCGTTCATCGGGCGCGAAGGCAGACCAGTACTCGCGATCGGCCTCCGCCTCCTCGGCAAACGAAGAACAGCGCCGGAGCCAGACGGTCATGAGAGCGATTCTACGCGCTACTTCCTCTGCCAGAAATTCACGCCGGCTTCTTCGTGATCGGGCGTGAAGTGTTGTTGCAGGTAGGCGTAGACGAGCGGCGCGCGGACGCGGTTGGCGACGCTGTCGACGGCGGTGTTGTCGGTCGGCCCAGGCGGCATGAGCGCGAAGCGGATGTGCGGGTTCTGCTCGATGCGGCGAATGACGTCGCGCTGGCGTTCCTCGGTTTCGTAGAACGCCACTTCGACCTGGCGAATCGGGCAATCGCGCTCCAACAAGAAGTAGAGATTTCCTCGGTTCGTGAAATCGAACCACGTCTCATCGGCCTTCAGGTGCGACGCGGCGTAGCGTTGCACGGTTTCGATGACGATCGCGTCGCCCGCCTTCGTGAGCGCGCCGCGGGCGCGGGGAAGTGCAAGCTCGCGTATCTCGGAATCCATCGGACCACGCGCGCGGCGGAGGGCTCCAACGATGGCGATGTGCGCGGTCGGCTGGCCGATCATGAATGCCAGGATCACCAGCGCCGGTGCGAGCGACCGCACGATCGGATTGCGGCTTCGGAACATTCGGAAGATCGCGATCGTGATCAGCGGTGCGGCTACGAAAAGCCAGAGCAGATGATGGCGTTCCGCGT
>JAXDIO010000312.1:0-2699 GCA_034663965.1 Thermoanaerobaculia bacterium | reverse complement strand
AGTTCGCGGATGTGATCGTCGTCATCGATGACGAGCGCGCGCTTCTCGCGATCGCCGGTCATGACGCCACTTCCGCTTCCAGCTCGACCATCATTTCCAGGAGGTCGGCAACCTCGAACGGCTTCTGGAGGAATCGCGTGCGCGGATCGTGGAGGTCGTCATGAAGGATGCGCCGGTCGCCATGGCCCGTGGCAAAGATGACGGGAAGATTTGGATCGATCTTCCGAATGATTGCGTAGACCTCGCTACCGTCGAGATCGGGCAGACCGAAATCGAGCAGCACGACGTCGGGCCGGAAACTGGCGATGGCCCGCTTGGCCTCGACGCCGGTAGCAATCGATTCGACGTGGATGCCGTCGTGCGCGAGCAGCGCGGCGATGCCGTCGGAGATCGCGTGCTCATCGTCGATGATCAGCAGCTTCTTTGCGGAAGGCTTGCGTGCGAAAACGGCCGACGAGTCATTCGCGGTTTCCGTAGGCGACGCTTTCGGGAGAAAGAGGTGGAACGCGCTGCCGCAGCCTTCCGCACTCTCGACGAAGATGTAGCCGCCGTGCTGCATCACCACCTGGTGGGCGACGGCCAGTCCGAGCCCCGTTCCGCCACTCTGCCGGGTCGTGAAGAGCGGCTCGAAAATGCGGTCCATCACCTCGGGCGGCATGCCGGAGCCGGTGTCGCGGACAACAATCTCCACGAAACGTTCGGGATGCGGTACGAAGCCAAACGAAAACCGCGCATTCGCTTGTAGCTCGTTCGCGGACACGGTCAATGTTCCGCCGCTCGGCATGGCATCGCGGGCGTTGGCGACGAGGTTGGCGATGACCTGATCGAGCTGGCTCCTGTCAGCGATGACGTAAAGGCTTTGCTTCGGAAGGTCCGATTCGACCGCGATCATGTTGCCGAGCACCGCTTCGGCCTCGGGTGCGAAGGTCTCCCACCAAGCGCCGAGGTCGACGGCGTCGGTGACGGGGACATGAGGCTGCGAAAAGCGCAGGATGTCGAGCACGATCCGCCGGCCGCGCTGAATGGAGTTGGCGATGTGCCACGCGCCTTTGGAGATGACCTCGGGCGTGACGTCAGAACGCTGCATCAGCTCCGCGAACGGCTGCATCCCCATCAACACATTGTTGAATTCATGCGCGACTGTGGCGGCGAGGCGGCCAAGTCCGCCAAGGCGGTTCGCCCGCACCAATTGCGACTCGAGCAGCTTGCGCTCGGTGATGTCGCGCGCATTGATGATGACGGCAGCGGTCTGGTCCCGCTTCACGAGATTCGTAGCCACGACTTCGAAGGATCGCCACGTGCCGTCCTGATGGCGTGCACGAAATTCGACGGTTTGCATCGCGGCAGGGTCCGCGAGCTGGATGCTGAGAAATGCCACCGCAACGGCCGCGTCGTCAGGGTGAATGAGCTCGACGCTGTTGATGCCCGCCAGCACTTTGCGCGGATAGCCGAGGACGCGCTCGACCGAAGGACTGCCGTAGCGGAGGTGGCCGTCGCGTCCGACGATGGCGATGATGTCGGAGGCATTCTCGATGATGGAGCGGAAGTAATTCTCGCTGCGGCGGACGTCCAGGAACTTCTCTTCGCGTTCGGTAACGTCGCACGCGACGCCCCGGACTACCGGGGGCGCACCTTCGTTTTTCTCGATCGTGCTGCGGTACTCCCAGATGCGGCGCCCACCAGGCGTATCGAGCTTCATCAAGCCGGATGCGGTGCCTTCGCGCAGCAACGCATGTACGTACTCTTCAAACGCGCATCCGCCGTCAGGCGGCAGTAAGTCTTGAATGGAGAACCTGCAGATCTCCGCGAGGGTCATGTGAAAGGCCTCGCAAACGGTGGCGTTCACGGAGAGGATGCGGCCTTCGAGATCGTGCATACAGATGAGATCGGCGGCCGGCCTGACGAGTTGCGGCTGCGAAGAGAGTCCCTCGAATCGCATCGTCAGATCTTTCAGTTGCGCTGTGGCGTGTCGCACATATTGCTCCCTCGGTCGGATTTGCGCTGCCCGAACTCGGCGGCGTTGCTGATGAGTGGCCTGAGGGCGCTCGAAAAATACAAAGGTGTCGTGAATCGCGCCGGTTGTATTTATCGAGGCCGCCCCACGCACTTACCGATGAGCAATGACGACCAAACGACAGCATTCGATCCGGGGAAAACTCACCGGCATCATCATGATCACGAGCGGCGCGGCGGTCCTGCTGGCCTGTCTCGGCTTCACGGTGACCGGCCTTCTGGGTTTTCGGCAACGGCTGATCATCGACATTTCCACGATCGCCCGCGTCATCGCCTCCAACAGCACGGCGGCGCTCGCGTTCAACGATCATCAGTCGGGACGCGAGGTGCTCGGCGCGCTTCAGGCAAAGCCGTCGGTCATCGCCGCCGCGATCTACAACCACCGCGGCGAACCGTTCGCGGCGTACGAACCGAACCACGGAATCACGATCCCGCTGAGACCGCGGCCGGACGGCGTTTATGACTTCGGCAACCACGTCGAACTGTTTTCGCCGATCAGTTTCAGCGGCAAACGCATCGGAACGCTCTACGTCTCCGCCGACAATCGCGACCGGGCCGCCCGCGTACGGCAGTACGAAGAGATCGCAGGCGCAATCCTTGTTTTTTCACTCCTGGGGGCGTTCGTTCTTGCGGCCCGGCTGCAACGCCTCATCTCGACGCCGATCGTTGAGCTTGCGCGCGTGGCG
>JAXDIO010000268.1:0-7653 GCA_034663965.1 Thermoanaerobaculia bacterium | reverse complement strand
CGGGCGAATGGTAGACGAACTTGGGATTGATCGAATCACGCACCATGAGGGAGTCCTCCTGGGCGCGAGAAATTAGCACGAACGTTCGTTTATGCGCAAGAAGTCACGCCGTGGCCGGCAGCGCGATGCGCGCGATCTCGTCGACGAGGTGGAACGGGTCGATCGGCTTGGAGAGATACGCGTCGAAGCCGCTGCCTCGGTCGCCGGTGGCCGGGAATGCCGACAACGCCACGATTTTCAGCTCGCGACCGTATGCGCGTTCGCGCAGCGCGCGCGTGAACGCGTAGCCGTCCATCTCCGGCATGGCGATGTCGGTCAGGACGATGGCCGGGCGATGCTGCTCGATCGCTTCGAGCGCCTCGCCGGCGGAGTCGAACGCAGAAAGGTTCGCACCCGCGGCTCGAAGAACGGCGGTAACCATCTTCCGCGACTCCTGCTCATCGTCGACCAGGAAGATTTCGATGCCGCGCAGGCGGTCGCGATGCATGAACGTATCTCCGAACGCGTTGCGGACCGGACCGGTGCCGGCGGTCACCGCGCGCACTGGCAGTGTGACGGTGAACGTCGACCCTTTGCCGCGTCCTGCGCTTTCCGCCGACACGTTGCCACCGTGCGCCTCGGCGATGTAGCGGACGATGGAGAGGCCGAGCCCGAGGCCGCCGTGTACGCGCGTCTGAGGCGACTCGGCCTGACGGAACGGCTCGAAAATGTGCGGCAGAAACTGCGGATCGATCCCTTCGCCCGAATCGGTGACCGACACCTGCACCTGCGAGGCCGTGCGCCGCGCCGAAACCTCCACCTGGCCGCCGCGCGGCGTGAACTTCACCGCGTTGTTGAGCAGGTTCCAGATCACCTGCTGGATGCGGGTCGGGTCGGCGACGATCACGCCGAGGGTCGGCGGAAGCGACATCGTGATCGTGATCTGCTTCGCTTCGGCAGTGGCATTCACCGCTTCGGCCGAATTCATGATCACGCGCGCCACCTCCATCGTTTCCGGCGCGAGGCGCAGCTTGCCGGAGACGATGCGCGAAACGTCGAGGATGTCGTCGATGAGCCGTGCCTGCAGTTGCGCGCCGCCGGCAATGGAGACGACGGCCTCGTGGAACATCGGATCGTCGGGTGACATCGACGGCAGCATGCGCGACCAACCGAGGATTGCGGTCATCGGAGTGCGCAGCTCATGGGAGAGCGTCATCAGGAAGTCGTCTTTGGCGCGGTTCGCTTCCTGCGACACGCGATACGAATCCTCCGCACGGCGGCGCTCTTCTTCGGCGATCAAACGCGCCTCGCGCTGTTCGAGCAGCGCACGGCGTGTCTCCTCGGCCTCTTTGCGGTCGCTGATGTCGCGCGTCACTTTCGCGAAGCCGCGCAACTCGCCGGTGCGATCGAAAACCGCCGTGATGACGACGTTCGCCCAGAAGCGCGTGCCGTCTTTGCGGATGCGCCATCCTTCGTCTTCGACGCTTCCCTCCGCGCGCGCGATCTCCAGCTCGCGTTCGGGTTTGTGGTTGGCCTTATCTTCCTCGCCGTAAAAACGCGAGAAATGGCTACCGATGATTTCTTCCGGCTTATAGCCTTTGATCCGTTCGGCGCCCTTGTTCCAAGTCGCGATATTGCCGTTGGGATCGAGCATGAAGATGGCGTAGTCGCGGACGGAGGCGACGAGCAGTTGGAAGATTTCGGTGCTCTGGCGAAGCTCCTCTTCCGCGTGACGGCGCACCGTCAGGTCGCGCGTCACCTTGGCGAAGCCGGTGATCTCGCCCTTGTCGTTGCGCAGCAGCGTGATGACGGTGTTCGCCCAGAAGCGCTGGCCGTCTTTGCGGATCCGCCAGCCTTCATCCTCGACGCGGCCATCGCGCGTGGCCGTCTCGAGCTCATACCGCGGCTTCTCCGCAGCAAGGTCATCGGGGCCATAGAACTTCGAGAAGTGCTCGCCGACAATTTCATTCTCGGCGTATCCCATGATTCGCGCTGCGCCGCGATTCCAGGAGCGGATGATGCCCTCGGGATCGAGCAGAAAGACCGCATAGTCCTCGACCGCATCGACGAGGGTTGCGAATTCTTCCGCCCTAGGAGCGGAGATGTGTCGGTCGCGCGCGGGGGGATTCATCAGGTCGGCTGGTTCTTATGTGCAGAGTTCATACCGCCGCCGTTTAGGGCATGATCTCAGCCGTGATTCGAACCGTGACCGCCACCGAATACGTGACGCCGCTGCGCGAAGGCGGCTCGCTGCCCGCCATCGTGAACGGCGACGACGACGGCACGTATGTCGTGAAGTTTCGCGGCGCCGGACAAGGCGTCCGCGCACTGATCGCGGAACTGATTTCGGGCGAGTTGGGACGAGCCCTCGGCCTGCCCGTTCCGGAAATCGTCTTCGTCCAACTCGACGGACGCATGGCCAAGACCGAGCCGGATGCGGAGATCCAGGAACTGCTCGCGAAGAGTGAAGGAGTGAACATCGGCCTCGACTATCTCCCCGGCTCGATCACGTTCGATCCGATCATCGCGCGGACGATCGACGGCAAGTCGCGGCTGGCGTCGTCGATCGTCTGGTTCGACGCGCTCGTAACGAACGTCGACCGCATGCCGAAGAATACGAACCTGCTGGTCTGGCACCGCGGCTTGTGGATGATCGATCACGGCGCGACACTGATTTTTCATCACAACTGGAGCGACGATTTTCTGAAACGCAGCCGGAGCGCGTTCACGCCGATCAAACATCACGTGCTGCTTCCGTGGGCGACGGAGATCCGCGACGCCGACTCCGAGCTAGCAGCGAAGTTGACACCCGAGGTAATCGACGAAGTGCTGGATCTGATCCCGAACGATTGGCTCACCGACGAGCCGCGCTTCGCGACGCCAGACAAACATCGCGCCGCCTACCGCGACTACCTGCTGCACCGACTCGAATCACCGCGACGCTGGATGGAGGATGCCGCTGATGCCCAAGCGCTATCCGTTTGATTACGCCGTCGTGCGCGTCGTCCCGCGCGTCGACCGCGGCGAGTTCCTCAACGCCGGCGTGATCCTCTTCTCCTCCACCGCCGCCTTCCTCGCCGCCCGCATCGCCTGCGACCACAAGCGCCTGAAAGCGCTCGCCCCCGGCATCGACACTGCGATGATCGATAGCTACCTCGACTCGATCCCCAAAGTCTGCGCCGGCACCGCCGACGCCGGCCCGATCGGAGCGCTCGCGCAACGCGCCCGCTTCCACTGGCTCGTCGCACCGCGCAGCACGATCATCCAGACGTCGCCCGTGCATTCCGGTGTACACCACGACCTCGACGCCGCGCTGGAGAGCCTGTTCGAGAAGCTGGTGCGATCGCCAAAGGGGTGACCTACCGCACGATCGTCTCTTCGCGGCGCGGGCCCGTCGAGATGATCGACGCGGGACACTCCACCTCGTCCTCGATGAAGCGGACGTAATCCTTCGCCGCCTGCGGGAGATCGTCGTACGAGGTGATACCGACCGTCGGCTGGTTCCAGCCTTTGAGCGTGCGGTACTCCGGCTTGTAGTCGTGGTGCGCGACCGCGAAGGCCGGGAAGGTTTTCCAGAGCTCGCCGCGGACGTTGTAGCCGATGCAGACCGGGATCTCTTCGAATTGATCGAGCACGTCCAGCTTCGTCAGCGCGATCGCATCGAGGCCGTTCAGCATGGCCGATGTGCGGAGGACTGGAAGATCGAGCCAGCCGGTGCGGCGCGGACGGCCGGTGACCGTGCCGAACTCGTTGCCGCGGGCGCGGAGGTGCTCGCCGTGATCGTCGTTCAGTTCCGTCGGGAACGCGCCGCCGCCGACGCGCGTCGTGTACGCCTTCGCCACGCCAATCACGCGGTGGATGTGCTTCGGCGCCACGCCGAGTCCGGTGCAGACGCCGCCGACGACCGTGCTCGATGACGTCACGTACGGATACGTTCCGTGGTCGATGTCGAGCATCGCGCCCTGCGCGCCTTCGAACATCACCTTCTTGCCGGCGCGGATCTGCGCGTTGATCAGCAGCGTGCCGTTGGTGATGCGGTCGGCCAGCACCTCGCCGTAGCGCGTGTAATCGTCGTAGAGCTTCTGCGCGTCGTAGCCGTCCTTGCCGTAAACCTTCAGGACGGGATTCTTCTCGGCGCACGCGAATTCGATGCGATCGCGCAGAACATCTGGATCGAGCAGGTCGGAGACGCGGATGCCGTAGCGGCTCACCTTCGTCTCGTAGGCCGGGCCGATTCCGCGTCCGGTGGTGCCGATCTTGGCCTCGCCGGCCGCTTCCTCGCGAGCCTGATCGAGCGCCTTGTGATACGGCAGGATGACTTGCGCGGAGTCGCTGATCTTGAGGTTGGAATCGATCACGACTCCGAGCGCACGCAGCTTCTCGATCTCATCCAGCAGCGCCTCGGGATCGATCACCATCCCGTTGCCGAGGATGCAGAGCTTGTCCGGGTGGAGGATGCCCGAGGGGATCAACCGCAGCGCGAAATGTTTCTCGCCGAACTTGACCGTGTGGCCGGCGTTGTGCCCGCCCTGGTAGCGGGCCACCACGTCGAAGGTCTCGCAGAGAAGATCGACGATCTTCCCCTTCCCTTCATCGCCCCACTGGGCCCCGATGACGGCGAGGTTTTGCATGCGCGCGGAGACTAGCATGTTGGGAACGTGAGTCGGGTGTCGGGGGTGGGGAGTCGGAGAAAAACCAGGCGCGGTCCAACATAGCCGAGTCCGTCTCCGACGCCCCACTCCCGACCCCCGACCCCCGCGAACCAGCTATAGTTTCGCGAGCGAGGAACCCAATGGATCTGCACAACACTACCGCCACCGCTCCCCAGCCCATCTATTCGCCGACCCCGGTGCCGGTCGAGCAGTTCATCGACGGCATCCGCGAGCTGTCCGCTGGCCTGATCACGAAGCAGAAGATCTACGACTTTCTCGCCACGTACGAGATCCGCGCCGAGGATCTGGAGCGCTACAAGATGTGGCTGCCGGACCGCCACACACGCAACAAAGTCTTCCGCAACGAGATGATCGAGGCGATGGTGATCTGCTGGCCGATCGGCGCGATCACGCCGCTGCACACGCACAACGGACAGCTCGGCTGGATGACGATGATCGAGGGGAAGCTGATCGTCGAAAACTACAAGCAGCTGAGCTGCAATCGTCCCGAGAACCAACAAGTCGTGGGCATGGACTGCCTCGCCGGCGCCACGCGCATCGAGATGCAGCACCTCGAAACGGAACTGGTCGTCCCCGGCGGTCCGCTGAATACCGTCGACAAGACCCAGACCATCCATCGCATCAAGAATCTCGAGGAGTGGAACGAGCGCGCCGTAAGCGTGCACGTCTACTCGAAGCCGATCGACTCGTGCGTCGTCTTCGACATCGAAGGCGGCAAGTGTTTTCGGCGGGATTTGAAGTATGACAACGAGCCCGAGACACCACGTTGATCGCCTCAAGCCTGCCGCGCCTCACCAGCACAGACAAGAGTGTCTGTGCCACACCGGCTCTGCCGGTAACGGCAATTGTTGGAAGCCGCAGGATTGTGTGACACAGACAGACACTCTTGTCTGTGCTTTGGCAAACTGCAGCAACTTATGTTGGTATCCCTGACAAGAATTGAGGATAAATGCCTGCTACCGCCATCCACCATATCCAACTCGCCATGCCGCGCGGCGAAGAAGATCGCGGTCGCACGTTCTACGGCGACCTTCTCGGCCTTCCTGAAATCTCCAAGCCCGCCAGTCTCAACGAACGCGGCGGACTCTGGTTCGAAATCGGCGCCCTCGAACTTCACCTCGGCATCGAGGATGACTTCCGTCCCGCAAAGAAGGCCCATCCCGGCTTGCTCGTCGACGATCTGAAGTCGCTTGTCACGCGTCTCGAAGCGGCTGGTTACGCGACAAAGCCCGACCACCTGCTCGAAGGCTACGACCGTGCATACGTTCACGATCCGTTCGGCAATCGCATCGAGCTGCTCCAACCGCACTGATAGAATCCGCCGCCCATGTCGCTAGTTTCCACGCTGCAAACAGAGCTCGATCAAATGTCCGCCGCAGGCACGCTCAAACGCGAGCTGCTGATGAAATCGCCGCAAGGGGCGGTGGTCGACGTCGAAGGCATCGGCGAAGTGATCATGCTCACCTCCAACAATTACCTCGGCCTGGCAGACCATCCCGCCATCGCCGAAGCCGCGGAAAAGGGCGAGCGCGATTACGGATATGGGCTTGCGTCGGTGCGCTTCATCTGCGGCACGCAGACGATCCATCGCCAGCTCGAAGAGCGCATCGCCGCATTCTTTGGTACCGAGGACACGATCCTTTACGGGTCGTGCTGGAACGCGAATGAAGGGTTGTTCCAAACCGTCGCGCTGGAGCAGGACGCGATCATCTCCGACGAGCTCAATCACGCCTCGATCATCGACGGCGTCCGCCTGGCCAAGGCCAAGAAGGAGCGCTACAAAAATCGCGACATGGCTGACCTGCGCCGCGCGCTCGAAGCGACGCGCGAGTCGCGCAACAAGATCGTCATCACCGACGGCGTCTTCTCGATGGAAGGTTCGCTCGCGCCGCTTCCGGAGATCGTCGAACTCGCCGCCGAGTACGACGCCTTCCTCGTCGTCGACGACTCGCACGGCACCGGCGTCCTCGGCAAGACCGGACGCGGAACTGGGGAAGAGCTGGGCGTCTTCAACAAAATCCAGGCGCACACCTCCACGCTCGGCAAAGCACTCGGCGGCTCGCACGGCGGCTTCACGACCGGACCAAAAACGCTCGTCGACTACCTCCGCCAGAAATCGCGTCCGTACCTTTTCTCCAACACGCTGCCGCCGGCGGTCGTGATGGGATCGCTCGCGGCGTTTGACCTGCTGGAAAACGATACGAGCTTCGTCACGCGCCTGCACGAAAACACCGCCTACTTCCGCCAGCAACTCACTGCGCGCGGCGTGGCGGTGCGCGAGGGCATTCATCCGATCGTCCCGATCATCATCGGCGACACCGCTAAAGCGATCGCGATCTCCGCCGAGCTCCTCAAGCGCGGCATCTACGTCTCCGGCTTCGGCTTTCCGGTCGTTCCGCAGGGCGCCGCTAGATTGCGCTGCCAGATCAGCGCCGCGCACACGCGCGAACATCTCGACCGCGCCATCGAAGCGATCGCGGACGTCGTCTTAGCAATTTCTTAATCTACGGCTTCTCTTTATCCCCTCTTAACGACACCCTCCTTCGTAGTGTGTTTCACTGGTACGTGATGCACAACCGCTTGCTCACGTGGCTGGCCGCCCTCGGGTCGATTGCGTTCGTGACCGCGGTGGGAAGCGCGATCAAACTCAATCCGAACACGGTCGGCTTCGCGTATCTCATCGTCGTCCTTCTGATCTCGGTGTGGGGCGGACTGCTGCCCGGGACCGTGTCGTCAATCCTGGCGATGCTCTGCTACAACTTCTTCTTCTTTCCACCGCTTTACACCTTCACGATCGAGAATCCGGCCAACTGGTTTGCGCTCGTCGCTTTTCTCGTGGCCTCGGTGACGGTGAACCGGCTGGTCATTGCGGCCCGCGTGCAGGCGGAGAAGGCGGAGCGGCGGCGGATGGAGCTGGAGACGCTTTACGGATTGAGCATCGACCTCTTCACCGCCACGAACCGCGTCGGTGCGCTCGGCGAAGCGGCCGGACGTGCCCTGC
>JAXDIO010000246.1:0-6474 GCA_034663965.1 Thermoanaerobaculia bacterium | reverse complement strand
AAATCTTCCGCATGGCTCTCGGTTCGTTGCGCACGAACAGGCTTCGCTCCGCGTTGACGATGCTCGGCGTGGCCATCGGCGTCTTCTCGGTCATCGGCGTGATGACGGCGCTCAGCGTCATTCAAGGCTCCATCGAATCGGGCCTCAGCTTCCTCGGCAGCAACATCTTTCAGTTCGCCAAGTATCCGGTGATGAACACGCGCGATCCGGAGGAGAAGTTCGCCAACCGCCACAACATCTCGCTCGATCAAGCCACCGAGTTCAAACGATTGATGGAAGGGCAAGCCTCGGCCATCGCGCTCAAATGCTTCGACGGCGGCAAACCGGTGAGCTACGGCAACGTCACGCTGCAGGGGCGCACGCTGGTCGGGACGAACGAGTTCTTCCTCGCGGCAAACAGCTACACGATCGCGTACGGCCGCAACATCTCGCCAGATGACGTCGACCTCGGGCGGCCCGTGACCGTGGTCGGGGCGTCGATACAGAAAAAGCTCTTCCCCAGCCAAACGGCGCTCGGCAAGACGATCAAGGTGAACTCGAAGCCGTACACGATCATCGGCGTGCTCGACGAAAAGGGATCCTCGTTCGGGAACTCGCAGGACGAGCTCGTGCTCGTGCCGATCACGAAGTTCTTCTCCGACTTCGGCCACGAGCACCGCACCATCAATCTGGCCATCCAGTCGACGTCGCAGGCGACCTACAACGACACGTTGGATAAGGCAATCGGCGCGATGCGCGCGGCGCGCGGATTGAAGCTCGGACAGGACAACGATTTCGAGATCTATTCGAACGACACCCTCGTCTCCGCATTCGCGCAGGTGGCCGACACGGTCCGCGCCGGCGCGTTCGTGGTGAGCGTGATTGCCTTGCTCGCCGCCGGCATCGGCATCATGAACATCATGCTGGTCAGCGTCACCGAGCGAACGCGCGAGATCGGTGTCCGCAAAGCGATCGGCGCGCGCAAGTACGACATCATCAAACAGTTTCTGATCGAGGCTGTGCTCCTCTCCGAGCTCGGCGGACTGGCCGGAATTCTGACCGGCGTTCTCGGCGGAAACGGCATCGCCATCGCCTTCAGCATGAACATGGTTTTCCCGTGGTTCTGGGCGATCACGGGCCTCGTGGTCTGCTCGGTGATCGGTATCGGTTTCGGGTCGTATCCGGCCTGGAAAGCGGCCTCCCTCCACCCGATCGAAGCGCTCCGTTACGAATAACTTTCAGTCCAACCGTTGCTGTACATCGGTGCCGGATGGAGCGCATAATTCCCCGTCCGAAAATCTGGAGGTCCATCATGAAACGTGCAGCCTTTGGCTTGCTGTGTCTTTTCGTTCTCGTTCCCGCCGGCGCGTTTGCGCAGATCAGCTCATTTGGACCCACGTCCTTTTACTCGTTCGAGTTCGAGCAGAACGCGACGATCCACGGAGACGATCTGTTCGGGGATTTCTATGGCGCCCCCGATTCCTCCAACATTTTTTTGAGCACCCAGCTCCTCATCGATGGTCCCGCCGGGACGTTCACGCGGGACATCAGCGGCGGCTTCCGTGCGCCGGGCACGCTGAATGACACGATCTTCGTGGCCATCCCCGATGAGACGTTGTTCGTCGAGGGTCACTACTCCGTGTCGGTCATTGCGCACGATGACACGGGCGACCGCTTCATCGGTCCCGTCTTCTACGATGTCATCGCCCGTCCGATCCAACAGAATCCGTTGCTCTCGCTACCGGAGAGTGTCTTCGCTGATGCCACGAGCGCGGCCGGTGCAAACGTCACCTTCTTCGTGAGCGGCACCAGTTTCGTCGACCCGGCGCCGGTCGTTTCCTGCGATCACAATTCGGGCGATCTCTATCCGATCGGCGAGACGGCCGTGCACTGCACGGCGACTGACAGCTTCGGAACCGCCTCGGGGAGCTTCTCGGTCTTCGTCTTCGATACCGGAGCTCCGGTAGTCACCGTGCCGGCAGATATCGTCACGGGCAATCCGGTCGTGACATACACCGTGACGGCGAACGACGTCATCGACGGACCCGTGACGGTGACATGCTCGCCGGCATCCGGTTCGACATTCGCCCTCGGCACAACGACCGTGAACTGCGTCGCCTACGACTCGCAAGCGAATGCCGGTTTCGGCTCGTTCAACGTCACGGTGTCGAACGGCCCGGTGCTCACATTGCCGGCGCCGATCACCGCCGAAGCGACCAGCAGCGCGGGCGCGGCAGTTTCGTACACGGTGACCGCGACCGACAACGCCACGATCGTCTGCACGCCGGCATCCGGTTCGACGTTCGCCCTCGGCACGACCACTGTCAATTGCACCGCGACCGCCTCGACCGGCACCACCAGCGGCAGTTTCACCGTGACCGTCGTCGACACGACGCCGCCTGCGCTTTCGCTGCCGGCCAACATCACCGCCGAAGCGACTGGACCGAGCGGCAGGGCTGTGAGCTACACCGCGACGGCGAATGATCTCGTCGATGGTTCGCGACCGGTGACCTGCGATCACGCGTCCGGTTCGACCTTCCCGCTCGGAACGACGACCGTGCAGTGCACGGCTACGGACACGCACAACAACACCGCGCACGGTTCGTTCACGGTTACGGTGCGCGACACCACGCCGCCGACGATCGTCTCGATCACGGCCAATCCGAGCAGCCTCTGGCCGCCGAATCACAAGATGGTTGCGGTCACGGTCACCGTCATCGCATCGGATCTCGTCGATCCGCATCCGACGTCGCACATCATTTCGATCTCATCCAACCAGCCGATCAACGGAAACGGCGACGGCAACACGTCAACCGACTGGGAGATCACTGGACCGCTGACGGCGAATGTCCGCTCCGAGCGTGCCGGTGGAAGCGACCGGGTCTACACCATTACGATCGAGACAACGGATGCCAGCGGAAACGCCGCGCACGGCACGGTGACCGTGACGGTGAGCCAGTCGCGCGGGCACGCAGTAGGCCACTAGCAGTTACTCGCCGCATTCTTCGCAAGCCGCGGCCGGATTTCCGGCCGCGGCTTTTTTTGCGCTCAGAAGGCGCGCTTGTAGGTGAAGACGAACGCCTTCGGTGCGCAGTTGCGGATCGGCGGAGCAAACCGGGCGTTGCGCACTTCGCGCTCGGCAATCGACGCAAGCGAATCGTCTTTCGTGTCGTTGGAGACGACGCGCGTCGAAATCACGATGCCGCGCGCATCGACGCTCGCTTCGATGACGACCATGCCGTGCGGCCCCTTCTCGAAGAACGACGGTTTCGGCGCACTGAGGAACGAGTAGTTGCTGTCCGGCTGACAACCGCCGCGCCGCGGACGCGCGGCCGCGCCTTCGCGCACGACGAGTTGCGACGACACCCATCCGGTCGTGCCGTCGTTCAGCTTCACGCGCAACCAGGAGCCGGAGTCACCGACCACGGTCAGCCGCTCGCCGCGACGCGCGTGTCCGACGATTTCGGCCGAGGTCGAAGCATCCGCGCGGATGTTCAGCGTGCTGACGTTGACCTGGACGGTGCCGGTCGCTTGCTCTTCCGTCGTCGGCGGTGCCGGCACAGGCGCGGCCGGCCGCGGCTCAGGAACCGGTGCTGGGGCAGGCGCGTTGCCGCCGCATGAAGCGAGAAGCAGGCACGCCGCGATCGCGATCTGACGCTTCACGACGACAACCGCTTCACGAGCACGTAGAGGAATTGCACGCTGTCGTAGAACGAATCGATGCGCACGCGTTCGTCCTTGCCGTGCGCGCGGCTGTCGGTCAACTCGCCGAAGAGGCCGGAGACACCGTACGTCGGGATGCCGCCGTTGCGCAGATAGAGCCCGTCGCTGGCTCCGGCGGCCATCAGCGGCATCACCGGCGTGCCGGGCCAGAACTCGTTTGTGACGTCGGCGATCGGCTTCATCACCGACGGCGTCAGCGGCGAAGGCGCGCTCGGCTTCGGCTTGTCGATCCAGCTGATTTCGATGCCGAGATCGTTGAGGACTTTCGCGATCGTGTCGCGCACCGCGTCCGCCGATTCGCCCGGCAGCACGCGGCAGTTGACGGTCGCCTTCGCCATCTGCGGCAATGCGTTGTCGGCGTGTCCGCCCTCGAGCCGCGTGGCCACGCAGGTCGTGCGCAACTGGTTGTTGTACGCCGGCGTCTCCGAGAGCCGCGCCGCGGCGGCGGCATCGCCGGTCGTGACGGCTTTCATGTCCGCTGCCGTCTGCCCCTCTTCGATCTTCGACATCCGCTCGAAATAGGCGCGCGTGACTTCGTTGAGCACGACCGGGAACTCGTACTTCTCAAGCCGAACCAGTCCATTCGCAAGTTGATAGATCGCGTTGTCCTTGCGCGGCGCGGAACTGTGGCCGCCCTTGTTGTGCGTCTCCAGACCGAACGTGACGTAGACCTTCTCGCTCGCGCCGACGCCGTTGTACAAACGCCGGCCATCTTTCAACCGTCCCGAGCCGCCTTCATTCAGCGCGAAGGCAGCGTCGATGAGATCGCGGTGCTGCTTGAGCAACCAATCGACGCCGTTAAACTCGCCGCCCGTTTCTTCGTCCGAGGTCAGCGCGACGATGATGTCGCGATTGGGAACGAAGGCTTCCTGCTTGAAACGAATCAGCGTAGCGATCCAGATCGAAGCCATGGCCTTGTCGTCGCTCGTGCCGCGGCCGTAGTAGTAGCCATCGTGCTCCGTGAGGACGAACGGATCCATCGACCAGTCCTCGCGCTTCGCTTCGACGACGTCGAGGTGCGCGAGCAGCAGCAGCGGCTTCTCTTTCCCCGTGCCGTGCAGCCGCGCCACGAGGTTGCCCTTCTTCGGATTCGCAGGGACGAGCAGCTGAACATCCGCCGCCGCAAATCCCGCCGCCTTCAACCGCGCCGCCATCGCCTCAGCGGCAGTCGTGTTGTTGCCGACGGAGTTCGTGGTGTTGATCTCGATGAGTTGCTTATAGATATCGAACGCAAGCTGCTTCGTCTTCGCATCGAGCGGCGGCGGCGCAGCGGACGCGGAGGTCGCGACGAGAAGAAGGAGGACGGCGATCCGTTTCATGGCAGCGGATTCTATCTGCGTCAATCTGCGTAATCCGCATGGCTCACAACGTCCGCCCCACCGCGGGGACGATGATCCGCAACTCATCCATCAGCCGCGCGAACTGATCCGGGTACAGCGACTGCGGACCGTCGCATACCGCTTTCTCCGGCTCGTGATGCACTTCGATCAGGACGCCATCTGCGCCGGCGGCGACGATCGCGCGGGCCAGCGGCATGACCTTGTCGCGCCGTCCGACGGCGTGCGATGGGTCGGCGATGATCGGGAGGTGCGAGAGTTTGTTGATGACCGGGATCGCCGAGATGTCGAGCGTGTTGCGCGTGTACGTCTCGAAGGTGCGGATGCCGCGCTCGCAGAGGATCACGTCGTAGTTGCCGCCGGAAAGGATGTACTCCGAGGCGAGGAGCCACTCCTGAATCGTGGCCGACATGCCGCGCTTGAGCAGAATCGGTTTACGAATCTGGCCGAGTGCCGCCAGCAGGTTGTAGTTCTGCATGTTGCGCGCGCCGACCTGCAGGATGTCCACATACTCCAGCATCGGTTCGATCTGACTGATCTCCATGACCTCAGAGATCGTGGCCATGTTGTTTTCGTCGCCCGCGGCTCGAAGAAGTTTCAATCCCTCGATGCCCATCCCCTGAAACGCGTACGGCGACGTGCGCGGCTTGTACGCGCCGCCGCGCAAAATGCGCGCGCCCGCTTTCGCGACGCGCTTCGCCGTCTCGAAAAGCTGCCGCTCGTTCTCGATCGTGCACGGACCGGCCATAACTACGACGTCGCTGCCGCCGATCTCGATACCGCGCGCCTTCACGATCGTTTTCGTGCGCCGGAACGAACGGCTCGAAAGTTTGTACGGCTCGCTGACGCGCACCGCCTCCTGCACGCCGTTGAGCACCTCAAACTCACGCGGATCGACGCTGGCGACATCGCCAACGACACCGAGCACCGTCTGATCCGAACCGGTCGAGCGGTGCACGTCGAATCCGCGCTCGCTGAGGATGGCAACGACGTGCTCGATGGCAGCGTCCGAGGCATGCTTCTCCATCACAATGACCATGATTTCTCCCTTAGTCGCGCGCCGCAGCTTGGCGTTCCACGCGGCGCGACTCATCGATGATTCGTTCGAATAGACGGCGCATAGTGGCGGGATCGAGCGGACCGTCCGACGTTCGTTCGACGTGCAGCAGCACCTGTTTCTCGCGTTCGGGCGCGTAGACCGGCAAGCCGAGGATCGGCTTCACCTCGCCGATCTCGATCGCGTACTTTGCGCGTTGATTGAGCAATCGCACGATGACTTCATCGACGCGGTCGATGGCATCGCGTAAGCGGGACAGCTCGATTTCTGCGTCGTTTCGATCCATAACAAAAAACCTCTTCCCGCGCGGGAAGAGGTTCGGATCGACTGACGGTCGGCGCCCCTTCTCGCGGGGCGCAATGTGCCCACGCTTACGTG
>JAXDIO010000235.1:0-3819 GCA_034663965.1 Thermoanaerobaculia bacterium | reverse complement strand
AGGAGCAGCGGCTGCAGCGAGGCCGGAGAAAAGGATGGAAATGAGTGCTGCCGTCAACGCCCGCGCGGCCATGGATGCTCCCGAATGAGAAAAGGTCCCGATGAAGATTCGTCCCAGTGCAACAAAGATACCGAGTGGATTGGATTGCTGAAGCGAGGGTTATTGTAGATCTTCATCGTCCGGCGATGCAGATTTTTCTTTGGTCCGGCAGAGATCGGCGAAATCTGCGGACCGATTTGACCGTTCCTCAGCCCCGGGTTAGAGTCACGCACTTTTACGGAGGCAGTTCGGTTCATGGATCGCCAGCAACGCAGAGACCTGAAACACGATAAGTTCGTCGACGAGATCGGCTCGTTGTCGGCGCGCGCGAAAGAAAATCAGCGCCTTCTTTTCACGATCGCGGCTGCGGCCGTGCTCCTGGCCGTCCTCGGCTACGGCATCTATTTCTACCGCGCTAACCGCGAAGAGAAAGCGCAAATCGCTCTCGGCGCGGCCATCGACACCATGGAGTCGCCGCTGCTTGCCGCCCCCGGCGCGCAGCCGGTGCCGGGCGCGAAGTTCAAGACTGAGCCCGAGCGGACCGCCGCGGCAGAGAAGCAGTTCAAGGATGTCGAAGCGTCGCATGGCGGCACCGACGCCGCGGACGTAGCCTCTCTCTTCCTTGCCCGCATCGCCGCCGACAAGGGCGACGTCTCCTCGGCACGCACGCGGCTTCAGAAATTCGTCAGTGATCATCCGAAGCACCTGCTCGTGGCGGGCGCGCGCTACAGCCTCTATCGCCTTCGCATCGACGGCGGCGAAGCGCCGCAGGTAGCGCAGGAGTTGCAGGCCGAGGTCGCGAAACCGGATCCGATTCTGCCCGCGGACTCACTGCTGGCGCTTCTTGCGCACTCGTTCGACGTACAGGGCAACAGCCAGAAGTCGAAGGAGACGTATCGCCGCATCGCCACGGAGTTCCCCGATTCGCCATACGCGATCGACGCGCAGCGGAAGATGGGACCGGCGTAGGGGCTTCACAGCTGCGCGGTCTCAACAAGGGGACCTGAAATGTTGAATGTTCAATGTGGAATGTTGAATGTTGAATGAGACGGGCGGCGTAGGGCGTCCTTCATTCAACATTGAACATTCCACATTCAACATTCAACATTGCCTTTGACGTGCACCTCCTCGCGCTGATCATCCTTGTCGCGTGGGTGATGGCGCTGATCCGCACCATCGTCAATCTCAAACTCATCCCGAGCCTGCGCGCGGACATGCGGCCCGCGAGTGAGCCGCTGGTGAGCGTGATCATCCCGGCGCGCGACGAGGCGCACATCATCGAACGGACGGTGCGAGCTTTTCTCGCGCAGACGTACGCGAACCTCGAGGTGATCGTCGTCAACGACCGCTCGAGCGACGCGACGGGCGACATCCTCCGCGCGATTCATGACGATCGGCTGACGGTGATCGACGGTATCGAGCCTCCGGCCGGATGGCTGGGCAAACCGTGGGCGCTGCATCACGGCAGCCGAATCGCGCGCGGGGAGCTGCTGCTGTTCGTCGATGCGGACGTCTACTACGCGCCGGCTGCAATCGCTGCGGCGGTAGCCCATGCGGAGAAAGGCGGTCCCGCGCTGCTGACGCTCTTGCCACACTTCGAGATGCGCGGCTTCGGCGAGAACGCCGCCATGCCGATGCTTGCGATCACCTGCTTCAGTTTTCTGCCCACTTGGTTTTCGAATCGCACGCGGTTTGCGAGGCTGGCCATCGGCGGCGGAACGGGCAATCTGGTCATGCGGGAAGCGTATGCAGGCGCCGGCGGTCACGAAGCGCTGAAAGATGCCGTGGTCGACGACGTGGGGCTGGCCCGGCTGATCCGCCACAGCGGCAGAAGGACGGAAGTGGTGCGCGCGGACGAGCTGATCTCGCTGCGGATGTACCACGGACTCGCCGAGATCGTCGGAGGCTTCACCAAGAACGCCTTTGCGGTCCTCGGCAGGAACTACGTCATCGGCCTGCTCGTGGCCGCCGGTTACGCAATCTTCCACGTGCTGCCGTATGCGTTGGCCATCGCCGGCGATGGAATCAGCGTCGCAACGATTGTCATCATCAGCATCACGCGAGTGGTTCTTTTTCGCTCGCTCCGCTATCGCCTCGACGCCGCACTTTTTCTGCATCCGGTCATGGCCGCGATCTGGACATGGATTCTGATCCGCTCCATCTGGCTGACCGGAATCCGGCGCAAAGTGATCTGGCGCGGGCGGACATATGATGCGCGTCGTAGACGCTTCGGCGCCGAGCGGCGATGATTCTTGCAAGCCTGAAGCACGAAGGAGAGTCGTAAATGACTGAAAAGCCTTTTCTAACGGACGTCCAGGAACTTCGCCGCCGCGCGCGGCAGCACATCGAAGAAGGTGCGGTGACGGACGCCTACCGCGCCGACCGCGAGACCGTGATCAAGCTGCTCAATGAGGCGCTGGCCACGGAGATCGTCTGCGTCCTGCGCTACAAGCGGCACTACTTCATGGCCACGGGCATCCACGCCGATCCGATCGCGCAGGAGTTTTTGCAGCATGCGAATGAGGAGCAGGGACATGCCGACCAGATCGCCGGCCGGATCGTGCAGCTCGGCGGCGCGCCGAATCTGAATCCCGACGGGATGCTGATGCGGTCGCACTCGGAGTATGTCGAAGGGCAGAATCTGCTCGACATGATCAAAGAAGACCTTGTCGCCGAGCGCGTGGCCATCGACTCGTATACCGAGATGATTCGCTACGTCGGCGATGACGACTACACAACCAAGCGCATGCTGGAAGGCATCCTCGCGGTGGAGGAAGAGCACGCCGACGATCTCTCCAGCTTCCTCGCCGATCTCGACAAGGATTGGAAGACGCGGGATCGGACGACAGGGTAGGGTGTGGGGAGTAGGGAGTCGGGTGTGGGAGAAAAAGCGCGGCAGTGACTCACCGCCCTACTCCGACACCCGACACAACCCCCCGACCTCCTCCGGTTCAGCTCCACACCCCACACCCGACCCCGACTCCCCCCCTCAGGGAATGTGATAAG
The DNA here is from genome assembly GCA_034663965.1 of Thermoanaerobaculia bacterium. Lineage (GTDB taxonomy): Bacteria > Acidobacteriota > Thermoanaerobaculia > Gp7-AA8 > Gp7-AA8 > JADGNZ01. The sequence continues at coordinate 774 of JAXDIO010000235.1, read as the reverse complement.
TTTTGAGCCGTTATTGCTGCCCGAAACGCCAATGTCACGACCTGCCGCCGAGCGCCACGCCCAGCTCCTCGATCAAATCATCCAGCCATTCGATCTGACGCACGATTTCGGACGCAAACGCGCGTACGAAGCGGCCATCGAATACGCGCGGCAGAACCTTGTCGAGGATCCGCACTGCAACGATTTCCTCAACGCCGCTGCCAAGCGCCTCGGCTTTGCAGCGGTGAACTTCGACACGCTGGAGAGCCGCGTCAAGCTCCCCCGCAACGCCTGGCTCGACGTCTGGATCTCCGACGAGGATGACGAAGTCGCCTTCACCGGCACGCGCGAAGGCATCCAGTACATGATCGACTTGCTCACGCAGCTCCGCGACGCGAGCGATCCGGAGCAGCACATCCACCTCGATCAGGGCGTTCTGCCGATGACCGAGAGTTCGGCGAATCTCGTCCTCTTCAAAGAAGAAGAGACGTGGTTCACGGGCGAGGGCGATGAGAGCGAAGCGGATGACTATCCGGAGCGCGACATCGATCCGAAGCAGATCTACGCGATCCAGTTCATCCACTATCCGCCCGACGATCTTCCGATCAGCGCGCACCGCCTGTATCGCGTCATCAAGGTCGAGCAGGATCAGGGCTACTCCGCGAGCGTGAAGGAGTTCGGCGGCTCCGAGAACCGCTACTTCCGCTTCACCTTCGTGGCCGACAACGACGAGAAGTTCACCTACAGCTTCCACCTCGACGATCCCGCCGTGAACTACTTCACGCACCGCGAGAT
>JAXDIO010000225.1:0-4059 GCA_034663965.1 Thermoanaerobaculia bacterium | reverse complement strand
TCAAAGTCGCCGAGAAGGTCGGTTCGGAGCAGCTCAGCAAGGTTGCGTCGACGAACCTCGGCAACACGCTGTGGAAACTCGGCGATTGGATCAACGCGCTCCAGTACTACAAGATGAACCTCGCGCTTTCCGAATCCGAGGGCGATCTGTGGGACCTCATCACCGCGTACAACAACGTCGGAATCATCGAGTTCAGCCGGGGCGATTTCGTTATCGCGGTCGATTACTTCCAGAAGAGTGTGCGCATCGACGAGAAGATCGGCGCGGTCGAGTACGAGGCGCTGGCTCGCGAGAACCTGGCCGAGGCGTTCGAGATGCTCGGCAATTGGAAGGACGCGCTGGTTCAGTACAACCGCTGCCTCGCGCTGCAGGGTTTCGATGAGACGCGCGCGTCGCGGTCGTCGGTCTACATCCCCCTCGCGCGGTTGATGAACAAGAAGGGCGACATCGCCAAAGCGATGGCGTACGGGCAAAAGGCGCTCGCCGCCGCCGAACGTGCGCGCGATGAGGACCTCGTGGCCGAGGCGTGCTACGTCCTCGCGAATATCGAGGACGAGCGGGAGAACTACGCCGAGGCCGAGCGCTACCTCGCGCGCAGCATGTCGATTTTCGAATCGCACCAAACGACGCAAGGACTGGCGCGCGCACACACCGCCGCGGCGAGCATGGCCTTCACGCAGCAGCGGATCGATGACGCGCGAAACCACGCGGAGCTCGGCAGCAAGTACGCGAGCCAGCTCGACGATCGCTTCACGCTTGCGAAGAACGACTGGATGTGGGGAAAGATCCTGTCGTCGCAGGGCGAGCGCGAAGCGGCGAATGCGAAGTTCGACGCCGCGCGCACGACTTTCGAGGAGTTGCAGACACCGTACGAATTGGCGCGGCTGCTGTTCGACATCGGCCTGCTCAAGGACGAGCCGGAAGAGGCGACGCAAACCATTCGCAGCGCGATCCGGATCTTCGAGCGGCTCGAAGCGACGCACGATCTCGAGCGTGCCCGCGGAGCGCTCTTCCGCATCAAGCCGGCGGGCAAAGCGCCGGACAGCGGCGTGGTCGGGCTGTACGAAGTGGTGAAGATCATCAACTCGACGCTCAATCTCGAGGAAGTGTTGAACCGTGTCCTCGACCTCGCCATCCGCCGCGTACGCGCCGAGCGGGGAATGATCATCCTGCTCGATCCGATCACCAGCGCGCTGCGCACGCGTATCGTCCGCAACATCAAAGATACCGAGGGCGGGTCGCGGCGGTCGCCGCAATCGATCGTGAAGGAAGTGATCCAGTCCGGACAATCGGTGATCTCCGCCGACGCCCGCGCCGACGCACGGTTCGTCGAGTCGGAGTCGGTGATCGCCGAGAACATCATGTCGATTCTCTGCGTGCCGCTGGTGATCCGCGACCGCATCGCCGGCGCGATTTACCTCGATCATCGCGAAGCGCGGCATCTGTTCTCGCAAAAGGACTTGACGTTCATCGAAGCCTTCGCCGATCAGGCCGCGATCGCGATCGAAAACGCGCGCCTTTATGAGGAGCTGGAGGAAGCGCGGGCGCGTCTGTCGCTGGAGAATGAGTCGCTGCGGCGCGAGGTGCTGGTTGAGAAGCACCTGGATTCCGTGGTCGGGAACTCCGAGGCCGTGGCCAAGATCCAGTTCGCGATCCGCAAGGCTTCGGCCGGACATTCGACCGTGCTCCTTCGCGGCGAGTCAGGCACCGGCAAGGGACTCATCGCCCGGATCATCCACAACGTTTCGCCGCGCCGGAACGGGCCGTTCATCATGTTCAACTGCGCGGCGATTCCGGAGAACCTGGCGGAGTCGGAGCTGTTCGGCCACGAGAAGGGGTCATTCACCGGCGCCGACCGCCGCAAACTCGGGCGCTTCGAATTGGCCAACGGCGGCACGATCTTCCTCGACGAAATTGGCAAAGTCAGCATGTCCGTGCAGGCGAAGTTGCTGCGCGTCGTCGAGGACAAGGAGTTCGAGCGTGTCGGCGGCACGCAGACACTGAAGACCGACGTGAAGATCATCGCCGCGACGAACCTCGACATCGAGAAGGCAATCGAGCAGCAGACCTTCCGCGAGGATCTCTACTATCGCCTCAACATCATCCCGCTGATTCTTCCGCCGCTTCGCGAACGGAAGGACGACATCCCGCTCCTGGCCGAGCACTTCATCCGCAAGATCTGCAAGGACCTCGGCGTGGAGACGAAGCGGCTGGAGCCGGGCGTGCTGGACCTCTTCATGCGCTACAAATGGCCGGGAAACGTGCGCGAGCTGGAGGCGACGCTCCACCGCGCAATCGTGATGGCCAACGACGACACGATCACGCGCAACGATTTCTACAGCCTCTTTGCGGATGCGGGCGTGACCATGGCGGCCAGCGGGCCGCTGCCGATGCCGGCGTCGGTTCTGAATCCGATGGTGGGGCGGATGGAGATCACCAGCGACGTCTACGACGAGGTGATGTCGTCCGTGGACCGCCAGCTGATTGAGCGGGCCCTGGAATCGTCCGGCGGACGAATCCGCGAAGCGGCGCGCCGCCTCGGACTGGCGCGCAACACGCTGAAGTCGAAGATTCAGAAGTACAACATCGTCGCAGCGCGGGACTGACGGCGTTCTTGCGCTGCGCCGCCGCCTCCGCTACCGTCCACGCCCGATGGCCGAAACCACAGAAGTCAACGACTCCGGCGCGCGTCCTGTGCAATTCACCGAGGACCGCATCCCGCGCGAAGGGATCGAGGAGACAGTCTCAGATCTGATCGAACTCTACGGCGGCGAGCTGACCGCGTCGAAGGAGAACGAGCGCCGTTTCACGCTGCCGCTGCGGCGCGGAATCGCCGCGGCCGGGGGAGTGGAGTGCACCGTTTCGTGGGCACCGGGCGAGGCGGGCGACGCGGTGGTGACGCTGGTCTGCAACCGTGACGTCGACGCGCCGAAAGCCCAACGGATCGCGCTGCTGGTGGCTGGCGTCCTCGGCTCGCTGCTCTTCATGATCTGGCCGTTTTTCCCGCACTCGCGCGAGCTCGGAGCCCTGTCATGGATCGGCGGCATCATCGCGCTGGCCGTCTACTTCATGACCTTGCGCAAAACCAGCGGCGGCATCGCCTACGACTTCCTGCAACGTCTCGCGAAGACGCAACGCAGCCGCGCGGCCGCGGTCGAACCGTGATCTGGATCATCGTCCCGCTGCTCGCGCTGGTGATCTTCGGACTGTACGTCCGCGGCGAAGCCGAACGAATTCGTGCCGACGATTTACTGCCGCGGATTCTCGTCAAACTGAAACTCGCCGGCGACGGCATGGCCACACCTGCCGAGTTGCACGAGCGTCAGGCGCTCGAAGCCGAGATCGAGAAGCGCGGCATCGGAACGGTCGTCGACGCCGGGTCGGGGGAAGGGTTTGCGACGTTGCAGGTTGGCGTCGCCGATTCGAATGCCGCCGCGGAACAAGTACGCGATCTACTGCGCCAATGGAACGTCTTGGATCGCGCAGAGATCAGTGCGAAGCCGGGAGCGTAGCGCCAACGGACGGAACGCTGTCGTCTCGACGGCTGGTCCGGCAGGGTGCAAAATGTCGCTGGTAACCGACTTGCGAACCGTCCGCACTGGTTTCAGGCAAAATTTTGGGGTCTGGCGGACCGGCAGCGAGACGCAGCCGGGCCAGCCGGCGTGACGCTAGCGTTCCGGCGCTGCGCGCTTACAACCGCCCTGCAATGATCGACTTAGCGATCGTGGCCAGCTGCATGTTCGACGTCCCCTCGTAGATCTGGCCGACCTTCGAATCGCGCCAGAACTTCTCGACGGGGTACTCCTTCGTGTAGCCGTTGCCGCCGAAGAGCTGGACCGCCAGCGACGTCACCTTCTCGGCCACCTGCGACGAGAAAAGCTTGGCCATGGCGGCCTCGCGCACGAACGGCTGCTTTGCATCCTTGAGCCGCGCGGCGTTGTAGACCATCAGCCTCGCCGCTTCCAGCTCCGTGGCCGCCTCGGCGATCTGGAACTGCACGCCCTGGAAGTCGGCGACCGCCTGCCCGAACTGCTTGCGCTCTTTCGTGTACGCGATGGC
>JAXDIO010000210.1:0-16217 GCA_034663965.1 Thermoanaerobaculia bacterium | reverse complement strand
CCGAAGATGGCCGCATTGTTCGACTCCGTGCCGCCGCTCGTAAAGATGACGTCCCGCGCTTCCGCGGCGATCAGCTTCGCCACCGACTCGCGCGCGTCCTCGATCCCGCGCCGCGCGGCCTGGCCTTCTTTATGAATGCTCGACGCATTGCCAAAGACATCCCGCAACGATGCCCCGACCGCTTCCAGCACCGCTGGGTGCAGAGGCGTCGTGGCGTTGTTGTCCAGGTAGATTCGCATGCGATTCACCTATTGTCCTTCGTATCCGCGAGGTCTCCCCGATGAATAAGATCGTTGCCATTTTGATTTCCGCGATGCTCGCCGCGACAGCATTCGCGCAGACGACACCCGATCCGCAACCGCCACCCGCGCAGACCGCACCGGCGCCTGCACCGCCGCCCGATGCGAAAGCGAAACCCGATCAAGGCGTCCGCAAGCTCTCCCGCCGCGATCGCAAAGACCGCATCAAGAACCTCCCCGAGAAGTACCGGCAGTTTCTCAACGACGTCGATCCGATCATGAATCCGGCGGAGCTGGATACGTTCCTGATCCTTGAGACCGATCCGCAGCGCGACATCTACATCACTGAATTCTGGCGCCGCCGCGACGTCGCCCACGGCACTACCAACCAAGCCTTCCGTGAGGAGTACTACGAGCGCCTGGAGACAGTGAAGGACGAGTTCAAGAACGCCTCCTCCGATCGCGGCCGCATTTTCCTAATCTACGGTCAGCCGGAGGAGCGCCTCAAGATCAATTGCCGTCTTCTGCAGCCGGCCGAGGTCTGGAAGTACGCATTCGTCCAGGGCATGGGTCACAACGTGCGCTTCCTTTTCTACCAGGCGCGCAATGGAATCGACTTCAAGCTCTACTCGCCGATCAATCCCGACGCCACCAAAGAGTTGGTTTCGCAGGACGAAATCGGGACAGACGTGACCGGCGACGGTGCGGTGCAACGCGTCTTCGGTCCGGCCAGCGTCAACACGACGATGACGAACCTCGAAATGCAATGCATGTACGGCGACGAGTTTCTGCGCGCCATGTATCAGTCGCAGATGAACAAGTTCGACCTGACGCGCGTCTTCGAGCCGCCGCCGGTCAACGAGGAGGACGTCCACAAGATCCTCCGCTCCGTCGTGCTGGCTACGCCGAACGCGCCGAAGCTCGCGAACGAAGTGAGCGTGAAGTATCCGGCCAAACAAGGCAGCCGCACCGACGCCGAGATCACCATCCTCGTGCCGCGCTCGCAGCTCACATTGAAGGAAGTCAACAACACGAAGCTCTACAGCCTCGACGTCACCGGTGAGGTATTGAAGGACGACCAGCTCTTCGAGAACTACCGTTATCGCTTCGACTATCCCGGCGACATCAAGGACGACAAGGTGGCCGTCGTCATCGATCGCTTCCTGCGTCCCGCCGACTACATGGCTCGCGTCCGCGTGCAGGACATCAACTCCGGCGCCGAGGCCATCGTCGAGAAGCCGATCACCGTGCCGGAGCTGTTCGACACGCCCGAGCAGCAGAAGGCGAAGGAAAGCGCTACGACCGCGCTGTCGCAACTCAAGGACGACATCGAAACGAACACCACGCGGCTGCGCATCGTGCCGCTCACCGAAGACCTTCTCAGCGGCATCCAGCACATCGAGACCATCGCGTTCGGCGAGGACATCAAAGCGGTCGAGTTTTATCTCGACGGCAAGAAGGTCATGACCAAGCGCCAGCCGCCCTACACGCTCGATCTCGACTTCGGCAACGTGCCGCAGGTGCGCCGCGTGCGCGCGGTCGCGCTCAACGCGAACGGCGAGCCGGTCACCGGCGATGAGCTGCTGCTCAACACCGGCAACGATCCGTTCCGGGTCCGCATCATCTCGCCGAGGATCGCATTCAAGCTGCACGGCCGCACGCGTGTGGAGATGGCCGTCAATGTACCGGAGGGAAAGAAGCTCGATCACGTCGAGCTGTTCCTCAACGACACGAAGATGGCCTCGCTCTACGGACCGCCGTTTGTCCAGACGATCGAGATTCCGGCGCAGGAAGGCGTTGGCTACATCCGCGCCGTGGCGTCGCTGAAAGAGGATCCGCAGCCGCCCGTCGAAGATCTGGTGATGATCAACACGCCGCAGTTCATGGAGGAGGTGAATGTTCACCTCGTCGAGCTGCCGACAACCGTGATGCGCAACGGTCATCCGATCAATGACCTCGCCGAAGCCGCGTTCAAAGTCATCGACGAAGGGAAGCCGGTCAAAGTGGCGAAGTTCGAACACGTGAACAATCTGCCGCTCTCGCTCGGCCTCGCCATCGACACCTCGGCATCGATGCAGCCGCGGATGTCGGAGGCGCAGAAGGCGGCATCGCTGTTCTTCACGAACGTGATGCGCAAAGGCGACCGCGCGTTCCTCGTTTCGTTCGATACGCAGCCGCAATTGATCCAACGCTGGTCGCCGCGCCTTGCCGACATCAACGCAGGCCTCGCGAAGTTGCGCGCCGAGGAGTCGACGGCGCTCTATGACGCGGTCGTTTACTCGCTCTACAACTTCCTCGGCGTGAAAGGTCAGCGCGCGCTGGTGCTCGTGACGGACGGCAAGGACACGTCATCGAAATTCTCCTTCGATCAGGCGATTGAATATTCGCGTCGCGCCGCCGTCCCGATCTACGCGATCGGGATCGGCATCCGCATGAGCGAAATCGACACGCGCTTCAAACTGAGCAAGTTCTGCAGCGAGACGGGCGGCAACGCCTACTACATCGAGCAGGCCTCGGACCTCGGCCGCATCTACACCGACATCCAGAACGAGCTCCGCTCCCAATACATCCTCGGCTTCTATCCGCCCGAAGGTGTGAAGCCGGGAACGAAGTGGCGCACTGTCGATGTGCAGGTAAGCGACGGCAAAGCGAAAACAATCCGCGGCTACTACCCGTGAAATCGATCGCGCCCGCTCTGCTCCTCGTTCTGTTGTGCGTGGGCGGCGCCGCGCAGACGCTCCCGGCGCCGTCAAACCAGGGCAGCGCCAAGCTGTCGCGGCGCGAGCGGAAAGAGCGGATCGCGAAACTTGCTGCGGAGTACCGGCAGTTTCTCATCGATGTCGATCCGATCATCCAACCCTCGGAGATCGACACGTTCCTGATCCTCGAGAGTGACGCGCAGCGCGATCTGTACATCACCGACTTCTGGCACCGGCATGACCTCACCGAGGGAATGCCGAACGGCGCGTTCAAGAACATCTATTACGAGCGTATCGCCGAGGCGAAGGAACGATATCGATCGCTGGCGTCCGATCGCGGCCGCGTTTACGTCATTCACGGAGCGCCCGCCGGAATCTCCATACCCGACGGTTGCAAGTTCTTTCAGCCGATGGAGCTCTGGACCTACCGCAATCTGAAGGGCTTCGAGAAAGAGGCGCACTTCCTCTTTTACAGGCCGCGCGCGCACGGCGACTACGTCTTGTGGCAGCCGTATAGTTCCGCAATCGACGCGCTATACGACCTCTTTTCAGAAGAGATCATCGCCACGACCGGGTCTAAAGCGGCGGCGTTCGACCGAATCTTCGGGCTGGTGCAAGGCACGCAGTTCACTCATTTTCAGTACGAATGCATCCCCGCCGACGAAACCCTTGCGGCCATTGAATCCGCGCACTTCCGAACGCTCGATACCGCCAAGATTTTTCTTCCTCCAGCCGTCGACCCGGAGCAGGTCCGCAAGATTTTTCACTCAGTGGTCATGAGCACGGCGGGCGCGAAAGCGCTTCCGGCCCAGCTCTCCATTGCGTATCCGTCCAGACAAGGCAACCGTACAGCCGTCGAAATCACCATTTTGGTGCCGCGCTCGCAGCTCGTCCTGAAAGAAGTCGGTGGAACGAAGTTGTACAGCCTCGACGTCGTCGGCGAAGTGCTGAAGGACGAGCGTCTCTTCGAAAACTATCGCTATCGCTTCGACTATCCCGCCGACGTCAAGACCGATCAGATCGCGGTCGTGCTCGACCGATTCCTCCAAGCCGCCGAGTACCAGGCGCGCGTCAAAGTCGCCGACCTCAATGGAACGAGCGAGGCGATCGTCGAACAGGCGATCACGGTCCCGGATCTCAGCGGCGCTTCGAATACAACGCTCGCGTCGATCAAGGACAAACTCGAATCGCACGCGCCGGCGATCCACATCCAGCCGCTTGGCGACGATCTTCTCAGCGGCGTCCAGCACATCGAGACCGCCGTCGAAGGTGAAGGCATCGTCAGCGTCGAGTTCTATCTCGACGGACGAAAGGTGATGAGCAAACGCCAGCCGCCCTACGCACTCGACCTCGATTTCGGCAGCGTGCCGCAGGTTCATCGCATCCGCGCCCTCGCGCTGGACGACAAAGGGACGATGATCGCCGGCGATGAAGCCACCGTGAACACCGGCAACGATCCCTTTCGCGTGCGCATCACCTCGCCGCGCGTGGCGCTCAAGCTCCGCGGCCGCACGCGGGTCGAAATGGCAGTCAATGTCCCCGAGGGCAAGCAGCTCGATAAACTCGAGCTGTTCCTCAACGAGACGCGCCTCGCCACTCTCTTCGGACCGCCGTACGTTCAGGTCGTCGACCTCCCGGATTCAGAAAGCATCGCCTACCTGCGCGCCGTCGCGTCGCTCAAGGACGTGCCCGAACAGCCGCCGGTCGAAGACCTGGTGATGATCAACACGCCGCAGTTCATGGAGGAGGTGAACGTTCACCTCGTCGAGCTACCGACCACAGTCCTTCGCGACGGCCATCCGATCACCGACCTGACCGAGGATGCCTTCAAAGTCATCGATGACGGCAAGCCGGTGAAAGTGGCGAAGTTCGAGCACGTGAACAATCTGCCTCTCTCCCTTGGCCTCGCCATCGACACCTCGGCATCGATGCAGCCGCGGATGTCCGAAGCGCAGAAGGCGGCCTCGCAGTTCTTCACGAACGTGATGCGCAAAGGCGACCGCGCGTTTCTCGTTTCGTTCGATTCGCAGCCGCAGTTGATCCAACGCTGGTCACCGCAGCTTGCCGATATCAACGCCGGCCTCGCGAAGCTGCGCGCCGAGGAATCGACGGCGCTCTACGACGCGGTCGTCTACTCGCTCTACAACTTCCTCGGCGTAAAAGGTCAGCGCGCGCTCGTGCTCGTCACAGACGGCAAAGACACGTCGTCGAAATTCTCGTTCGACCAGGCCATCGAATACTCGCGCCGCGCCGCAGTGCCGATTTACGCGATCGGCATCGGTATCCGCATGAGCGAAGTCGACACGCGCTACAAACTGAGCAAGTTCTGCAGCGAGACCGGCGGCAACGCCTACTACATCGAGCAGGCCTCCGATCTCGGACGCATCTACACCGACATCCAGAACGAGCTGCGCTCCCAATACATCCTCGGCTTCTATCCCCCCGAGGGCGTGAAGCCGGGAACGAAGTGGCGCAGCGTCGATGTGCAGGTGAGCGACGGAAAGGCCAAGACGATTCGGGGGTACTACCCGTAAGCTCTACGCGGGAACTTGCACTCGCTCGTAAAGCGTCTCCGGCGCGACATCGGCACCGTTCGGCCAAACGATGGTGCCGAGGTCCGGGTTCACGCGGACCTGCTTGAAGTACTCACGGTCGCGCAGTGGCTCGAACACCGGACCCTTGAACGATCTCGAGATATCGACGTCTCCCTGCACACCATCGTCGAACTTCACCCAGACGGTGTAATCGCGCACGTAACGAACTTCGATCACGTCAGGCATGGCTACTCCAGCGGTTCGATTTTGGAGCGGCCGCGCGCATCAACAATCGACCTAGCGCGAGGGCAGAGGCGGCGGCGATAAACCATGCGCCGCCTACGCCGCCGAGAAACAGGACGAACGGGTGAGCGACGTGGTCCACATACCAAGTATCGCCCTTCACGATGATTCGATCGGTGTAGTGACGGATGTGTGCTTCGAATTTAGTCATCGAGCGATCGGAGTGAATCCAGCTCTTCACGACGGCCGACGTTCCCACCAAAGCGATGACTAGCGCCGCTGCTAAAACAAGCGTGAGGACGATAAACACGACGACGCGAAACACGTCCTAATGCACCGATTCTTTCCGCTCCTGCGCGGTGCGCTCTCGCTCCGCGGCACGCTCGGCGCGACGCTGATTCGCTTCATTCTTCAGGCGATCGCCGATCGAACATCCCGTGAGCGTCGTGGCCAGTCCGCCCTCGGCGGTTTCGCGTAGTCCGCGCGGAAGCGCCCGGCCGATGCGAACCATCGCTTCGACGATTTCGTCCATCGGGATGACTGACTCGACGCCGGCCATCGCCAGTTGCGCGGCCGTGAGTCCGTGCACCGCGAAGAGCGCGTTGCGTTTGACGCAAGGAACCTCGACCAATCCGCCGACCGGATCGCAAACCAGGCCGAGCGTGTTCTTCAACGCGATCGCGGCGGCGTGGATCGACTGTCGCGGCGTTCCATCCATCATGTACGCGACCGCCGCCGCTCCCATCGCCGCAGCGACGCCAACTTCGTTCTGACATCCGCCCGCGGCGCCGGAGATGTTCGCCGACAGCGCGATGATCGAGCCGATGCCGCCGGCGACGACCAATGCGCGCACGGTCTTCTCGGGATCGATGTTGCGCTCCTCTTCCAGCGCCAGCAGCATTCCCGGCACCACGCCGCCCGCGCCCGCCGTCGGCGCCGCGACGATGACGCCCATGCGCGAGTTCTCTCCCATCACCGACAGCGCGTAAATCTCCGCCTTCACCGTCAGCGGATCGAGGAACGTGCGGCCTGCCAGGAACGCGTCATTGAGCAGCTTGGCCTCATTGCCGACCAGCTTCCCCATCGACGTCCCGCCGCCCTTCCCGCGCTCGACGCAATCGCGCATCACCGCGCGCCGTCGCCGCAACGCTTCGAGAATCTGATCGCCAGGGACGGCATGCTCCTGCTCGTCACTCTCCAGAAAAACATCCGCAAGGTCGCGCCCGGCAGCGAGTTGTTCGAGGTGGGAAAAGCTTTCAATCATGCGGTGTCCCAACGAGTCAAGTCTCGCGAAAACTCCGTCTTGACGCTAGGCTTCCGGCATGAACATCAGCATTGCGGGCGTCATCATCGGCATCGTCGCGTTCATCTGCTCCTTCATGGCGATCGGTGCCGTCGGTTTCCGGTTCATCGTTCTGCGCGGAGACATAGCGGCTGAGCCGGCCATCGCCGGACGTGCCGCACGCCGGGCTGCGACCTATGGCCTCGTCGGTTACGTCGTCACATCGCTGATGTACGTCGCGTTCGATCTCGCACCCGCAGCACAGAAGAAGGGTATTTCGCTTCTCAGCGTCATCACTTCCGAGACGCAGACGACGATCGAGACGATCTGCATCGTGCTCGGCATCATCGGATTTCTGCTCGCGGTGTCGCGCGTCGGAGCAGGCTGGTTCCTGGCCGCAATCGGAGCCATCGGCGAGCCGGTGGCCAGCCTTCTCTCGGGATGGAACCGGGCAATCAATCCGATCCACGTTCTCGCCGGCGGTCTCTGGATCGGAACGCTCTTCATCCTGCTGATGGCCGGATTTACAGCCGTTCTGCGGAGCGATCTGGATGTTGTCCGCCGAGGCGAGCTGGCCGCGAACATGGTGCATCGATTCTCTCCGCTTGCCCTCTGCGCGTTCGCCCTCCTTGCGTTCACCGGCGTGAACACGGCGTGGCGGCATCTCAAAGTGCTGAGCAATCTCTGGAGCACGCCGTACGGCTACACATTGATCGCGAAGCTCTGCGTGGTGCTGGTCGTCGTCGCACTCGGAGCCTGGAATTGGCGGAAGCAGCGTCCGCTGCTCGGCACGGAGTCAGCAGCGGCCGTGCTTCGCCGCTCCGCGACAGCCGAGCTGATCGCGGCAACGATCGTGCTTGTGATCACGTCCGTGCTCGTGAGCCTGCCGTCACCAAAGTGAGGGGTTAAGGGATCCGATCCAGATACCGCGCCTCTTCCACATCCGCGGTATCACGAATCCGTTGCAGCGCGGCGTCCGACATTGGCGAGTCGACGTCGATCTGCATGAACGCATCCTTGCCGCGCTGCTTTCGCGAGCACGACAGCGACGCGATGTTGATTCCCTCCTCGGCGATGATTTTCGTCACCTCGGAGATCATGCCGGCGCGGTCGCGGTAGAAGAGCAGCAGCGTCGGCGAGTCACCTTTGAAGCGCGTCTGGAACCCGTTGATCTTGAAGACTTCGATCACGCCGCCGCCGATCGATGAGCCGCTGATCTCCGCCTCGCGCGACTTCCCGCGGATCTCGATGCGCACCGTGTTCGGATGCACGTCGCCGAGGTCCTCCTCGGAGAAGATGATGTCGACGCCCATCTGTTCGGCGATGCGAATGGCCTCGGGGATGCGCGGATCGTCGACATTGAGTCCGATCGACCCACCGACGAGCGCGAAGTCCGACCCGTGACCGCGATACGTCGCGGCGAGCGGCGGATGAAGAAAAAAGTGAACGGCGACGGGATCTTCGTCGAGGATCTCGCGCGCCACGCGGCCGAGTCGCGCCGCACCGGCGGTGTGCGAACTGGACGGGCCGACCATCACCGGCCCCATCACATCGAGAATCGAGACTTTGCGGTCATGGCGGATGGGCATGATTTACGTGCGGCGCAAAAAGTCGTGGCGTTCCGTTGTTGGGCGTAACGACATCCGTTACACTAAAACGCTCGCGATGACGTCAAAGCCTATCATCCTCGTCGTTGATGACGACCTCCCGATCCTCGTGTTGATGCGCAATCTCCTGCGCGAATTCGGCTTCGAAGCCGTGACGGCGGAGAACGGGCAGGAGGCGCTGATCGAAGTCCGCAAACGCAAACCCGCAGTCGTGCTCATCGATAAGAACATGCCCGGCATGCCCGGCGACGAGGTCATCCGCACGCTACGCGCCGAGCCCGGTTTCGATGAACTGCCGATCCTGATCCTCAGCGGCGAACAGATCTCGAAGTCCGACCTCAAAGCCCTCGGCGCCGACGGCGCCGTCCTCAAGCCGTTTGACATCCGCGAACTGATCGCGCAGCTGCGCTCGTTCGCGCCGGCGGAACAGACGGCTTAACACGACGGAACGCTGGCGTCCTCGCCGGCTGGCTCGGCTGCGTCCCGCTGCCGAACCGCCAACCCCTCAACTTTCGCTGGTAACAGAACACCGTCGCAAGCCTCCCATTCGGCGGCGAGGACGCCGCCGGTCCGGCCGGCGAGACGCCAGCGTTCCGGCGCGCGAACTTTTGCTAAAGTGCGCGACCTATGACCGACATCAACATCGACCAGCTCGTGCACACTGCCGTCTTCGGAGATGGTGATGCGAAAGCCGAGGCGCGCAGGACGATTCACATGGCGGCGCGGCACCGCGGCGCGGTCTCGTCGTCGATCTATCCGCTGTACATGGCGTTCGGGCGCAACGAGATCGAGCGCGCCTTCACCGTTCCCGCGTTCAACATCCGCGCGCTGACCTACGACGCCGCGCGCGCGCTGTTCCGCGTGGCGATGAAGCATGACGTCGGCGCGTTCATTTTCGAGATCGCGCGATCGGAGATCGGCTACACCGAGCAGCGGCCGGGCGAATACGCGGCATGCGTCCTCGCCGCTGCGATTCGCGAAGGATTCAAAGGTCCGGTGTTCATCCAGGGCGACCACTTCCAGGCCAGCGCGAAAAAGTGGGCGACAGCAGATGGACAAGCTGCCGAGATGAAAGCGCTCGAGTCGCTGATCGACGAAGCGCTGGCGGCCGAGTTCTACAACATCGACATCGACACCTCCACCCTCGTCAACCTCGACTTCCCCACGCGCGACGAACAGCAGCGCGCGAACTACGAAGGCACCGCGCACCTTACGAAGTACATCCGCGAGCGCGAGCCGAACGGGATCACGGTCTCCGTCGGCGGCGAGATCGGCGAAGTCGGCAAATACAACACGCATCCCGAGGAGGTCCGCGCCTATGCTGATGGCCTCAAGCGGCTCCTCGGCGGCATCACCGGCATCAGCAAGATTTCCGTGCAGACCGGCACCTCGCACGGCGGCGTCCCGCTCGCCGACGGCAGCATCGCCCAGGCCAAGATCGATTTCGAAGTGCTGCGCGAGACCACGCACATCTGCCGCGAGGAGTACGGCATGGCGGGCGCGGTCCAGCACGGCGCGTCGACGTTGCCGGAGTCTGTCTTCAACAAGTTCCCCGAAGCCGAGGCGGTGGAAATCCATCTCGCGACCGGATTCCAGAACATGATCCTCGACGCGCCGACCCTCCCGCAGGACATCAAAGACGGCATCCGCGATTACTGTTTCGAGAATTGCCTCGACGAACGCAAGCCTGAACAGACCGACGAGCAGTTCGTCTACACCACACGCAAAAAAGCGCTCGGCCCTTTCAAACGCCGCATGTGGGAAATGGACGACGCCCACAAAGGCCCGATCATCGACGAGCTCGAAGCAAAGTTCGCGTTCCTGATGGAAAAGCTCGGCGTCCACAACACGAAGGACATCGTGGCCCGCTACATTCGCTCGACCTCGACCGATCTGCCCGAGTACGCCGCCGCGTCAGCGGAGCTGACCGCGGCAGCGGTTGTTGACGCGAACGAGGGGGAGTAGCGCGCCCGCTACATCGGAAGGTGCGTGCGCGCGCAACGCTTCCATGACGACGGGTCATGCGGGGGGCGGAGGTCAACCGGATATGGACGACCGGCAGCCTCGGTCACCGACGAGTATCAATCCATTTCTGCAGGTTGGCGCACTGCTGCGCGATACGTGGACGGCCCGAGGCGATTTCGGAACACAAAGTATTGATTTCCGCTTTTCTTGGATTCGTCACCGTGCGGCTCAGATCCTTTAGCGTCACAACTGTGTTGTACAAACCGCTCTCATTGTCGCGGCGGCTGCGCGCCATGTTCAATAGCGGCCCAAGAACATCCGGGTTGGCGCGCCACGCACTGCTCGTCAATTGAGAGTACGCATTCTGGCGCGTCGCTGGTGACGCATCAAACAGGCCAGCGACCAAGTCGTCGATCCGTGCAGTGAGTGCGGTTTTGGCGACCTGTTTTGTCTGCTCATCGGTGAACGGTGCAGTCAGGTCCTGAACAAGGCTCGGGCCGTCTTCAGGTAGCGCGATCAGGACTGCATGTATCGCGACACGCTGCTTCGCACGGTCCGTTCCCGTGAGCGCGTCAATGAAATGAGACAGGATGTCCGCTTGACTCACGCGTGTGTTCGACCGCGCGATCGCTCGTTGCTGGTCCTGGGCGGCTTGGGCCAAGGCGTTCTGGTCTGCAGAGCGACGCGACTCAAGGTTTATCTCAGCAGTCTTCATTGTTGATGCAAACTGATGAGCGAGGAACGCGAGCGCGAGAGGAAGCAATATCGCCGCGACCGCACCCACTTTATCCCAGCGATCCTTCGACGTTCCTCGCAGTTTGTCAACGGCCACCTCAAGCTTATCTACGCGTTGCTCCACCGTCATTTTCCGACTCCTTCTGAGTTCATGAACAGGACCCGTCTCTACGGCAGTGTGGGCAGGTCGATTCAAAGAAAGGACGGACGCGCAGGCGCATTTCTCTATCCCGGCTCGCTCCTCGACCTACTGACAGTCCAGTGCACACTGCCGTGAACCCGCAGGCAGTTACTGCACAGAGGACTCACGACGGCGTGGCCGTCTCGATGCGAACGAAGGCTAGTAAGACCTACATCGTCGCCTGCATATGTAACCTCGTATCGCCCAACGCTTCCCGCACCGGCACCTTCCTCCGCTCCGACTCAATCCGATTCCTTCCCCGCGCTTTCGCGCGGTAGAGCGCCTGGTCGGCGGCGTTGAAGAACTCCTGCGCGGTAGTCACGAGCGAGTGCGGAACGTTCGCTACGCCGATGCTGACCGTGACCTTGTGTGTGGCGGCCTCGGTGCGGATGGTCGCGGTCATCACCGTCGAGCGAATTTTCTCCGCGAAGTGCAGCGCTTCGAAGAGCGACGTTTCCGGAAGCAGCACTGCGAACTCCTCGCCGCCGATGCGCGATACGAAGTCGCTGCGGCGCGTGCCGTGATCGAGGATCTGGGCGATGCCGCGCAGGACGCCGTCGCCGGCCGAGTGGCCGAACTGATCGTTGATCGATTTGAAGTAGTCGAGATCGATGATCACCAGCGACAGCGGACGCTCGTAACGCCGCGCGTGGTCGAATCGCGATTCGAACTCCTGATCGAACGAGCGCCGGTTGCGTAGCGAGGTCAGCGAATCAGTCAGGGACAACGCTTCGTAGCGCCGGCTGCTGGCCAGCAACTCTTTCTGCAGTTCGACGATACGCATTCCGGCGCGGATGCGCGCCAGCAGTTCATCGATCTCGAACGGCTTGGTGACGTAGTCGTCGACGCCGGATTCGAATCCTTCGATTTTGGCCTCGGCCGTCGCTTCGCCGGTGAGCATGAGGATGTAGCTGTGCGTTTGCGTGGCACGAATGACCGCGCAGAGGCTGGCGCCGTCGCCATCCGGTAGCCGCCGGTCGAGAATGACGAATCCCCAATCGCTACGCGCATGCAACCGCCGCCGCGCCTCGGCCAGCGTTCCCGCGCTCGTCATCCCGTAGCCGTTTCGCGCAAGGCAGGCGCGCAGGAGCGACAACGCATTGGCGTCGTCCTCGACGACCAGGATGGATGGGCTACTCGTTTCGTCTATGCAGTCAATCGTCATCATTCAACGGTGCACGCGGCCGGCAAGGCAAGGCTCACGCATGAATACGTCGTGGGGATGCTGGGGACTGCGGTTGACCGTCGCCGGATGGCGATGATCGCGGTTGCTTCCTCTCGAGAAGGTTAACTTCAAATAAGTGTCGTCGATTCCCTACAAGGTGTCCTGAAAGCAGGGCTTACTCGTCGTCTTCATGACGCCAGCGAAAGCGGTTTTGCCGCCAGAAGGCGGCCGGCGAGAGCGCGGACAGCACGCCCCAGATCAAGGCGCCACCGAACACCCACAACCTCGCGCCGGCCTCGAAGATCGATGGCGTTGGTCCTGGTCCGGCCGAAATCATGCCGTAGCCGAGGAGGCCGCCGAGTGCAGCACCGAGGACGAAGTAGGCGGCGCGTTTTCGCGGAGTGGGCGACGACTTCGCGAGCCGATCGAACTTGTTCGGAGTTGGGTGTCGCTTGGTTTTCACTTTTCGCAAAGCAGAACTCACTGCAGTGATTCGTGCTCGTCGGCGGCAACAGCCTGCACCGGTTCTGCTGCAACCATCGCCCGTTGCACTTCGAGAGCGCGCGAGCAGATGCGGCCGTACACCGCGCGCGCGCGGCGTTTGCGGCACGAAAAGCGCATGACGGCTTTCGAACGGCGGCCGAAGACGGAGACGTAGTCGAGTCTCAGAACCAACCGGATCACGCAACCGATGAGGAACGGCAGCGCGAGAATGCCGAACGAAATGGCGAATGCCGGTTCACGCCTGCCGAGGAACGCAACACCGCCGAAAATGACCGCGGCCGCCCCCATCGCAATTACATACAGAGTACCCACTTCGCGGTGGATGGTGACGAGCAGCACTTCTTCGAACAACACCCGCTTGCGCGTGACGTCGTAGCCTTCGCGCGTCTCGCATTCGATCGAATCCGCGGTTTCGTACACGGCTTCGCGCAACATCACGCCGGCGTTGCGGCCCAGCAGCGTGCGTTTCCCGGGAGTCATTTCTTCACCTTGGCAATGGCGACGACCAGGAACGCAAGCCAGGCGATGCCAGCCACGATTTCGAGAATAGCCACGATGACGATGATGATCAGTCCGATCTTCGAGCGGCCTTCATCGCGCAACTGTTTGAAGCCTTTGCGCGAGTAGAACAGCGACACGGCCGCGAACGGGATGCCGAGGAACATGAAGGAGAAAAAGAGGCCGGCGATCATGGCGATGCGCGCCATCGATGTGTAGTCGCGATACCGCGTCGCCGCCGGCGACAGCGCGTCATCGGCCCGGAGCCGGTCGAAACACGAGGGGCAATGCGGTCCGGCGCCGACGTCCATGTTGCACAGCGCGCAGATGAAGAGTCCGCAGCGGATGCAGTTGGTGACGGCTGCATTGCGCGCGTGATTGGCGCAGGCAGTCGCGCCGTCGGGCGTCAGCGCGGCGGCGACGCTGACGACTTCGAGCTTCCTCTGCGTCGGGCGAAACGCGGTGGCCTCGAACGGTTTGTTGCAATCGGGACAGATGATGGTGCCGCTCTGAATCCAGTCAGCCGTCAGCCGCGCCTGGCAGCGCGGACACGATGGGCCCTGGTACGACTTCGCTTGCAGCGGAGCGGGAGCATCCATGTCAGACCGCAGCTCAGGCATTAACGACGCGCGTATGGGCAAGCATGTCGTGAATGCCTTTTCGCTCGTTGTTGAACAAGGCGACGAGCTGCGAGAAAGGAATGATCTTGGCCAACGCGCGTCCCCAGGCCTGTCCGGTCGTGACGTCCTCGCCGGTCTCGGAGACGACCTTGACCTTGAGCGCCATCTTTCCCAGCGTCTGGCCCGAACCCGCGACCATCAGCCCTTCGTACGAGATGCTGATCACGAGGCTCAATAAAACGCTTACGCACGACAGGACCTGCGGCGCGCCACCCCGCATCGCTACTCCGATCGCAAATCCCATCGCAAAATTGACAGCGTAGAGAAGGACGCCGTCGATCAGGACTGCCACGAAGCGGCGGCCGATCGATGCGAGATCGAGCGGCCCGCTGACGCCGGAACGGACGTCGAGCAACTGCTCGGTCTTGCACGTTGCGCAATACGGCTTGCCGCCGATGTCGACCAGGCAATCGCGGCAGAACGTGGACCCGCACCGGCCACACCGGCGCACCCCTTCCGACACATCGACATGATTCCGACAGATCATCGCAACCTCGGGCTCACTTGGATTTGGATTGGAGGCGGCATCGTAGCGGATGCGGGCCGATGGCGGAAGGGAAGGCGGTTCTACCATAGGTGGAATCCGCACGATCGCGGCATACCGATGTCAAAATCTCCGTTGCAAACAGCTCGGAGATTCAAATGGCGAATGTCTTTGATGTGGCCGCGTACATCCTGAAGAAAAAGGGGCCGATGACAGCAATGAAGCTGCAAAAGCTCCTTTACTACTCTCAGGCGTGGTCACTCGTGTGGGATGAGAAGCCGATGTTTCCCGAACGCATCGAGGCATGGGCGAACGGGCCGGTCGTTTCGGAGCTCTACGACTGGCATCGCGGCTTGTTCAAGCTCGAACATTGCTCTCGCGGGGATGAGAACGTTCTCACGAGCGAACAGCGGGAAACGCTGGACGCGGTGCTTTCCGCTTACGGCGATCAGACGTCGCAGTGGTTGAGCGATCTCACGCACTCCGAGGAGCCATGGAAGTCGGCGCGCAAGGGTCTTGCGCCGGGACAGTGGGGACGCCGCGAAATCACTCATGCCGCGATGGCGGAGTACTACGGCTCGCTGTAGTGGCGCATGGTCCGGAAGACGAAATGGAAAACGACTCCGAATCCACAGAAACAAGTTTCGCCTCTCCCGAAGCTCCTCTACATGGAGGAGAATCCATCGTGGCGTGTCCGCGAGATGCTGATGGTCGGTCCGTTCGGCTGGCAGGCCATGACGGCCGAGGAAATTGCAAAAGTTCACGCTCGACTGTCGGCACTTGAGCAGTCTACCTGGCGCGAAATCCTTCTTCCGTCGATGGGACGCATGAAGCATCACTACATGCCTGTCGATGAAGTCTGCCGCGCGGCGCAGATGCAACTCGATGAGAAAAAGCTGGCAGATACCGATTCACTCGTTTCGCTTCGAATCGGAAAATCGGAGCGCGTGTGGGGCATCCTGCAGCAAAGCTCCCTGCTGCTTCTATGGTGGGATCCACAGCATCTCATTTACGAAATGAACATCACGAACAACTGAACGGTCAGCTCCGCTCCGGCGCGAACAGCACCGCGGTCAGGTCGCGAACGAGGTTTTCGCCGCTGATCTGCTCTTCCTCGATCGATAGTTTGCG
Organism: Thermoanaerobaculia bacterium; assembly: GCA_034663965.1. Taxonomy (GTDB): domain Bacteria; phylum Acidobacteriota; class Thermoanaerobaculia; order Gp7-AA8; family Gp7-AA8; genus JADGNZ01. The sequence continues at coordinate 270 of JAXDIO010000210.1, read as the reverse complement.
GCGGTAGTAGCGGGCCACGTCTTCCATCAGGTCGTAGCGGGCGGAGGGTGTCAGCTTGTCGGCGCGGAGGCAGAGGCGGAGGAGGAATTCGCGTTCTTCGAGCGGGATGCGGTGGCGAATCAGGCGGAGGACGCGCGGCGTGCGCAGGCTGTTGTGGCGGCGTTCGGCGGCGAGCTGGCCGGTGTAGGCGAGCGGTTGCGCTTCGCGGATGACGAGCGTGCCGGCCACGATGTCGCCGAGGCGGCGGCGGGCAGGATCGAAGAGCGAGAC
>JAXDIO010000161.1:0-4319 GCA_034663965.1 Thermoanaerobaculia bacterium | reverse complement strand
GCCTTCGCGATTTCGCCGTCGACGGCAACCGTACGTGCGAACGTCGCCTTCACCGATCAGTCCACCGGTTCGCCGACGTCGTGGCAGTGGAGCTTCGGCGACGGATCGTCGTCGAACGCAAAGAACCCGACGCACGTTTACACGACCCAAGGTTCGTTCGGCGTTTCGCTGACCGTCTCGAACGCGACGTCGTCCTCGACCGCGTCGCATGTCGTGACCATCCTCCAACCGACTGCCTACCGCTCGCTCGTTCCCGCGGCCGCGCAGACGAACGGCGTGGGCGGCTCGGTGTGGCGCACGGAGCTGACGCTCTTCAACGGCGGCAGCGAGCCCGCCAGCGGCCAGTTCACGTTCATCCCCGGCGGCGGCGCGCCCGTCCTGACGCGCAGCCTCTTCCTCGGCGTCAATCAGTCGATCACGTACGCGAACGCTCTCAACGATCTCTTCGGCCTCTCCAACGGCGCCGGCGCGATTGCGATCGAAGCGTCGAGCGCGACGACGACACCCGCCATCCGCATCGCCAGCCGCACGTTCACGACCGGCTCGGTCGGAACGTATGGGCAGTCGGTGCCGAACGTCAGCAGCGATGACCTCACATCGACGCTGCTGCTGACCGGCCTCGAGTCCGACGCAAATTTCCGAACGAACATCGGCCTCGTCAACCGCACCGCGCTGCCGGTGAACGCCGGCCTGACCCTGTACGACGCGAACGGCAACGTCGTGGCGACGACCTCGGTGACAGTGCCGGAGAACAATTTCCAGCAGTCGTCCCTCGGCTCGTTCTTCCCGGCCGTGAACGGTCGCACCTTCGCCGCGCTTTCGATGCGCGTCGACTCCGCGACGCCGAACGCGGTCAGTGCCTACGGTTCCGTCATCGACAACCGCACGCAGGATCCCGTCTACGTCCAGGCTATCCCGACTCCGAAGGGCTCCGAGCTGACCATCCCCGCGATCGGCCGCGTGCCCGGCATCAACGGCACGTTCTGGCGCAGCGACGTCACGCTCTTCAATCCCGGCTTGATGACGATGACCGTCGCGCTCCGTTACCTCGCCGCCGGCCAGGACAACCGCGGCGCCGCATCGCACAACGTGACGATTGCACCCTCGCGCACCATCGTCATCGCCGACGTCGCGCAATCGCTCGGCATCTCCTCGGGCACCGGCGCGCTGCAGGTTTCGTGGACGACGGCCTCCGGTCCGATCGTGACCAGCCGCACGTACATCACGACCGACAACGGCGGCAGCTACGGCCAGTCGATCGATCCGGTCACGACGTTCGGCAACGACTCGTTCGTCCCCGGCCTCCGCTCCGACGCCTCGTTCCGATCGAACGTCGGCTTCGTCAACGGCGGCGACACGCAACTCACGGTGACGGCAACGCTTCTCTCCGACACCGGCGCCGTCCTCGGCACGACGCAGATCGGCCTCTCGCCGCGTTCGCAAGTCCAATACCCTGTCGGCGTCCTCTTCCCCGCCGCCAACACCCCGCGCTTCGGAACGCTCACGCTCCTCGCGCACGCCGACGGCCCGTCGAACCTGTTCGCCTACGCCTCCATCGTCGACAACGCATCAGGAGACCCAGTGTTCTTCGGAGGTCGATAAAGTTCAAATCCTGCGTGAGCGCAGCGATCGTCAGGATCTCCGGTGGAGCCGCCACGTTCGCGGCCGGAACGCTGGCGTCTCGCCGGCTGGCTCGGCTGCGTCCTCGCTGCCGAATGGGAGGCTTGCGCAGGCGTAGTGTTACCAGCGAAATTTGAGGGTCTGCCGGTTCGGCGGCGAGACGCGCGCCGAGCCAGCCGGCGAGGACGCCAGCGCTCCGTCGCACACCAGATAGAATCGCCGCCATGAACCGCCGCAAATTCATTGGCGCATCCGCCGCACTGACGGCGATGTGGAGAACGCCATCGCTCTTCGCACAATCCGAGAGCGGCAAGATGCCGCCGTCCATCGCCGCGCTGACGTCGATGCGCGATCAGGCCAAGCCGATCACCAACGACGAGCGTCGCGCACGCATCGAGAAGGCGAAGCGGCTCATGGCCGAGCACAAGATCGGCGCGCTGATCCTCACCGGCGGAACATCGCTGATGTATTTCGCCGGCATGCGCTGGGGCGGCGGCGAGCGGCTCTTCGCGTGCGTCATCCCGGTGAAGGGCGAGCCATTCTTCGTCTGCCCCGCGTTCGAAGAGGATCGCGCGCGCGAACAGATCGCCGTCGGTCCGTTCGGACCCGATCACGCCGATGTCCGCACCTGGAACGAGGACGAAAGTCCGTACGCCCTTGTCGCGCACGGCTTGAAAGATCGCGGCCTCGGCACCGCCACCATTGGCATCGAGGAAACGACGAAGCTGGTCTGGAGCGAAGGCATCGCATCCGCCGCGGCGCAGTCGAAAGTCGTCCTCGGCACGGCCATCACCGCCGGCTGCCGCATGATCAAGGACACGCACGAGCTGGCGTTGATGCAGCTCGCCAACACCGCCACGCTCAAGGTCTACAACGCCGTCTATCAGGCACTGCAGCCGGGCATGACGCAGCACGACGTCTCGGAGTTGATTTCGCAGGCATACAAGCGCGTCGGATTTCCCGGCGAAGCGAGCGTGCAGACCGGGCAATGGACCGCGCTGCCGCACGGCTCGTCGACTCCTCAGGTGATTCGCGAAGGCACGATCATCATGGTCGACGACGGCTGCACCGTCGAAGGCTACCAATCCGACATCACGCGCACGTTCGTCCTCGGCAAAGCGACCGACAAGATGAACAAGGTCTTCGACATCGTGAAGCGCGCCCAGAGCGCGGCGCTGAAGGCCGCGAAGCCCGGCGCGCCGCTCGAATCGATCGATGCCGCCGCGCGCGACGTCATCATCGCCGCCGGCTACGGTCCCGGCTTCAAGTACTTCTCGCATCGCCTCGGACACGGCATCGGCATGGACGGTCACGAGTGGCCGTACCTGGTCAAGAACAACATGTTCGGCTGGGAGAAGTCGTTGCGTGCGCAGGCGGGAATGACCTTCAGCGACGAGCCGGGTATCTACATCCGCGGCGAATTCGGCGTGCGCCTCGAAGACGACATGTACATCACGCCCGACGGCGCCAAGCTCTTCACGCCGCAGTCGGAATCGCTGGAGAAGCCGTTCTGACGACCATCCGCGAGATGCTCGAAAACATCGAGCGCGACACGCTGGTGCCACGCGCGGCGCGCAGCTCCGAGACGCGCGGACGCGATCGCGAAGAGGCCGAGGACGACATTCGTCCGTCGTATCAGCGCGATCGCGATCGCATCATTCATTGCAAGGCCTTCCGCCGGCTGAAGCACAAGACGCAGGTTTTTCTCGCGCCCGAGGGCGATCACTACCGCACGCGGCTCACGCATGTCCTCGAAGTCACGCAGATCGCGCGCACGATCGCGAAATCGCTGCGCCTCAACGAAGTGCTTACCGAGGCCATCGGACTTGGTCACGATCTCGGCCACTCCGCATTCGGCCACGCGGGCGAGGCCGCGTTGAACAAGCTCGTGAAGGGCGGCTTCGATCACTACCGCCAATCGGTTCGCGTCGTCGAGGTGCTCGAAAACGACGGCCGCGGATTGAATCTCACCATCGAAGTTCGCGACGGCATCCTCAAACATTCGAAGGGCGAAAAGGGCGAGCTGCTGCGGCGACGTCCGAAGTCGCGCGCGCTCACGCTGGAAGGCGACATCGTGCGCATCTCCGACATCATCGCGTACGTCAATCACGACATCGACGACGGCATCCGCGCCGGCGTCCTGACCGAGGACGACATCCCGAAAGACATTCGCAAGGCGCTCGGCAACAAAGGCGGCGATCGCATCGACCGCATGGTCCGCGACGTGATCGATTCGACGCTTGGTGTTGATTACGCCCAGATCTCGATGTCCGCCGAGGTCCTCGGCGCGCTCGAAGAGCTACGGACGTACATGTTCCAGAACATGTATCTGACGCCGACGGTGCGCGGCGAATTCGTGAAAGCGCAGCGGACGCTCACGGCGCTCTTCGAACATGTGATCGCGAATCCCTCGGAGTTCCTCGATCTGTCGCGCGATGAACCGGTCGAGCGGCTGGCCATCGATTTCATCGCCGGAATGACCGACCGCTACGCGATCAATCTTTACGAGCGTCTCTTCGTCCCGCGAGCATGGGTTTGAATCCGCGCGCGGTCATCTTCGACATGGACGGCTTGCTGCTCGACAGCGAGCCGCTCTACCGCGTGACGTGGCAGACCGCCGCCGCGGACCTCGGCTTCCCGATCGACGATGTGCTCTACGAACGTTTCGTCGGCCGCGGCAACGCGGAAGCGGAGCAAAT
>JAXDIO010000158.1:0-2958 GCA_034663965.1 Thermoanaerobaculia bacterium | reverse complement strand
TGTTGTTCTTGAAGGTCGTGCCGGTGCCGACCACCGCGTTCGAACCAAGCGTCGCGGAGACGGTTCCCGGGCCGGTGGAGAAGACGGTGTCTTTGAAAATGCGGTCCTTGTACGAGAAGGTCGTACCACCGGGAGGGAGATATCCGTAGTCGGCGGAGAGGAACGAAGCTCCTCCGAAAACGCTGGTGTACTTGAACGTGACGTTCGGGCTTCCCGGCGTTGGCGTCGTCAGCGTGTAGCCGGCTGGCGTTCTTGCCACGACGAAGTACGTCTCGACGCCCGTCGCCGGAGAGATCCCGGAGAAGAGGTAGCTGCCATCCGGCGCGGTCGTCGTCGGGATCTTGTACGCCTGGCCGGCGCCGGTGGTGCCGGTGAAGTTCGCGGTCAGGTTCAGATGCGTGTTGTCGGTGACGGTGTTGACGGTGTAGGTCGTGCCGCCGATCGAGATGGTGTCGCCGTTCTGTAGTGTGGTGAAGGTCGTGCCGGTTCCGACGATGGCGGTCGAGCCATTCGTGGCGGATACGGTCCCGGTGCCGAAGACGAGCGTGTCGATGAGCGCGTCGACGCCGACGTTGAGAACGCCGTTGGCGTTCGTATCGCGATAGAGCTTGATGACCACACCGCCGAGGCCGACTTCGCCGGGATCGCGCAGGCCGTTGCCGTTGGCGTCGACCCAGGCCTGATCGCCGAACGCGGCGGTGGAGCTCGACGCCGCGTAGCCGAGGTCCGCCTGGTTGTAGTTCTGGCCCGCGGTGAGGTTGAAGACGGTTGTGCGGTTGTTCGTGTTGCCGATGGGAGCGGACTGCGTGAGGCCGGGCGGGAGTCCGTTCGGATTTCCCGAGGTCGTGGCCTCGACGTAGTAGCCGTTGCCGGGAGCGACACCGTTGAAGATAAACCGGCCGTTCGAATCGGTCGTGGCGCTGGCCACGGGAGTTCCGAACTGGTCTTTCAGCGTCACGATGACGTTGTCGATGCCGGGCTCCCCGATGTCCTGAATGGCGTCGGCATTGGCGTCGAGCCATAGCCGGCCGGCCACCGACGCAGCCAGTACAGCCGGCGTGGCCACGATGTTCGTGACGGGATTGCTGGCCAGCTGAATCGGAAGCTGGACCGACGACGTGTAGGAGGTGTTGGTCACCGACGTCTGGCCGGAGGGGAACGGGTTGTTGACCTGCACGTTGTACGTAGCGGTCAGCGACTGGCCGCCCACCAGCGTGTAGAGCGAGCTCGATGAGAGCAGGTTCGGCGGGTTGGATCCAGTGACTGCGACGTCGTAGGTGATGGAGACGTCGTCGATGTAAATGAACTCAGTACCACCTTCATAGCTGCCGTTAGGGAAGGTGAAACGGATGGCCGTGTTCGCGTTGATCAACGCGGAGATGTCGAAACTGGCCGTCCCGCTCTGCGCGCCGGTGATGCCGGTGATCGTGCCGATGGTGGTACCGAATGCTCCACCAACTCCGGCGGTGCCGCCGAGAATCGAGAAGATGTCGCCCGGATCCACGCCGGTGTCGGTGCGGTAGCGGAACGAGAGCCGCGCGTTCGTCGCGCCCGTGAGGCTCACTGCACGCGAGATGGTCATCTCGAGCGAATTCGCATTGTCGAGCCGGAGTTCGGCGCCGACGATCTGGATGTCGCCCTGAACCGCCGATCCGTTCGTGGCGCCGCCGCCTGTGTCGCCGGCCTCAGTCCAGTTGCCGGACCAGTTCCGCGTGCCGACGTTGAGCGTGTACGCCTGCGAGTTGAAGCTGTCACCGACCGTCGATCGATTCAGCGTCGTCGTTCCGGCCACCATCGACAATCCGGTGGGCAACGCGTCGTACAGCGCGACGCCGGTCAGTGGATTCGTTCCCGCCGCGGCGGGATTGGTGACGGTCGTGGTGTAGGTGAAGGTGTCGCCCGGGAAGAGCGGCGTCGCGGCCGGAACGCTCGAAGCCTTGGTGATGGTGACGCTGCCGGCGACGACGTAGGCAAAGTCCGTGGCGGTGAAGGTCTGCGATACCGGCGGGGCGTTGCCGACCGTGCGCGTCGCGCTGGAGGTTACGTTGTTCTGGCTCAGCGTCCCGTTCGCGAACGCGGACGTCGTGGCCGCGCGGAACGTGATTGTGACCTGCTGGTTGGGAAGCATCGCGCCGCCGGTCTTGGCGGTGGACCAGGTCAGAACGTAAGGGTTGCCCGCCACGCCCGCTCCTGTGATTACCGGCTCATTGCCGGCGCCTGCGACGAAGTAGGTTTGGCCTGCCCCAGCCGGCGCGGTCGTGGCCAGCGTGAGGTGCGTGTTGTCGGTGATGCTCTGAATCGTGTAGCCGATGCCGGCGATGGTGATCGGATTTCCCGCGGTCAGCGCGGTGAAGGTCGTACCGGTGCCGACGACTGCGGTCGTGCCGTTGGTGGTCACCGTTCCCGCGGCGGCCGCGCTGTTTGTGACGGTGAGATCGGGCTTCGTGATTGTGGTGAATCCCGGCACGAACTGCCAGTTCGGCGGCATCGTGTCGACGACCGTGACGCCGTCGACGTTGTACGACTGCGTATTCGCTTTGATCGTGAAGCTGGTCGTCGAACCGCTGGCCGTAGAGACGACCGCGGGATTGGCGCTCTTGCTCGTCGTCAGGACCAGCGAGACGAAGTCGGTGGCCGGCAGTGCGACGTAGCCGAGGTCGAGGTTGGGAGTCGGGGTGGTGGCGGTGTCCGCGTTCTCGCCGTACGACATCGAGAACAGGCCGGTCGCGTAGAAGCGCGCGCCGTCGAGTGCGCCGGTCGGACCGGGCGGAACGAACTGGCTCTGCAGACGATTGAGCGTGTAGGTGACGTCGGGCGTGCCGTCGTTGTTGTAGTCGACAAACACCTGCGTGTTGTCCTGCCCAACAGTGAGGAAGACGCCGTTGCCGTTGGTCGGCGCCGTGGTCAACGGCAGCGAGCCGGGCGACCATCCCATGAAGTGCTCTTTGTAGAGGAAGG
>JAXDIO010000157.1:0-7107 GCA_034663965.1 Thermoanaerobaculia bacterium | reverse complement strand
AGAGCCGCTGCTTCAGCTCGTAGTTGCTGATGCCGAAGTTGATCGGCTGCGTGTACGACTGCACGTCGGCCAGCGTCAGTTGATCGAACGGCTTGGTGGTCGTGTTCTTGAACGTGAACGTGCCGAGCAGCGCGGTGCCCGGCTCGCTGCCGAAGCCGCCGGACGTGTGGTTGATGACGTTGCCGCCGACGCGCACATAGTGCTTGCCGTGCGACCACGACAACGTGTCGGAGAACTGCGACTGCCGGCCGAAAAGGTCGGAGACGCGCGACTGCCCGATCGTGAACGGCACGGAGCCGGCGCGTGTATAGGTTGTGGAGAGCGTTTGCGCTTCCCACTTCGTGACCGGACCGCCGTGGAGATAGGCGATGCGCGCCTCGTTGAAGAGGTCCGGTGTCAGGACAGATGTGTGATTCATCTGCCCCGTCCACGATCCGCGCGAGTACTTGCGGGCCACGCTCGGCGCGCTCGTGCCGCCGACGGCGTCCTGCGGATTGTCATCGTAGAAGCGGTCGTAGTTCGCGCGCAGCATCAGCGTCTGATTCGACGTGAGCTGATGATCGAGCCGGCCGTTGAAGAGCGTCTGCCGGTAGTGGCCGGTGTAGGCGAGATCGCCGTTCGCAGGGAGGACGAACGCAGGAAGCGTTGGCGAGAGGAAGGTGGTCCGATCCTGCCGCGTGTAGTCGGCGGTGAGGAAAAAGAACGTCTTGTCCTTCGCGATCGGACCGCCGAGCGAGCCGGAGTACTGGTTGAGCGCATCGGGGATGTCGACCGGATTGATCGCGGCGAGCGTCGACGGCGTCACACACGTCGCTACCGAAGGCGCGCAGAAACCGCTGGTCGAAAATGTTTTCGCCTGCGCGCTGCCGAGGCGATTCATGTAGAGCAGCTCGCCGTGCATGTTGTTCGTGCCGGATTTCGTAACGATGTTCAACGCCGGGCCGGCCGTCCATCCGTACTCGGCGGAAAAGGCGTTCGAGAGCACGGTCACTTCCTGAATCGCGCCGAGCGGGATGGTGGCGATCATCGTCTGACGTCCCCACGCTTCGTCATCGTTCGCGCCGTCGAGCGTAAACGTGGTGGTGCGGCGCGAGCCGGCGCCGGTGACAAAGTACGTTTGATTGACGAAGAGATCGCCCGTCCCTTTTCCCTGCCGGAAGGCGGAGTTGAGGAGCGGCAGCGACGACATCTTGCGTCCGAGAATCGGCGTCTCGTCGATCTGTTTGGTGTCGATGCGGCGGCCAATCTGCGGATCGGCGCGCACGCCTTCCGCCGTACCGAATACCGTCACTTCCGAGGCGCCGCTACCGACGAGGAGGCTGACTTTGAGTGTGGCCGTCTCGCCGGAACGGAGCGTAACGTCGCTCCGCTCTTCGTTGCCGAAACCGGCTTTGGAAACGCGAACGGTGTAGCTGCCGGTCAGCGGCAGCGCGGCGATCGTGGCGCGGCCGTCGCTGCCGGAGGTCGCTTCGCGGACCGCACCGGTGGCGGTGTTCGTGACGGTGACGTGTGCGTCCGGCACAATCGCGCCGGACTGGTCGGCCACGACGACGATCATCGTGGCGGTGTTGGGAGACTGCGCAGCCAGCGGCAGCGCGAGCAAAAGCAAAAGCGCGAACAGCAATATTGATGAGACATGCGTCTTCATCGGATTCTCCTTTGATGGTCGTGCGGGGATTGGTCAGGCGCGCGTCACGGAACTAAATGTTCCAGCGGCTGCAGACCAGAAGGAGATCGACGGAAGTTCCGAGTGGCGTGGACGCGCGCACGTGCGAGATGCGCGCGGGGAGGAGCGAGGTCGGCGTTGACGCAGGAGCGGCGAAGACGTTCGCCGAAGGGACAAGCACGGGTACGTCGCCGTGGCTGTCGGCAATCGACGGCGTGAGGGCGGCAGATGATGCGGGCGCCGACGATTGCCGCGTGGCGCCAGATCCGTTTCGCTCGCCATCCGTCCACGCCAGGACCGCGGGATCGCCCTCGCGCGCCGCTTCTCCGCGTCCCGACTGCGACAGCCGCGGGAGGGGCTGCTCCGCCTTCGCATCGCGGACGATGGAGAACGAATCGCGGCTCTCGAAATGCAACTCGTGCACTTCGTCGCCGGTGCGAATCAGAATGCGCGCATTGCGCGTGTCGACGTTCGGGACGACGAACGTGAAACTCCGAAGCTGGATGTCGAGATGCGGCGTGACGCGGAAGGCGTAGTACTTCCCACCATCCACCGACAGAAACGCTTCCCACTCCTCGGCCTTCGGCGGCAGTTGCGCGGAAGTCCAGCGCAACTCCGCGAATGAGCCGCCGCGCAACGTGGCGCCATTCGCCGGCGCGACGACGCGCAGCGACTCCGCGCGCGCGAACGACGCGAACGCGAGAACTGCAAACGCGAGTGATGCACGACGCATGGAAGCGGTGATGATAGCCGAGCGCCGCGAGCGGTGAAAGTTACTTCCGATCGCCGCGGTCGCCCTGCCCCGGCTTCGACGCCGTGGAGGCTTTCTTGCGGACGTCCTGCGACAGCGAGCGGCTCACGTTGTCGGATTCCTTGAACTGTCCTTTGTCGTCGCGGCGGACGTAACGTTTGTCCCCCGGATGCGGCTCGATCAATTCGCGTTTTTTAGCAGGCATTTTCATGTTCTCCCGCGGTGCGGAGGAGCAAGGTAAATGCCGGTCTTTGGCGGAAATGCGTCCTGTGGCGCTCGCTTAGCACGCTGCGTCCACGAAACTTTGCGTCGGAGGTGAAAATAACCCTTCATTTGTGGCAAGATGTGCGTCCCAGGTCCCCGTTCCAAAAATTTACTCGACGCCGTCGCCCGCTGCGCATTTGCGGGGCGAGGGGTCGACCTGCACCAGAGCCGATGGAAATCGCTCCAAGGAACACGCACATGAGACATGCCCTGACATACCGAACGCTGCGAACCATCATCATCACCTGCGTACTTTTCTTGTGCGCAGGCGCGGCGTTCGGCCAGGCTGCGGCCGGCTATTCGGAGTACTTCCTGCCCGGCGACGAGCAGAACATGTACTTCATCTTCAACGACCTCGATACGAATGCCGGTGCGACCGGCATGCACTCGGTGACCTCGGTCGTTGCATGGTCGGCGAACACCACCGTCTACTACGACCATTGGGAAAACGGCTACAACTTCGATCCGAACAATCCGGCGGCCACCGCCGACGAAACGTACACGCTGGCCACGCCCGGCACGATCAAGGTCTTCGAATCGTCCAACGTTCCCAACATCCGGAACGTCGCGAGCACCTGCGCCGGTCAGACCAATCCCGGCAATCGGTGCTACGACGGCGGCGACCGCGTCTATGTCGCTGGCGGTCCGGTTACGGTGACCCGCGCGCTTTGGATGGAAGCCCGAGGAGCGGGCAACCAGGGGGATGCGTGGGAGATTTATCCTGTCAAACCGCAGTTGACGACGTACGTCCTCCCGTTCGGCGAGAACAACTTCGCGACTGACAACCTCTTCTTCACAGGATTCGAGCGGGTCTACGCGCTCATCCAGGCAACCGACGACAACACTACGGTCACCGTCGATCTGAACAACGATGGTGCGCCCGACATCCTCAACCTCAATCGAGACGCCACCTGGAACAACGCCGGCGACGGAACGACGGTGACGCTGCAGAAAGGCCAGTCGTTTCTCCTCGATCGCGTCAGCGCTTGTTCGCTGCACGTGACCTGTACGACCTTCCCCGGCGGCGGACCGTTGAATTCCGGCGCCGTAATCAACGGCAACAAGACGCTGCAGGTGAAATACGTGGCCGGACGCATCGCCCAGACATACGCGGCGCGCGGACTGAGCGCCTTCCCCCGCGGCTTCTGGACCAACGACTACTACGCCCCGTTTGGGCAGGCCGCGAACGCGAACGCCGGTGTCACCGACTATTACCTCTTCAATCCGAACGCCACGCCGCTGACGATCAATTGGCAGAGTCAGACGACCTCCGGATCGTTTGCCATTCCCGGCAACAGCTCGCAGTCGTACAACCGGGCCATCGGCGCCAACCCGTCCGTCCCAGTCGGCTCCGGCCTTTACTTCAGCGCCACCAGTCCGTTCTGGGGTGTCGGCTTCGGCGACTCGACGAGTCAAGGTACCCCGACCGGCCAGGCATTCGAATGGGGCTTCAGCCTCCTGCCGACGACCTTCCTCTACAAAGAGCACTTCATGGGATGGTCGCCCGGCTCGCTGCCGTTGACCACGGCGCCGACCAACGGCAACGGCGTCTTCCTCACTGTTGGTCAGGACAACACGCAGGTGTTTGTCGACTACAACAACGACGGCACGCCCGACGTCACCTACACGCTCAATCGCCTGCAGAGCCAGTTCGTCCCGCCCGGTCCGACCGGCGCACTCGACGGCGCGCGCTTCTACGCGACCGGCCTGTTCTCGATGTCGTACGGCGAGAACGCGGATACCGCCACCACCCCGACTCCCAACCTCGACCTCGGCTACGTGGCACTGCCGGCCACCGACTTCGTCTCGTTGGTGCTGACGACGAGCAAGAGCGCCAATCCCGCGGTCGTCTCCACAGCCAGCGGTTCGACGACCAGCTTCACGATCAAAGCGAATACGCAGTCGTACAACGTCGACGGCGTCACCGTCGTCGACACGATGCCGCCGAACTGGCAGTTCGTACCGGGATTCACCACCATCACGAAGCCCGACCTCACCGTCACGAACAGCGCGGCCGCCGCGGGAACGGTGACCACCAACGGCACAACCGCAGTCGTCGGCACCGGCACGACGTTCACCGCGCTGACCGCGGGGAACCCGATCACCATCGCCGGCATCGGTTACACGATTCAGAGCATCACCGACAACACGCACCTGACCTTGGCCACCACGGCACCGGCCGGCGCGGGCCAGACGTACTTCGTCGCAGGCGCCGGCAATGAGCCGGTGATTACCGGAGCCGGAACGGCCGGCAACCCGTACGTTCTGACGTGGTCCACGGCCAAGACCGGCGGGGCGATGCTGCCCAACCAACAGGTCACGATCACGTTCCGCGCGGCGACGACGTCCGCGTTCGCGAATGGGACGCTGAGCCAGAACAACGTCACCTCCAGCGCGACGCGCACGGTCGGCAACGCCCCGCCGGTATCGCAGACCTTCACCGCCACGGACTTCGCTTACGTGGCCTCGGGCAGCGTCACGATCACGAAGGCGTCGAGCGTTCCGGCGGCCACGCCGCTCTTCCCCGGCGATACCTTCACGTACACAACTACCGTCACCAATCCGGCCACGGCGGGAACGAATCCGCTGACGGGCATCGCGATCTACGACGCGTTGCCGGCGGGCCTATCGATGGTGGCCGGGACAACAACGCTGAATCGATCGACGGTCGGCGACAGTTTCAACTCACAGGCGTACACGCTCAACGTCGGTACGAGGAACTGGGCTGGCAACTGGACGGAAGCTGGCGACACGGGCGGCGGTGCGACGAACGGATCGGCGGTTCAAGGCGACATCCAGATCGTCGGCACCGAGCTCCGCCTCGACAACTCGAATTCAACCCAGATGACGATCTCGCGCGCCGTCAGCCTCACGGGCGCGACGAACGCGCGGCTCTCGTTCCGCTATCGCACCGACACCGGCGTCGACGCCGCGGACAGTTTCTCGATCCTCGGCGGCACTGCCGGCGTCGGCGGTGCATTCGGCACGACCATCGGGACGATCACCGGGATCACCGGCGCCACGACCGGGACCGCCAGCTTCGACATCTCCGCGCTCATCAACGCGAATACGGCCATCCGTTTCACCTTCCCGGCCGGCAGCTATCAGGGCGCCACGGAGTTCATCTACATCGACGATGTCTCCATCACCTACGACATCGCCGTTGCGGGCACCAACCCTCCCGACATCCTCTCCTCGAGCTCGCTCTACACGCTGGTGGGCGGCCAGTCGCTGACCGCGACGTACAACGTGCAGGTCAACAATCCGTTCCCCTCCGGCCAGACGTCGGTGACCAACACCTCCTACACGTCGTCGGTCCAGCTTCCGATTCAGCTGGCCAGCAATCCCGTCACGAACATCGTGGCCACACCGGCGGTACTGGCTGCGTCCGTGGCCGGCCGGCTATGGCTCGACGCCAATGCCGACGCCATTCAGGACATCGGCGAGCCCGGCATCGACAACGTCATCGTCACGCTGAAGGACCAGTTCGGAACTCCTGTGGCCAGCGCCACGACCGATTCGAACGGCCGGTTCATCTTCCCGAACGTATCGCCCGGCAACGGCTACTACGTCGAGGCCACGACCTCGGGCAATCCGAACGGACTTCCGCCCGGCCTCACGCAGTCCGCTCCCATCGGCAACACGAACAACCGCACATCCGTCTTCAACCTCACCGCGGGCCAGAACTACAACCAGGCGGACCTCGGCTACGCGGCGTCGAGCTCCACCGCCGCCTTCGGCGATCAGGCCTGGGTCGACGCCAACGGCAACGGCCTGCGTGATCCCGGCGAGGTCGGCCTCGGCGGTGTGGTCATCAAGCTCTATCGCGACACCAACGGCAACGGCGTGCTCAACGTCGGTGTCGACGCACTCGTCGACACACTCGTCTTGGGCGCCGGAACCGTCTCCGCTACGAACGGCACGACCGCCATCGTCGGCACCGGAACCACCTTCACCACCCTGCAGAATGGCGACACCATCTCGATCGGTGGCACGACCTACACCGTCAACACCGTCACAGACAACACGCATCTGAACCTGACCGCGAACTTCACCGGCACCACCGGCGCGGGACAGGCGTACAAGATCCCGACCACGACCGCGCCGGATGGCAGCTACCTCTTCTCCGGGATCTCGCCGGCGACGGGCGTCGAGACCTACTTCGTCGTTGCGCGCACGCCAGCGGGCTACACGCTGACGACGCCAACGCCGGGAAGCCCGAACGTCACCTTCAAGTACACCAGCGTTTTCGGAGGAGCGTCGTTCCTCTCCGCCGACTACGGCTACCTGCCGCCGGGCGGTACGACCTTCTCGTACAAGGACCGCATTTTCAAAGACACCGTCTTCTCCACCGGCCCGGGAACCGTCTCCGCGACGCTTGGTTCGAACGCGGTGGTCGGCACCGGCACGACCTTCAAGAACAACA
>JAXDIO010000154.1:0-71714 GCA_034663965.1 Thermoanaerobaculia bacterium | reverse complement strand
CGACCCCGCGACGCTCGCCACCGGCCTGCGCCTCGCATCGGTCAACACGAACGGCGTGGCCGTGAGGACCTTCGCCGGCGCCGCGCAAGCGGTCGGCGGCGACGCCTACTCCGCGAAGTTCACCCTCTCGCCCACGGATTGGTCCACGCTCAACGACCCCGCCGCCCAAGCGCTCTCGATCGGCGTCACCCCCACCCTCCGCGCCCATGGCTGGGCCAGCGGCCTCCCCATCCTCCCTCCCACCGAGTGGGCACAGCTGAACGGCGTCTTCACCAGCCCCGCCCTCCCCGTCGAGATCCGCGATTTACTCAGTTCCATCTCAACCTTCGTCGCCGCCATCAGCAACAGCAGCCAAAACACGACGACGATCTACGACGTCCCGTCCGTCGCCCTCGTCGGCTCCACCGGCACCGGCGACGACGCCACGAGCACCCTCTTCACCGCAAAGTTCCAGGCGCTGCCCTTCAGCGACCCCGCGACGGGATTGGTCTACGCGAGAGCGCGGTGGTACAGCCCGGAGACGGGAGCGTTCCTGTCGGGGAATCCGCTCGCCTACAAGGATTCGTCGAATCTGTATGCGTTTGCCGCACGCGATCCCGTCAATGGCAGCGATCCCACCGGGCTGTCGTGTCTCGGCATGGGCGGCAGCGCGACGTGCGGCGACATTTGGTCGGCATGGCGCAGCTTGGGCAGCTCACCGAGAGAAGCGGCGAAAACGATCGGCCGTTCGGCCGCGAGTCTCGCGGGGGCGGTCGTCTCGGTTATTCCGGGTGCGAGTCACGTGATTCATGAGACGCCGCAGAACATTCGCCGGATTCGACAAGCAGTCGCTGCATATAGCCAGGGCGGTGTTAGCGGGGTCCTTCAGTACAACCGTGAAGAAGGTGCTCGAATCGCGGCGAGTCAGCCGCCGGTCGGGGAAGCAGTGCTCAACGCGCTGCCTGTCGTCGGCACGATCCGCCAGGCGATGACGATCCCGGACACCTATTACCGCGAAGGTCTTTCTTTGGCGGAATGGCTGTCGGGACAGTGACGCAACGGACGATGGGCGATGTTGCGCTCGGCGCTGGAGCGGCCAATGCAGCGGGGAGTTATCTCCTGCGCGACGTTGAGTTCAGCAACCCGTACAGCGCGCCAGCGCTTGCCGGCAATTCTCTGCTTTCCGAAGGCGGAGCCGCGACAACTATGGTAGCCGGAGTCGGCACAACGATGCCGCCGCTAAGCTTGTTTATCGAGGTGTTCATGCGGGACATCCGGCTCTGGCCGATGCGCTTAGCGGTGAGATCGTGCCGGTGACATCTACGGAACGGCAACGGCCGAACAGCACAACTTTGGCGGTTACTCAGCCGTGAGCCCGTACACCTCATGGACTCACGACTTCAACGTAGCTCGCGATTTTGCGCAAAGTCATGGACCAGGAGGCGTCATTCTTGGGCTGCCAGTGGGCGCGCCGCCGCCGGGTGCGACGTGGAGTTGGGAAGCGTCTCCTGATCTTTTTGGAGAATCAGAAGTGCTGCTACGCGGAACACGTTCTGGCGCGAAGGTCATTAAGCCATGATCGATGCAGAGCGTCTGAAGGGAATGGCTTCGAACTCTGCCGGGGAAGACGGTTGCTTGCGCGAGTACGTGAACGCTTCAGCAGATCTACGTCAAGTGGGTTCGCCTGGCAAGATGACGGCAGGTGACGCCTTCAGGATTTTTTCGCTCAGAGCGCGGCATGCTAGAGATGCCGGGATAGCTGTGAGCGGGATGGAGAGAGCACTACAGAGTCTAAGCGAGCTTGACGAGAACGAACCTCTCTTGCTGTTTCACTTCACTGGCGACAGCCGGACCTTCACGATTTTTGTCTCCGCCGAGGACGAGTGTCTGATCGGATGCTTGGCTCTACCGTCGCGGCGTGCTATTTAGTTCTGGATCTATAGTGCAAAAGGCTCGACGTACACCAGTTTTGGAAGTGAGTCGAAGTCGGTCAGCGTTCACGTTGGTCTCTTGAAGAACGAGGCGAAACGTCGAGGAGGCAGAGTAGGGTCATACCTTGGTTTTTCGTTGCGCGCCTCGTTGCTAGGCTAGGCGGCTAGGCGGCTAGGCGGAGAGCTTTCTGAAATCCGCTAACGCCTACGTCCAGCCGAACCCATGAGCCGTTGTTGCGCGGTTCTTCAAAGAGAACGTCGCGGTCCTGAACGCACGAGTTTGTGACACCGGGCGGCGCTCCTGTTCCACCGGGAAGCGTGCTGTTCAAAGTAGAGCCGAACGGATCGTGGACGATCGTGAATAGGTATTGAATCGTGGCATGTGATGTGTGCCGAGCGGCGCTGCCGTATCTCTTTGGTTTTCAACCGATCGCAGAGAGCGAGGTGTATCACTCTACGCTGTACAAGTGTCCTCACTGCGGCACGAACTACGAACAGATCGCCGAGGAATGGCGCGGGCCGCATGAGCGAAGCGAAGAGGAAGTGCGTGCTCGCTTTCCGGGGCTGTTGGATGAGCAGCATGGATGAGCGAAGACAGTCGACGATGATGGCGTTCTCTGGAGGCGGCACGGCGGGGACTTGAGTGGAGAATCCCGACGAAAGTCATTTCGAAATGAAGATTGCTCTGCGAGGAGCGCGCGTCCGTCCAGGGTGGTGCGAGGGAATTCTTCTTTTTTCCTTCGTTGCTGGTGTCGTGGAGTGAACGACGAATGGCGGCTAAGAAAAGAGCGCTCCTGCTCTACGCGCTCGCGGCGATCTTCGAGAGCTCGACTGGCTTCGCTTCGATCCCCGCAGCACCCTCCCCGACTCGAAGCAGATCGCGCATCAGACGAGCGCCCTCGGCGTGCCGACCAAGTACACAGACCAGGTTGCGCAGGACACCGCTGTCACTGACAAGGACTTCATCGGCCGGCCGCTCAGCCGCAGATATGCCGACGGCACATTCGAGCACTTCACGTGGGAAGGCCCCCGGATCTCGACCTACACGAATCGTCAGGGCCAGACGGTTACGTACACCTACTACCCCAATACCGGGAAACTCTTCCAAGATCATCGGCAGCGTGGTCCTCGACGAGTTCCGTTACGACGCCGCCGGCCGCGTCTCGATGATGAGGACGCCGGATGCCGAAATTGACATCGATTCGTACGACAACGAAGGTCATCCGCTCCACGTGAAGGAAACGCGCCTCATCAACGGCACGCCGTCGTCGGCGCTCGAACAGACCTACACCTGGAACGCGCACGGCGAGCGCACGTCATGGACGATGCCGCGCCTCGGCACCCGCAAACCGGATGGACCGACACCGTCTTCGAAGATCACGGCGCAGACGTGCGCCCGGATACAGGAGGTCCATCAACGGCGTGGGGTAGACGAAGTGGTTAACGGTCAACTGGGTTCGATTCCAGCGCTGGGTTCAAAGTGATCGCCAACCGCCGACAGTCCCTCATCCCAGGCGAAACGTTCTGCGGTTTCGCGCGCTTTTAGTGAGCAAGGTTATCCAGTACCACCGTACCGTCCAAAAGAGTTTCGTGGAGCAGCGGCGCGAACCTCGAACACTGAGGCCGTAACGACCGACACAGATCGGCAGTTCTGGACGAGCCAAAATATCGCAACGCGCGTCCGTCCAAAGAGGCAATGCGCGTCGACGTCGGAGGTTTGTGACATGCGTCTGCAATCTGCACTCGGTTTGAAAGAGGAACTCAACTATTTTTTTTCGTCATTCCGCGACGGCGACTCACAGAGTTCTTTCGCAATCGGAGTGGCGCCCGGATCGCAGCCGGAACAATTCGCGCTCGCGGTCCGTGCGGCGACCGAAAACGACCTGATCCGCGAGGACCTGGAAGTGCTCACCACGAAAGCCGGTGGTGAGATCGACGTTCGCTACACGGGAGCCATCCTTCCGCTCGGCTCCGCCGCGCCAACGGCAGCGACAGGTTGCCATATCGGAGCCTCGGTGGCACATCACCGCTGCACGGCCGGTACGCTCGGTTTCTTCGCCGCCAAACATGACGGAACGATCGGCATCGTGTCGAACAACCACGTGCTGGCGATCAGCGATGAAGGGAACGACGAGGACGAGATCGTGCAGCCTTCACCAAGCGACGGCGGCGAACGGCCACGCGACGTCATCGCGCGCCTCGACGGCACGTATCCCCGCCTGAACCGTGGGAAGGTACGCGTCGACTGCGCTTTTGCGCGACTCGTGCGTGACGTCGAATACGACGCGCTGGCACTGGAAGGAATGGAGAAGTTGTCGATGGTGACGGCTCAGCCTGAGGAACATACGGAGGTCTGCAAGATCGGGCGGACGACCGGAACCACGTTCGGCCGCATCAGCGCATTCGAATTGGACCGCGTAGCAGTCAATTACGACCGGTGGCGAATCCGCCTCAACGGACAGATCGAGATTGAATCGATAAATGGTAAGCCGTTCAGCCGGGGCGGCGACAGCGGCTCCCTGGTATTCAGCCGGTCCGCCCATCGGCCGATCGGACTTCTCTTCGCAAGCTCGCTACTGGGCGGCGCGGGCAATGTCGGCCTTACGTATGCCAACAAGATCGACGACGTGCTGGCCGAGCTTGGCGTTACATTTCTACCGTGACCGGAGTGACCCTGGAGCGTGCTCGAACGGCGAAAACGAAGATCGCCGATCTGCTCCAGGATGAGATGGAAGTCTGCGGCATCGGTATCGCCACGCTCGACGGAGGGTACGGCGTGAAGGTGAACGTCACCGGCGCCGCCGCGGCACTCCACATCCCGGACGAAGTGGACGGCGTGCCGGTAGTAGTGACGGTCGGCGGCGAAATTCTTCCGCTCTGACGAAAATAGGGACGGCCGCGGTCGTCTCTGAGGGTAACGCGAAGGAGGCGTCGACCCTCGCATGACCGTCGCACCAGGAGTATTGGCCGCTTCTCCATCACGCCGTAAATGGCTGCCTCTGGGCAGCATGCTGGCACTCGGAACGCTCGTCGCGTTCGTCGCGCTGCTGACGACAGAAGCATCGTTTTTCGCAGCCGTTCTGCTGTCGCTGTCCATCTGCCTCGACTACCTCGTTCTACGCGAGCAGCGGCCAGACTCCAGGTTCAGCAACGAACTGGCGCATTGCGAAACCGTCAAGATGGCATTCGTCTGGACCTGGATTGTCTTCGAACGCTGGTCAAGCCCGCCCGCAGCGTTGATCTGGGTGTTGAGTGCCGCGGCATTCGGCGTGGCCATGATCGTCGCCACGGCCATGGTCGGGACGGCGGCAAGACTGATGCGGCCAGACTCCGGCCGTTCGAACCGGTGGAGCTACGGTAGCCTCGACGAACTGCGCAGCGACAAGGTCCTGGCGCTTTGCGGCCTCGTCGTCGCATTTCTGCACATCACCTACTTTCTGGCGTTCGCGCTCGCATTCAGCGACCGGTATGGACGTGGCGAGCTGTGGGCCGCGCGGCTGGCCGGTGCAAAAGCGCGCGCCGTGAAAAGCAACGGTCCACAGCCGGCGGTTGCGCCGCAGCCGGAGCCCGCGGCGTCTGGCTGCAGTTCTGGTGACGCGGCCACGGTGCGCAAGTTCTTTTTCGTCCAGTCGGCGGCGACTCTCGCATGCACAGAGAAGCTCGATAAAGCACTGGATGGCAGCCCGGCGTTGGAGAAGGAAGTCTGTAACGAGGGGATGAACACGCGCCGCCAGCGCTTCGAGGCTCTCGGCGTGTGCGGCGTGCCGCATCCGGGACAGTACGACGTCTATGGGGCCGCAGCGTGGAACCTGCACGAGCTGTACGCGCTCCGCAGCGTCTTTCGCAAGGACGCGCACGACCAGGACTCGAACTCCTACCTCGTCGAGGTTCGCGGACACGCGAACGATGCCTCCGTCCGCAACGGTCCAGCGCCGCCATACGGTTCCAACTACGAGATCTCAAAGCAACGCGCCGATCAGGTGATGCTCCTGCTGCAGAACGAATTCCGCAAGGCCACAGAGGGGCGCGCCGAGCCATCGATCCGGTGGCTGTCGTACGGCGTCTCCAACGAGGAGTCGTTTCTCGAACCGTCGCTCAATGCCGACGCGCCGACCACGGACCGGAAACTGACGGTCGAAGTGAACGTGCACACCGTCGCCGTGCCATTCGCCGACGGGAAGCTTCGCGAAACGCAGATGAACGTTTCCAGGATGGTCGGCACGAGCTCGCTGCCGCGCGAGCTCGACCTCATCGATTACCTCTACTTCACGATCTACACGATCACTACCACCGGTTACGGCGACATCGTCCCGATCAGCAGTTGGGCGAAGTTCCTCGTCTCGATCGCCAACCTGATCGAGCTCCTCTTTCTTGTGGTCCTGGTCAATGTCATCGCCAACGTGCGTCCGGCAAATGCCGATGGCGCAGGAGACAAAGATGCGAATCGTTCTTAGGTCGTTGTGTCTATTATCGCTCATCGAGATCGCCGCGCAGACAGCACTACCGGCGCCGCGCCGGATTGACTGCCTTCAGTGGGATCAGGCGTACGCGCAGATGGTGTTGATCGGCGTCATCAGCGCCGCCGGGCTGGCCTTTCTCCTCGCGATCGGAACGATGCTGCTCGGGCGGCGCTGGTGGCTGATGACGCTGGCGCGTGCCCGCGTCTGGGTCGGCGGAACGGTGGCGCTGCTGTTCGTCGAATTCGTGGTGGTCGGGCTGCCGCGGCTCGCGCCGCTCGGCCGCGGCATCTTCGCCGCGATCGATCCCCGCTACACGACATGCCAGTCGATGTCGTTCGGAGCCCGAGGACTCCTCGGCGGCGCAATCGGTCAGGGAGTGGCCGCGTACGCACAGTGGCAGACGATCACGCTGCTTCTCAGCGGCGGTGCGTTCGTCGGAACGCTCCTGGCGTGGATCGTCTGCGAGTGGTTGCTGGGCGCGCGCGGTCTGAAAGCGATCGCGCAAGGGAGCGAGTCATGAGCAAGGTCATCGCCATCGGCGGAACAGGACAACTCGTCGCCTATTACTACCTCCAGCTCTATCTCCTCGGCGTCGTCGAAGAGGCACCCGACATCGTAGTCGTCGACACCGATGAGATTCTGAAGTCGATTCTGCGCATCAAGAGCTTTCTCGAGCTCCTTCGCACGAGCGCCGCACAGAACACGACCGCGGGCAACGTGAAGTTGCCGACGATCACCACGTTCAAGATCGACGCGCCGGAGGCGAACGCGTTCGAGAAGCTGTCGGGCTTGAAAAACACGCCCGGGGAGCATCCGGCGCGGGCATTTTTCGATCGGGAGAGCGGCCAGCAGTCCCTCGCGAAGGGCCTCTACGCACGGCCTGCCTTGTCATCCGTCGTGGCGCGCGAGCAAATGCCGGACGGTCTTTTCGCACCAGCCCGTGATTCCGCGACCGTTGCCGTCGGCTCGATCATCGGCGGGACAGGCGGCGGTCTGCTCGCGCCAATCGTCGATCGCGTGAAGGCGCTGATGCACCGGATGAACGTCGAGAGCCGCGTCCGTGCGGTGCTCTTCGGCCAGTACTTCGCGCCCGACGAGCAGCAGGGGATCGAAGCGGTGCGGCTGCAGTCGAACGAGCTTCTCGTCATGCGCACGGCGCAGGAAGCGCTCGACAAGCTCGACCTTTACCGTATCGTCGGCGGACCGGAAGGGCCGCGCGTGCGCAGGCTGACGCAAGGCGAGAAAGAGCGGCACGTGCCGTGGCCGGAACAGGATGACCATCCGGTATGGGAAGGAGTGAAGGCGCTGCACTTCCTGCTCAACGACACGGTCATGCCGTTTCGCGATCGTTTCGAAGACCGTGAAGTGACAAACTTCCAGCCCGCGTTCTCGATGAACGATGCGCGGCAGAAGTTGACGCGCGCCGTGTCCATGATCCGGATGGCCGTGGCGACGCACCTGGTCGAACGAATCGCGAAGGAGCCGTTCCGCCAATACATCTGGCGGAAGGACCTGCCGGAAATCCTCATCCACTACTGGCGCATCGCGAAAGACACCGCCGGCGGCTGGGAGCGCGTACCGGACTTTCCGGCGGACGTGCAGTCGCACTTCGCCGCGCTCTGGACGGGGCAAGGCGATGAGTGGGGGGTCGGCGACGTGCTGCCGCGGCTGGCGACGACACACGCGGTATGGCCGAGGCACTTCACGCGCGTCGGGTGGCCACAGATCGTGGCCGGTACGACATGGGATTCGAAGCAGTTCGTTTCCGCCGACGAAACGGCCCGGCGCGCCGCCGCCGTGCTGATGTTTTTCCTGCTGAGAAAGGCGGTGTGACATGGCGCGATATAACGAAATCGTCGGCGGTTCGTGGGAAGTAAAAAGCGTCTTGCCTGAATCGATCCCGCACCTTCTGCATCAGGACCTCGCGTACCTGTGGACGCTCGAGCAGCAACCCGACCAGCGGCCAAAGACATGGCACACGCGTATCGAAGCGTGGAGAGTGCTGCTGCGGCTCTTCTTCCTCGATCAGCTTTCGGTGGAGCCGGAACCACTCCGGCGGCCACTGCTCGACGTCACCGAGCGCTTCGGGATTCGCAACGTCACATGGCTGCGCCATAAATCATTGAAGCAGGTCGTCGGCGTGTTGAGCCCTACCGTGATCGTCCGTCCGTTGCCGGACTTTGCTGAGGACGATCTGGACCGGTGGCGCGGGCAGATGAAGGATAACGATCGCGATTTTCTCCACCTGTTGTTCGTCGCGCTAAAAACTCTCCACGGAAAAGCGGAGGCATCGTCGTTCGCCCCACGGATCGCGGACGTACTTCAACGCGAGTTCACGCCTGCCGCGGCGTCGCATCGGGCGCCCGGCGGCCGCGACGTCGAGGTGCCGATTCTCCACCGCGTTACGTGGGAGCGGAACGATGGCGACACCCCGCCGCTCACCGCGATCCAGCTATCGGTGCGGAGCGATTCCGTCACTGAGATTCCGCCATACATCCCGTCGTGCGCGGCGTGCGGCACGCTGCTCCTGCACGAGCATGACGCATCGCCGATCGACGTCGACGACAAGTTCGTCCGGATCACCTGCTCCAACGGACAATGCACGAACCGCGATCAGCAGCTGCCTCTGAGCAACTTCGGCATCTGGCTGCGGAACGCAAACGTCGCAGTCATCTGGTCGCCGGAGCAGATCCCGGCGATGCCGGATCTCACCTTGCCGCCTCCGCCCATCGTGAATGGGAGTGAAGTCCTCTTCGAATGGAACTGGACCGCCATCGGTGGCGACCGATTCCGGCGGTTTCTGCGCCTGCGCTTCGTCGACCGCCGCGTCGACGTCGTGCAACTGATGTCGATCTTTTTCCCGAAGCTGCTCGTGCCGGGAAAATTTGCGGCGTTCAGCGGCTCGCCGATCCGGCCGGAGTGGAGCGATGCGATGGTGCGCGATCAGCTGCCGGAAGTGCGGGCCGTGGACGAGCAGTCGTCGATCGAATTCCGCGACGTGGCGATCCACGGCTGGCCGAAACCGTTCAGCCGCTTCTACAAGACATTGTCGATCGAGCGGGCGCCGCAGCTGGGCGTCGGCCTTTTTCCTGATCCGTCGGTGGTCGGACCACGCTGGCTATGGTTCCGCGCGTTCATCGACGGCGCCGCCGGCAATTACGCCGTCACCTGCAGCAGCGGCAAGGACGTGCTGCCCACCCTGTCGATGACCGAGAAGGGCATGCCCGACTCCGTCACCGTGCGATCGTTCGCCGATCCGATGACAGGCGTTTCGTATCTGCCGCAGCGGCAGCCGTCCGACGACGAACATGGCGAGGCCAATGTGTCGATGGCGATCGACTTCGGCACGACCAACACCGTCATCTACTGGCAGCCGCCGCAGCGCCAGCATCAGCGCCGGTTGGCGCCGCGGGCGGAGACGCATGGCATCAATCCCAGGCAAATCGCCGAGCACGCGCTGTGGCTCGCCGACAACGATGCGTGGAGGCAAGCGGAATCGATCGCAGCGTTTCTGCCCGGCCCCGCCTATCGGGCGAAGGCGGTCGACCCGTACATCGTCCCGTCGGAGCTCTGGCAGGTCGGTCATGAACGAATCAATCTCGTCCGCTGGAGCGCGACCCACCCGGCAGGGAAGAACCGTCCGCCGGTGACGCACTTCAAGTGGGACAGCGATGACGTCAGCGAGGAAGGCTATACGCCCACGCGCCTCGCGTATCTCAGCGAACTTGTATTGCAATCGTTGCCGCTGGTCATGGCGGCGTTCGAGCCGGCGCGCGTGACCGCGGTGAAGATCGGCTTCGCATTTCCACTCGCGTTTGAATACGCCGCGCGAACGCAGTTTCGCCAGATGCTCGACGCACTCGCGGCGCAACTGTCGCTGCTGACCGGACTTTCCGTCACCACCGGATCCTCAATCAACGAGTCGCGCGCGTGCGTCAACGCCTTCGGCAGCTTCAACGGCGAGACGTTTCTCGTCGCGGACATGGGCGGCGGCACGCTCGACGTCGCGCTCTTCTCCTACCTTCCTGACGGCGTGATGGATTCGCGGCAGATGGGGTCCCTCCGTTATGCCGGCGAGGGGTGTATCGAAGCGCTGGCGAAGGCGCTTCGTATCGAAGATCCGAACACGCTGCGCGATGCCGTGGCAGTCGGCGACGCCGCGAAGAGATACGGAAAAGTCGAGGCAGAGCGGGTCGTCGCGCAGTTCGCGACCGTCGCGTTCGAGTTCCTTCGGGTCATGATCGCGTCGTATCGCGCGGACGAGGCGCGCAAGGACGAGCCGATCCGCGTTGTCCTGATCGGCAACGGCTGGCATCTCATCGAGGCGTTCAGTCCAGAGACTCGCTCTGTCAACCCAAAAACGGTCTATCACGACGTCTATACCGAAATGGTCGCCGCGATTGGCGATCATCATCTGTCGCTGTACGACAAAGCGCCTCTTTCGGAGTTCCCCAGCTCGAAGCATCTCGTCGTGGCGGGCGCCCTGAACAACGTCACCGCGCAAGCCACCATCGACGAATTGGGTGAGGAACTGGTCCTCCTCGCCAAACTCCCGGCAGGACGCGCGATGACCGTCGCCGGAAAACACCAGCCGTGGTCGTTTCTGGTCGGTGAAGGGGTTCCGCTGGACGTTGACGGTCTCGACCTCGCCAGCACCTCCAAAGCCCCGTTGTTCATTCATCTCGACGAAGCTCCTGCGCCGGGTTCTCGCGCGTGGCAGACGCGGCTCGAAAACAGTCTCGGCGCGAAGAACGGTCAACTCCCCTATCCGACGGAAGGAGAGTTGCTGCGTGAGGTGCGCGATGGAATCAGCGGTCGCGGTACGCCGCGGATGAAGCGCGGACCGCTGCAGATCATCCTGGAGATGGAGTGGTCGAAGGCGCTCACACGGCCGCGCGGGAGCGTGCGATGAGATACGCGGGGCTCGCCATCGCGGTCATCGTATTGATCGTCATCATTCTCATCGTGTCGTCGGCGCTGGGGCCGTCGACCGCGGTCGTTTCGACAGCGCCGCCGCCCGAACCGTCGGCCGACATCATCACGTTGGCCGAGCCAGTCCTTTATTGTCCCGGAGCGGTCGCGGACATTGCGCCGGCACGCGTGCAAATCCTTCTCGACTCTTCCGGTTCGATGCTTGGCGTACGCCCCTCGGTGCTCGGAATCCTGCGCTGGCTGGATCAATCGGTAAGCCGCATTCGCGACTCCGCGATCAACATCACGGAACTGAGGCTCGCGCAATTCGACGCGGGCAGAGGAATTCTGGCGTCGCGAAACTTCAGCGGGCTCGCCGCCGACTACAAGCCCTCCGGCCGGACGACACTGCACGAAGCCGTGGCCGCGTCTCACGACTACGATCTCACGTTCATCATCACCGACGGTGTCGCGGCGGCGGGATCGGGAAGCGGCTCGTGCGCGGGCGGCGTCGACGCGGCATGCGTCGCGCGCGCATTACGCGACGCGATGCACCTGGAACAGACGTCCACGGTTGCGCCGCAGCCGGGCCTCTGGATCGTTCCGCTGTGGGTGCGGCACGCCGGCATCTTCTTCACCGAAAAGCCCGTTGCGGTGGCAGATTTCGACAACACCGCCAGTCTTCAGAAAGTGTTCGGCGAGGTCTCGCAGCACGTGTCCATCTCGAATGCACGCAGCGACAGCGAGGGCGACCTGATGTTCGACTACACGGGGCCGCGCGGCATTCTGCTGATCGTCATCGCACATTCGGATGATCTCGGCCGCCGCGTCATCGCCGCGCTGCACGAGCGCATGCAGGAGAATGGCATTGCCGCGATCTCGTCGGTCCGCGAGGCCACGGGTCCGCTGTCCGCGTTTCCGGCGATGGAGCTCTACCCGGGCTATCTCCCTCCGATGGAGTGGACGCGGTTCAGCGAGTCCGCGGAAAAACAGATGAGCGGAACGCTCGATGCGGCGCTGAACGGCCGGACCATTTCCATCGACTGTGGACCCGGCCAGAACGAAGGCTACTTCAGCCTCGAGGCGCGACGGGTTCGCGGAGCTTCACGCTGTGTCGGCATCCTGCAGGTGCCGGCGTTCGAATTCGACTTCATCGCGCCGACAGCCGCCGATCAGTCGGCCGTAACGTCGTTCATCGCATCGTCGAAGCACGCCATGAGCGGTGAGAACGAGACGTTCGATCTGACCTTGCGCTGCGGCAGCGGCCCGCAGCGGCCGTGCGCCACGAACCCGCTCACGGTGACGTGGACGGCCCAAAGCCGCTATGACCGCTCGCACCAGACGAGCGCAACCCCATCCGGGGCCGATGCTCTCATCAACTCCATCGCCACGAGTGATCCGGTCACGCAACCGCATCGCATCTTCGGCCTGGATTCGCTGGTGTCGACGTTCTTTGACGAGGTGCGACAGGATCGCCGCCGCATCCCCCTGGCCGCCCTCGATCTCTGCCACGGACGAACGGGAGCGAAATGAGTCTCGCCGCGGTCGCATCGCTTGCGGCGCGTCTACTGCGTTCGTACGCGTTCGACGCGTGGCCGTTCGGAGTGCTGCACGTCGTGGTGGTCGCCTATCTCGTCCGCTCGATTCTCCGGCTACACGAAGAGACGGATGCGCTGAGCACATGGGATCCGACGGCAGCCGATGCCACGGGAGCCGCCGCGGTCCTCTCGCGATTCATCCGCGACAGCGCAAACCTCGGCGAGCGCGGCTTCATCGTTCCGATCACCGACTACTCCGATCGCCTCGACGCGGAGGTGGAGAACCTCATCAGTGAGGTCGCCGACAGGACCAACATGCTCCTTCTCGTCGGCATCGCCGGCACGCTCTTCGGCGTGTTCGAGTTCGCATCCCGAACCATGCATGTGCGGGGCGACGTGCTCGCGCAGATCGGCAGAATCCTCGCCGAGAGCATGGCCAAAGCGTTCCCGGTGGGATTCGTAGGACTGATGCTGATGCTCGTCTTTCAGCTCGCCCTCGGAGGGCCGGTCGCGCGCCTGCACCGGGCTGCGAGCGAGGCGACGACGCGCGCGCTCGAGCATCGCGGCGTGGTCAGCCGCACGCTCGCGGAGACGATCGCGTCGTCGATCGCCGAGTCGATGCGGCCGGTCAGCACGCTCGGCGAAACCGTATCCGAGCATCTTCAGCCGGTCGTGTCGGCACTTGGCGAACGCCTCGATCAATCGCTCTCGCTCGTCCGTCTTCAGTTCGGCGAGATCGATCGCAGCACGCAACGCTTCATCGAGGCCACCGGGCATCTCCGCGAGAGTGCGAACGCGATGACCAATACCTCCCGAAGACTGGAAGAGTTGCTGAAGTCCACCCCGAAGGTACTCGCCAATACCGAACGCGTGCAGCAGCTTCACAAGGAGTTGCTCGACCAACTCGGCAAGTCGTTCGTCGAACATGTCGAGAATGCGAACGGAATCGCGGACGTGCTGCAGCGCGTGCGTACCTCGGCCGAAGGGCTGCCGGAGGAACTGATTCAGCAACTCGTGGCCGGGATGCGGCCGATGTTCGAGCGGCTCGCGACCGATGCCGCCGCGACGTGGGAAACGTTATCGCAGGAGCTCGGCGGCGAGCTGCGTCAGGCTCACCAGGAATTTGTGCATCAAACCGGCGAGGACATCGCCGGCGTCTACAAGGCGGTTCGCGGTGCGGCCGACGAATGGCAACGGCTCGGGCAGGACGGTAGAACGTTGATTTCCGATCCGCTTCAACGGTCGCTCGACACGATCGAAACGGCTTCGGCGCAGGCGCTCGGAACGGCGGCGGACATCGCAAGGTCCGTCGCTGCGGCCGGCGCCGATCTGGAGCACTTGCCGGCCGCATTCGCAGAGCGGACCGCCAGCTCGATCGAGCCGGTGTTCGCGAAACTCGCGGAAGAGTCGCTGGGCGAGTGGCGCAGGCTCGCCACCGTCGTCCATGGGGACATGCAGCGCGAATTAAGCGAGTTCGTCTACCAAAGCCGCCAGGAGGTCGAGCGTACCAACGAAGCGTTGCGCGAGGCGGCGGACGAATTGCGCCGAGTGACGGAAGGGGCGCAGGCCAGCCTCACCGAGCCGATCGCCACGGCAATCGAGACTGCCCGCCGCGAAGTCTCCGCGGTCGTCGAAGAAGTTGCCGACTTCGTGCGGGATCGCTACCCGGCCATCCGCGCCGACATGGAGAAACTCGGAATCGAAGTGAGCTCCATCGTGCAGGCACTGCGGACGGCGGAACAGGAACTCCAACGCACGCCTGTCGTCGCCGCATCGGCGTCGCCGGAGGAAAGATCATCAGAAGAGCTCCAACTCCTCGGCAGCATCCTCGAAGTGCTCCGAGGCCGGAATGAAGCGCCAAAACAGATCACGCTCTGGAGCTGGCTTTTCTTTTGGCGGCATCGATGAGAGCGCGTACGAACCCATGGCCGGCATTCGTCGACCTGTTCTCGGCACTCCTCCTGGCCGCATTTGGAGGACTGACGTTGCTATCGGCCGCATACCAGTCACACGCCGGCGACGTGAAGGTTTCGCAGGTGCGGGAAGCTGCCGAGGCCATTCACCGTCGCCTGAAGCTCGCCATTCAGCGTCAACCAGCGCTTGGCGCGAAGTTTCGCGACTGCGGCGACGACACCTGCATCGATCTCTACATCCACTTTCCCGTCAATGGCACGTACATCACGAGCGCCGCGGAGCGCGATGCGCTGCTCCGCCTCGGCGGCGATTTGAAGAATGGACTCGATCAAGTTCCTCAAGTCGACCGCTCCGACGTCGAGGTCATCGTGGAGGGGCACGCCGATCGCTCGCAGGTGTCGCGCCGCGCCGATCGCCGTGATGCGTTCTTGTACAACTGGGATCTGAGTGCCCGGCGCGCGTCATCGGTCGTTTACGAGTTCCGCACGATTCAACTGCAATCGCCGGAATACAACGTCGTCGCGGTCGGCTACGCTGATTCACACCCGCTCTGCCGCGAGGAGTCGGCCGATTGTGAAGCGATCAACCGCCGTACCACGTTGCGTCTTCGGATCAATACAGGAAGTCTGGAGTCGCGCTTGAAGAAGCATTGAGGTTGAAATGACGGCACCTGTTTGCTCGAAGCTGGATGCGGTACTGGCTCGGCTCGCGAGCGACACGCTCGCCCGAGCTGCAGGAGCACGATTCACACGCGTGAATGACGGCAGAAGAATCAGCAGCGTTCTGGAGCTCGCGCCTCAGGTGAAGCTTGCCGCCGCTGCAGAATACGAACGCTTCCGCCGGTGGATCCGCGGCGTGTCGGCTGTGCTCGATCGTCGCGGTGCGTCGCCTTCAGCGCGTCGCATCGAATTGCTCGCTGCTGATCTTGAGCCACTCGTCCGTTGCACGAGAAGGGACGCGGCGGAGATTATGGAAATGCGGTGGCGTAAGTCCTTCGCGGACGAGGTGGAGTCGATTACCGCTGCGATTTCGGCCCTCCTCAATCAGCACGCCTCAGCGTTCGATCTGATCCAAATCGCACCTCCACGCGCGTATGCCGCGGTCGACATTCCGATCTCCCCAAATGGTGCCGATGCATTCCGTTTGTTGCCGTCCGACGCCTCCGTTCTTGAGTACGGCCACCGGCTTTATCAGGCGCTGCTCTCCTCCGCCGCCCAGGACGTGTTGGATGTAGCGCCCGGCACGGCCGTTCGTTACCAGCTGCTGCTCGATGACGCCGGCCCGCTTGCAAGCGAGCGTTGGGAACTGTTGCACGATGGCCGCGAGTTCGTTGCGTTGCGCCGCGGGACGTCGCTCGCTCGCGCGGTCCAGCTCAAAGCCGCTCCACCGCCGGTAGCGGAGTTCACGTTGCCGCTGCGTGTGCTCGTCACGGTCAGCTCGCCGCAAGGTATGGAGAACCTCGATACCGGAAGCGAGCGAGCCGCGCTTGAAGCCGCCTTGGGGACACTGGTCGTGCTGGGGTTGGTGGAGCTCCATTTCGCGCCCGACGGCCGGCTTGAAACGCTTCGTCGTCTGCTGCGAGCTGCGGCTGATACCTCCCGTCCGTTCCACGTCTGGCACTTCATCGGTCACGGCACGCACAATCCATCCACGGGTACCAGCGCCCTGCTCATGGAAGACGGTGCGAGGCACGTGCATCGCGTCGGCGGAGACGAGTTGGGACTACTTCTGCGAAGCTACGGTCCTCTGTCGACGGTGATATTAAACTGCTGTCACGGTGGACGAGGCATTGCGTCCTCACACACTGCAGCGCCGGCGCGCGCAATGGTCGCGGCGGGCGTGCCGACTGTAGTGGCGATGCAATCGACGATCAGAGACGACGCGGCAAATATGTTCGCCGAGGAACTGTACGGCGCATTGTGCGACGGCCGTTCCATTGACGAGGCAGTTGGGGAAGGACGGCGTCGTCTTTACCTTTCGCCCGGTAAAGAGCGCACGGAGTGGGGAACTCCTGTGCTGTTCGTCGGGGCGGATAGCAGTACGGCAGCCCATCGTTCCAGAAAGGCACAGGGATGACGGGAGTGGTGTATTCTCGCGACTTCCGCGAGAGCCACAGGGCCGTTGTGCGCGGCGGTCAGGTGAGGGCTGCCGTAAACAAAGTCCATGTCCGAACCACGCCAGTTTCTATTGCAACAATTGACGGAGATCGAGCAGATCATCGCCTCGATATGCCGGCGGCGCGGAATGGACGCCGACGCAACGGAGGAATTCGCGGCCATTGTGAAACTTCGGCTCGTCGAGAACGACTACGCCGTCATTCGCGCGTTTCAGAACAGAAGCTCGTTTCCGGTCTATATCGCCGCGGTCATCACGCGTCTCTTGTTGGACCACCGCAATCGGGAGTGGGGTAAATGGCGCCCGTCCGCCGAAGCGGAGCGTCTTGGGACCGTCGCAGTCGCTCTGGAGCGTCTTCTCTACCGCGACCGGCGGCCAATGGATGATGCGCTCGTGCTACTCGCCGACAATCATCCCGATGTGACGCGTGCCGAGTTGGAACGCCTGGCGGCGCGCCTGCCGCCGCGCTCGCGCCGCGTGAAGGTCGACATCGCCGCTGCGGCTGACGTCGTTGCGCGTGATACTGCCGACGATCGTGTCCACGACGACATGGCCCGAAAGATTTCGGCAATCATCCGTGCCTTCATCCTGCGACAGGCCGAGGCCGATCAAGTTCTCCTCCAACTCCGCTTCCATGCAGAAATGACCGTGGCGCAAATTGCGCGCGCACTGCACGCCGATCAACAGGCGCTTTACAGGCGTCTGCGCAAGCACTTCGAGGCGCTCCGCGCGGAACTCAACGTGGGCGGCGTCGGTGCGGACGACGTCGCAGCATTGATCGGCAGCGATTCCGTCGTTCTCGATTTCGATTGGAAAAACGGCGACCCGCGTCCGTCGGAAACGGATGAGAGTGCAGTAGGGGCCCGACAGGAGGAGAGCTCATGACGGCCCACAAGAGTCGCTGTCTCGAACCGGAGGTGATTGCCGCGTTCGTGGCTGGCAACCTCTCGGGGACGGAACTGGAGATGACGGTCGAACACCTTCGAGATTGCGAAGACTGCCGCGAAGTGGCCGCCGAGAGCGCGCGAGTCGATCGCGAAGGAGTTGTGGCCGTGATGCCGCCGCCGAAGATGCATCCGCATCCGGTCTCGCCGTGGTGGTTGACACTGGCGGCTGCAGCATTAGCAGGCATCGCGTTCCTCGCGTACCACACGATCGCCGGCCGTCACGTCAATCGCAGCATTCGACGCCTGGTCGCGGCCTCGCCGCGGGATGAGCGATACATTGAACCCCGGCTTTCGGGCGGCTTCGCATGGGCACCGCTCCACTCGAGTACGCGTGGTAATGATTTGAAGGACCCGGAACGCTTGCAGTTGATGGGTGTCGCCGGCGAGGTGCTGAAGGAGACCGCCCCAGACACGTCGGCGAAAGGCCGTCACGCCGCCGCCGTCGCCCATCTGCTTGCAGGTGAAGTGAGCGAAGCCGATAACGAACTCACCACGGCTGCGGCCACGGTCGGCGATGCACAGTTGTGGAGCGATCTCGCCGCGATTCGCTACACGGCAGCAGTGCAGACAGGCGACGGCGCACGCCTCGCGGAGGCGTTGGCCGCCGCCGATACCGCTCTCCGCATCGACCCTCAATCGCAGGAGGCCCTTTTCAATCGCGCACTGATCATCGAACGCCTCGGGCTGCGCGATCAGGCGCGTACCGCTTGGGAGCTGTACCTGTCCCGGGACGCCAATTCACAATGGTCGCAGGAGGCTCGCGAGCATCTTCATGAATTGGCTCCCCTGACTCGGTTTCGCGAAGAGTTGATGCAGCGCTACGCAGCGCTGCAGAACGATGCCACCGCGGCGCGTGCGCTGGCGCGGGAACATCCCCAGGAAGCGCGAGTGTGGGGTGAGACCGAGATTCTCGGCCGGTGGGCGGAAGCGACAAGGAACAGCGACCCATCGGCCGAAAGACATCTCCACGTGGCGCGCGCATTCGCCGACGTCCTCAGGCTGCACGGAGAGAAAATGCTCGCCGACGCCATCGATGTGATCGATCACTCGGACGCAGCGAGCAAGGCAGTTCTCGCCGAGGCTCACCTGCGATTCCGCGAAGCGCAACGCCTCTATCGCTCAGGCCAGCCGGCCGCGGCGGAGGCGATGTTCGGGGATGCGCGTCGCGGTTTCGAGCGCGCTGGCAGTCCGGTCGCGCTACTCGGTGCTTACTTTGCAGCGAACACCGCATACGATCAGGGACGCGTCGGCGAAGCGGGAGTAACGCTCGAGCAGTTGTATGCCTCGGCGCCCGCCGAGTATCTCGCCTACAAGGCACAGGTGGGATGGCAACTCGGCCTGGCGCGTGCCTCGGCCGGCCGCTGGGGCGATGCGATCGACGTTCTCTCCCGCAGCGTTGCATCGTTCGAACGGCTCGGCGAGCTCGCGTACGCGAATTCCGTCCGCGACATCATGGCCGAGGTCTACGACCGGCTCGGCGAGAGCCGCCTCGCGTGGAGTCATCGCGTCGTCGCGCTGCAGGCGCTCGGACGAAGCGAGCCGTTGCGCGTCCGCGTGGCGCTCGACGCTGCCGCGCGTGGGGCCGCTCTCAATCGCGATTGGCCCGTAACCGTATCCCTCCTCGGCCTCCGCCTCGAAGCAATGGGCGGTGTCAATGACAACCTCGGTCAGGCGGAGACCTTGCTTGACCGCGCTCGCGTCGAAGCGCGGATTGGCGACCGCGGGGCCGCCGGCGCTGATCTCCACCATGCCGCCGGGTTCATACACCTCATTAACGATCGCGCCAGCCGCGAGCGTGTCGAGGCGGACTCGCTGGCCGTGCAGGCGTTGCTCGTTCAGAACCGTGCAGAAGCGCTGCCCCTGCTGACACAGGCAATCGACTTTCACCGCGCGAAGGGCCGGCGGATGTTTCTCCCGGAGTTGCTGCTCCAACGCGGGCGAGCCTTCGCTGCCGTGAAACGAACCGACGAAGCTTCGGCCGATTTCGAGGAGGCCATTCGCGAGATCGAAGCGCAACGCCGCGCAGTGGGCACCGCGGATGATGGCTTTGCCACGTTCGCGGTGGCGGCCGAACTCTACGAAGAAGCGATTTCGCTTGCATCACGCCGAGGC
This sequence comes from Thermoanaerobaculia bacterium, assembly GCA_034663965.1. GTDB lineage: Bacteria > Acidobacteriota > Thermoanaerobaculia > Gp7-AA8 > Gp7-AA8 > JADGNZ01. The sequence goes on along the minus strand of JAXDIO010000154.1, from coordinate 51,807 downwards.
GACGTGAACGGCGCCTTCTCATACGCGGAGCGTTCGCGCATCAGCGCCGCAGACCACGTCACACCGCTGAGCCATCCTATCGCGGAGCACGGCTATGTTGTGATCGAGTACGCGACGCTTGCCGACCGACTGATCATTTTCCTCATCGATGAGAAGGGCGTTCAATCCGTCGAGCGGCTGGTCTCGCGCGACGCACTGGTCCTGGCTTCCGACGCGGTGGTGACCGCCGCTTCGACCAATAACTCCGCTCAATTGCGCCGCACCGCGTCGCGCCTGTATCAGGACCTCATCGGTCCTGTTGAGGCAAAAATCCATACAGCCGCAAAGGTGGTGTTCGTTCCCGATACGATCCTCGACGCCGTGCCGTTCGGCGCACTCGTCGATAGGCGCGGCCACTTCTTCCTGGAGAATCATGCCGTCGTCTCCGCACCGAGCGCCGCATGGACGCTCGGCACCAGGTCGGCGGACACTCCGGCGAAAAGCACGCGGCTGCTGCTGATGGAAGGGGCAACGACGTCAGGGGCAGAAACGCTGTCGTCGGCGCAGCGGGAAGCGGATGCCGTCGTCGCGGCATACGGCGGAGCTGTGGATTTCTTTCCACACGGCGGCGACCGATCCGAATTTGAAACGCGCGCTGCGAATGCTGATGTCGTGCACTTCGTCGGTCACGCCGCCCCTCCGGATCAATCGAACGACGCGGCGCTCATCACGTTGCGCGGCGACGGCTTCGACCGCAGACTGACGGCGGCGGAGATCGCCGCAATGCGCTTCTCGCGGACACGCGCGGTAGTGCTCGCGGCCTGCGGCACCGCGCGCGGACGGCAGCGGCCCGGCCAGACGAGCATCAGCGTCGCACGTGCGTTCCTCACCGCCGGCGTACCGAGCGTCGCCGCCACGCTGTGGCCAATCGATGACACGCTCGCAGCCGAATTCTTCCCCCGCTTTCATACCTTCCTCGCGCAGCGGCGTTCACCCGCGGACGCGTTGCGCGAAACACAGATCGAGTGGATCCATCGGCCGGATCCGCCGCCGCGTATGTGGGCGGCCGTCCAAATCATCGGCAGATAACAAACGAAGGAGGTCGTAATGCCCTATAAGGTGCAATTCGTGGGATTGGTGTGCTTTTATCGCGAGGCGGGAGCCCGTCAAGCATTGTTTCCCGACGGAAGAGATCCGGGCGGCGGCATCGCGCCGCACTATCCGAAGCTCATCGTCGATCCGGAAGCCGTTCAATCCGCGGTCGGGTGGTCAGAGGACGAGCAAACCCAACGCGGAATCTACGCGTTACCTGAGTGCGATCTCACACTGGAAGCGGCCGATGTCGCCGGGACGCTCGACACCTCGCAGCACGACGGTCTGCTGCCACAGCTCCAACGCATCGATCCGAACTTCGAGATCGATCCCGAGACGGCGCAGGCGGTCGTACGGCTCCGGCTGCGCAACGGTGCACTCAGCGCGCACACCGTCCCCGGCGGCAGCGCGATCGTCTCGCAGATGCTCGTGCCGCACGATGGTGCAATCACCATTGATGTGAAGCCGCGCGATGGTTCTGCGCCGCGGTCACTGCGGCTCGCCCCCGCGACGGAGATCGTCCTCGGCAACATGGCCGAGCACGGGATCTACGACCGCACGCTCGCGGACGACGACCGCCACTTCCTCATCTACGAGAAACTGAGTAGCCGCCCAGTCACTCTCCGCGAGCCCAATGACGTCGCCGCCGTCGACACGCTTGACTCGCGCCACTGGATGTTCGTCGCCGCCGCACCGATTAATCTGAGCATCAGCTGCTCGAACACGGGCTGCTGTTCCGGTTGAGCGGTTTCGCCGGCGGCCGGTTTCGGCCGCCGGCGGCATCTTGGCCGCGCACCTACTCGTCCATTTGACGACGGGCCGCCGATGCGAACTCCTTCATGGCCTCCGACTGCGTGAATGCTGGCCTTCTGATCAGCGCGAACAACCAACGGCGCATGAAGCCGCCACGCGCCGCTGCCAGGGTGCCAAAGAGCTCCTCCAGCCCGTGGCGGAACTGCGGCGCCGGCGCGGCCGTCGTCACCCAGCGGATCAGACACTCCGCGAGACGGCGTTCGAGCACCTCCTGGATGTCGACAGAGATCGACGGGTTGTTTCGAATCGCGCCGTAGACATCGCAAAGGAATCCGGCGAGTTCGTGCTGGAATTGGCGGCTCGCAGCCGCCTCGAAGACGACATCATTGGTCGTTTTCGATCCATCGCCGCCAGCCCCCGTGGCTAAGTATTCCAGCCAGTCGGCAACGCCGCCGTCGATAAGGAACAGGTACGGTACAAGGAGGCGCATCTCCGCACCTCCGACAGAGAGCCAATCGCGCATGGCGGTAACCGCATGAACGTCGTCGAGGGAGAGTCGGGCGATGGCTTGTTGGAGGGGCCGCGCGACGACGTCGCAGATCGCGAGATCGGCAAGACCCAGGCCGAGGTGCATGCGGCCGCGGTCGCGAGCCTCGTCCAATGCTTTCTGCGATCGGACGGCCACCTGCTCGCGGTTCGCCTTATCGACCTCGACGAAGTGCTCATACGCGCGCGTGAGAGCCGGCACGCAGTGACACGCTGCGATCTCGCGCAACTGCACCATCGGTTTGGCGTCAGGGCACTTCCCGAGCTGCGAATAGGCGTCGATCGCCGTCCTCAGACGCGCTGCCGCGACGTCGTCCAACGACTCTGGAGCAACCTTCGCGATGCGCGATAGCGCTCGGAGAACTGCGCCGCGGTACCGTTCGTCGCTCGCGCCGAGCGCTCCGCGAACGAGCTGGCCAATCAGCGAGCGTGGTTGGCCCTCCGAAACCCATCCGCTCTCGACCGACAGGAGCGGCAAACTGATTTCGGGCGGATCAATCGAGCCGATGCTGCCGAGCGTGTAAGCGGCGATCGAATGGAGCGAATCGGGAACGTCGGCTCCCTCCGCCATACGGCGGAGAAACGGCGCGAGCATCAAAAGCAGGCGGCGGTGGTGGTCGAGCAGCGACTTCCGGATACCCCGACCACAGTCCGGATCGGTGAATGCCACCACGTGCGCGCCCGACGCATCTTCACGGAAGACAGCTCGGCAGCGGGTAAAGAGCGGCTTGTCGCTCAGCCACGCGGTGGAGGGACGCTGTCCGCGCGCGGCCACCAGTCCGGGGCGTCTGATGCCAAGCGGCGGAATCAGCTCTCGATCGTCTTTGATGTGACTGGTCAACGAGCGACGCAGACGCTCGAATGCAGACCATGGCAGCGGCTTCTCCGCCGTCTCGGCGATCGCCACCGTAAGCGCGAAACACCAGGCGTCGACGTCTGTCTGCAGATCGTCCAGCAACGAAGGGGAAGCCGATGCATGACGCTCGAGCACTACGTCGAAATGTTCGCCGCCGCCGACGTAGTCGTCGATCATCGACGCGATACGGGGAATCGTTTGTAGCTTCGCGGCAATGACCTCGCGTTTTTCGCGGACCTCATGCACCTTCTCCTTCCGTCCGGCAGGCTGCGACTCCAGCCACGCCAGCTTTCGTTCGATAGAGGTCGCGATCAGCTCAGGCCAGGGAGCTACTTCGAATGCATTCACGCGTAACCGGTCCCGGAACGCGTTCATCCGCGTGTGTGACGTAGTGAAGATGAAGTAGGCGTCATTCGCCGCCAGCGACGTCCGGAGTTCCTCCCAAGCTGCGGAATCGGAAGAAAAGAAATTGAGGAGATCCTTGTGTTCTTTCTCGAACGCGTCTGTGAAGATCGTGACGCGATTGCCGAAGTTCCCGTCGGCAGCGAGCGCGCGCGGCAGGACACGGACGCGGCTCTCCAGCGGACCGACGACGTACGTCTCCTGTGTGAGCCCCTGTCGCGATGCCAGCTCGGCCGCCAGGTACTTCGCCACCGTCCCCTTTCCACTGTGCGCCGCGCCGCTGATCAGGACGACGCGTTGCTTCTCCAGTGCCGCCCGGACACAGGCAGCAAAGTCGGAATCGATCGTGACCACGGCCAGCAGTTCCCGTTCGGCAGCGTCCCCTATCCGCGATGCGAGATCGGCCGAAAACATCACCTCTGACGCCGGCGCGGCAAACTGGTACAGGTTATTCGCGAACATGTTCTGCCCGGAAGCGTTTGAACCGATCACGACCTTGAGCGCGGCAGGGCGCTCCACCGGCTCCGGGTTACGGTCCACCGCTGGAACCCAGCCGCTGGCTGCCGGCTGCTTCGTTTCCCTGTCAGGTTGCGGTGGCTCTTCTGGGCGCAGGATCTCGATTGGCGGCTGCTGCCCCGCGATACCCGGCGGCACCTGTTTCGATAACGCCGCGTCCGGGCCTGCCTCACTATCTACGGACTTCGGTTGGGGCACCACGACATTCTCGGCTGCTTCGCTCATCGCTACCTCAACAAAGCGCCGCACGGAGGCGGTCGACGTCGGCGAAACGTTTGAGATAGTCGAACTGATCGACCGGCAGCGAGGCGTGCGCGCGCAGGTCGGCCACGCGCTGGCCGTAGAGCGTCACCGTCTCGGCATCGGCCGTGCCGTTCAGCATCAATTCCGCGATGAGATGGAGGATGGCCGACTGCAACTGATGTTTCGTGGCGATCTCGACCGGCATCCGTTCCGTATTCGTGAGCATGTCGACAATGACGGCGGCAACGCCGGACTGCCCGGCCGTGATGCGGCGCACAGGCGGCCGCCCATCAACCGCCATCTCCGCTCCCGTCGTTTCGCCCTCGACGAGCGCGCGCGTCTGACCAACCGCGGTGTAGAAGGATTGCAGCGCTTCGCTGAGCTGCTCCGGGGTATTGATCGAATCCGCCACCTTTTCGAGAACGGTCGTCGCCGCGTCGGTAGCGGCGTTGTAGATGTTCTCCAGGCGGCGGCGCCCCTCGATGACCGAGTGGACATGCTCGCGTTCAAGCTCCTGCACTTCTCTGAGCGCGATCCGTTGATGCTCATGCGTCTGGCCCCTGACCAGTGTCGTCTGCGTCTGCTGGTCGCGCAGCTCCGACGTACGCGCCTCCTCGACCATCTTGTTCCGCTCGAACTCCGAGGTGACGCGATGCACTTCTTCCTGCACCGTGACCGTCGCCCGGGTCTTCTTGTCGATGATGAATGAGTCATCGATCAGAAGTGCCAGGTCGAGATCGTGAACGCGAAAGCCGTACTGGCTCGCAAAGCGGTTGAGCGGATCGCGATTCGCCGCCACGATGTCGCGGGCAACATCGTGAACGTTGTCTCGGACGCTGTTCCAGTTTCGCCACGACACATCGCGTTGCAACAGCCGTGCGGCCTCTTCCCGCAGCTTTCGCACCGGATCGTATCTCCGGCTCGTGACGACCATGCGCGGGTCCGTGACCGTGTAGCCGATGTCGATGTTCAACATCACCCAATGGACGTGATCCTCCATGTTGGCCCGTTCCGAAACGTGCACGCGCAGATCGGGATCGCCCGTCACAGCGAAGGCGAAATACTTGTCCTGCAGCGTCCGCCCCCGCATCAGATCGAGGATGATCCCGAGCCACTTTTTCGGTACCCGCTGGCCCGGCTCGATGGCGAAGCGGAACTCTTCGCCGGCATCGCCGATGCGTTCGAGCACCACCACAGTGTGCTTCTCGAGTGGATCGATGGTGTGCACTTTGATGACCTTCTGCGCGAGGGTGAGGTTTTCAATCATGGAGCCTCCTGTTTGTCACGCGCTCGCGTGACTCATTTCTTCGATTGCTGCGTCGACCGATGCGCACGCCGCAGCGGCGCGCGCAATCAGCGCTTCCACGCTGCTGCTATGCCCGGCCAGCGCGATCCCGCAGTAGTGATCGAACGCGCCGTCCCACGAGCGGTCCGCGACGACGTTGCGGATCTCGTCGTTTGCGCCGAACGCCAGCGCCATCGTGCTGCGCCGTTCGTAAAGGATGAGAAACCGGCGCCGTCCAGCCAACTCCATCTGCAGCTCAGCCACCAGCCGCAGAGCGAGCTTCACATAGCCCTCGGCGATCAACTGTGCGATCCGATCGAGTGAGCCGTCATGGATCGCATCGACCTCCGTGACCGGCGCAAAGTCGCGCGTTTTCTGGCAAATGCTCCGTATGTCCTTGAATGCCGCGTCCAGCGCATCCGTTTCGTTCGCGGTCGCCTCGCGCCGGGCGAGGAGAACAGCGGCCATGCGCGAGCAGATCGCCGCGATGCGCGACGCGCGCGTGTAGTTCCCTTCGATAATCGTGTGCCGAGCCAGGTCAACGATCTGCTCCGTCGCCGCAACCGCCGGAAGCCGTTGCAACCGGCGTATGGCGACGACGTCGTGTACGGCATTCGCAGCTTCCTCCGCAAGATCGGCTGCGCTTGCGGCGTCGATGAGGTCGCGGATCGCGGCGGCTCGCTTCGCGCAATCCCTCATCCCCCGCACTGCTTCGCGATAACGGCACCATTGCAACGCATCGACGGCCGCGTTGAACGCTCGACGGTAGTCGTCGATCAGTGCCGGATTCCAGAGGCGCACCACCGCGTCGCTGGCGCCGAGATCGAACCATTCGTCTCCGAGGGATGTGAGCGCCGCGCGAAGCTCAATGTCCAGGAGCTCGGGCGCAAGCCGGCCGTATTCGTATCGCGTCAGCAGGCGATCCAGCGGTTCCGTCATCGCGACGTCGCTCCATGACCCGACGGCAGCACTTCACGACCGGAGAAATAAAACCGGATCTCGATGCGCCGGTTGGCGGCGCTTCGATGGCCTCTCGGCCGAGTGTCCGCGTATCCATTCGCGGACATCGTCCGCTTATCGAGGGGCGGCGAGGTGCGCTCCGTAAGGAACCGAAGCACGTCCAACGCGCGCGCCGACGAGAGCTCCCAGTTGTCGTGCGGATACGAGGAACGTTCAAGGCGCCGGGAATCGGTGTGCCCCTCGATTTGCAGCTGGTCGTACAGCGGTGTAGCAGACGACTCGTCGACGGCGTGAACGACGCGCGCCAGGCGGCGCAGAATGGCCTGCCCGCGATCCTGCAGCCGATACTCGCCGGAAGGGAAAAGAATCTCTTCGCCGAACGTGATCTGCAGCAGATTCACGTCGGAGCTGATCTGGATGTCGCCGCGCGCCACGTCCGCTTTGAATTCACGGTCGAACAACTCGTTGAACCGCTGCTGCTTCTGCCGGGCAATCTCAGCCGCCAGTCCGGCCGGATTCACGTTGTTCTGCACGAAATGGATGAGCAGAAAGAACATCAGCAGCGAGGTCAGCATGTCGATCATCGCCGGCCAAAAGTTCACCTCGGTGTCAACCAGCGCTCCACGCGCGTGCGATGTGCCGGCGCGCATCGTCATCCTCTGCTTACGAAGAAGAACACGATCAGCAGCATGGCCGTCGCGCCGGCCGCGACGAGACTCACGTTCGCGTAACGCGACCTCCCCTCGCCGCCCTGCATCGACCGCGCGAGCCGTTCCACCGCCGCCTGCTGCCCCTGCATCGCGCTGTGAATGTCAGCGAGCGCCGACTGATGCGTCTGACGGAACGCCGCGATCACCTGCGGCAGCTTTTCCGTCATGGAGATGACCGCCGCGTTGACCTGTGTGAGATGCCCGATCACGCTCGAGATCTCGCCGGTCATGCCCTGCAGCGGCGCCGTCGCGGCACGCTGCGTGATCGCTTCGATATTGTCGATCACCGTGGCGAACGTCTTCTCCACCGCCACCAGCTGGTCGGCCGATCGCGACTGCTCCGCCGCGACGGTCTTTAGATGATCGAATGAATCTCCCAACTGCGTGGAAAGCTTCTCCCACGGCGTCTCGTCATCGAATGCCGGAACCGTCGCCGGCAGCAACTCCTCGGTCGTGAACCGCTCCAGCGCGTCATAAAACGCCGACTGCGCGCGAGCGAGGCGAAAGTTCAATGCCGACACGACGATTGAAAAGAAAAGGCCCGCCAGCGTCGCCGAGAAGGCGGTCTTCTTTCCCGCCAGGATCTTTCCGAGGCCGCTCACCGATGCCGCCCATTGCGTCGCGTTGGCTGCTCCATCGCCACCCGGCAGCGCCTGCTGGATGTCGACCACCATCATCGACAAGCCTACAAAGGTTCCGAACAGCCCAAGCATCATCACCAGACTGACCACGTATGCGGGGAAGGTCAGCCCCGAGTTTGCGCTCTCCTTCAGCATCGTGCTCTGCTGCAAGGCATCGATGTTCACTTTCGCGCGCGCCTGCTTCATCCGCACGATCGACACGAGTCGGTCGCCAATGAGCGTGTCCGACGGAATACCCTCCATCAACTCAGCCAGCTCAATCAGTACGCCGGATGCCATCGGTTGCGGTGGGGGCGCGGCGGCGTCTTCCGACGCACCCTCCATCCCTTCGTCGGACGTCGTGGCGGGAAGCTGGCGCACGTCCTGCGCACGCCGCAGCCGGTCGCGAACGGCGTCGAGCCACTGCCGCTCGCGGGCGAGGTAACGCCGACGATGCTTCATCGCGGAAAGGCCGCCCGCAACGCCGAAGATGACGATGAGGACAATGATGATCCGGCCCATGGCCGTGTTGTTCGCCCACAGCAGATTCAGGATGTCGTTCATGGTGTGCGTTTCAGCGCTTCACGTTCGTGAAATTGACTGGCCCATCGGAGGTGAGGCTGTCAATCTCGTGTCTCGACGTAGCGTTCGTCCCAGCCGCGCCGTGCACGTTCGTGAATGTGAACTCCTTTCCCTGTGCGGTCCGAATCTGCGTCGACATCTCTGAATGCCCGCCCGGCAACGGCGTTGAGGGAACCGTTTCCGCAGGCAGGCCGGTGGCCGGCCGCGGCAGCGCCGCAATCAGCTTTTCGATTTCACCGTCCCAGTCGGCGTGAAGCTCGATCGCGGGGAGGCCCTTCAGCAATCCATTGCCAAAATCGATTGCGGGCAACTCGCACGCGGTCAATGTCACCGGAATCAGCCATGACGTATCCTCCGGCTTTGCCCGCATCCGCTCATTCGCAAGGACGAGATCGGCGGCGTCGTACTCGGCTGGCCCTCCCGGCTTCGCCGAAAAGCAGACGATGCATCGCGCTGCCTCGGCCATGGAACGTTCCAGCGCCGGCTGGACGCGCTTGCCGGGCGGTACGCTGAGGCGATTGATCGCGATCGAAAATCCACGCGACGTCAGCTCCGCCGCCAGACGCCGCACCGTCGCAGTCTGCTCACGCGTGTGTGACACGAAGATGGACAGCTCAGGCATCCGTCCCTCCAATTTTGAGATTCGATTCGGTAGACGGACGCAGCTCGTCCTTTTTTGTCGTTTCATCGCATCGCGCAACCCGCGCGAAGAAACGCACCCGATTCGAGAACCTGAGACGTGGCTGACCGCGCACTCACCTCTGCGCGGACATCCATCGCGAACCGCAGCGTCAACCGCCGGCGCGCTGGATTTCGATGAGATCGCGGACGAGCTTCCCCGGCCGACCTGAGTCAGTCACCCCAGGATGTTGTGCTTTTGGACCTACGAGGACGGAGCAGCACAACGGCACCACCCACAAGTAGACCGAGAGTGAAGGACCAAGAAAACTCGAGTTTGAACCTTTTCCTCGACTGGATTCGAGAGGCCGATGCGCTCAGGAGAGCCGCCGCGTGACACCGGCAACGGAGTCTTGGGCAACTTCATCCGGTCTGCGATCCACCTCGCGGGAACATCCTTCGCCGGATTCGAAGTAGCGCCTTTGGGAGTGGAGGCGGGTGGACGGGACGGCATTGCGGACACTTGATCGCGAACCAGTGTGTCGGTTCTTCAGATTTGCCTCTCGTCCTCTCATCAACTCAGATGGACGTCGCGATGCGAAACGGGTTGCTGTGCTGCGGATTGCTGTTAGTCATGGCGTCCAACGGCATGGCTGTCGATCGATACAACTTCCACATCCGCGTGACCGACGGCCGCACGGGATCTCTCGATCGTCCCCGCGCTGCCTGAAAAGGCGGAGTGATCGGGCCGTTTGGCTTACTTCGTCACGGACAGCGTTACGGACCACTCGTTGCCGCGATAGCGTCCGTTCAGCTGATCGACATTGGTGACGATGGAGCGCTCGCTTTGCTGGGTCCATGCGACGGCGAGGTCGAGCCAGTCGAGACCAAATCCAGCGGTGATCATGTTGCGGTTCGCGCTGGCGAGGAATGCGCCGACCGTCTCATTTGGCTGAGGACTCTTCAGGATCGCGTAGCCGAGGCGGATGTGCGGGCCGGTGGGAAAGGCGAAGCGGAGTCCGGCTCGGAGGTCGGTCGCCTTCTTCAGGCGCAGCGGAACGACGGAGCTGAGGTTCGCCGTATTCGGAAATGTGAAGGGGACAGCGGTGACGCCGCTCCAATCCGTCTGCGTTGCGTCGATCTCCACCAGAAGCGGAGCGCCCAATGCGAACGCCAGGCCGGCGGTGGCCTGCGCCGGGAACTCGAATGCGGACGTCAGCGCCACCTCCTTTCCGAACGGGAAGCTGGCGGCGACGAGTTGGTCGAACTGCGCGTTGCCGGTCGGAATCTGCGTCAGCTTGCCGGCGCCGCTATAGTCCGCGCGGATCCTGCTGCGATAGGTCAGGCCGAGGGAGAAGGCAGGGCTGGAGCGGACGAGCATGCCGGCGCTCCAGCCGTAGGCGCGGACGTCATCGGTTTTCATCTGCAGCGTGGCCACGTCGCGGATCGTGCCGTCGAGAGTGGAGCCGAGGCGGCGGTCCGAGGCGATGCTGGACGTGCGCATGATCGCTCCTCCGCCGATGCCGAAGTGCGTCGCTTTCAAGCCGAACATCGTGGCGATGTCACGCGTCTGGATGAGTGAGCTCGTAGCGAGGAAGCGGCCCGCATACGTTTCGGGTGTCGCCCATTTCGAATCGATTCGCAGCGGCGAATAGATCCCGATTCCGCTGACCAGGTGTCCTCCGAGCGGCGCGGTTCCGAATAGGAACGGCAGCGTCGTGGCGCCGCTCTCCTGCTTCGCGGCAGTGCCAGCGGCGATGCCCGGCGGAAGTCCCTGAAAAAGCCCCTCGGCATGCTTGGTGTAGGACGCGCCGGCCGTCGCACCCTTTTTCTTTGTTAGCAGACCGAGGGCCCCGGGGTTGTAGTAGATGGCGGAGGGATCATCGACCTGCGCGACGAACGCGCCACCCATGCCGGCTGCGCGCGCGCTTGGATCGCCAGATGTTTGCGCAGACAGAGGAATGGCGATCAACAGCATCAGCGCAGCCGCGGAGATCTTCATGGCGGGCACTCTAAGTGTCAGTCCGGAAAGCGTCAAGGGCGGGCGGAACGGCGGACAAAGAGACGTTGGCCGCCGGCGAAACGCGCGATACAATCCAGCGCCGTCCCTCGCTCAAATCATGCTCCCCTCCCGGATTACGCGTCTTCTCGCGCTGGTGCTCCTTACCTCGGCATGCAGCGGCCATCATGAGAACCCGGTCCTTCCGACCGATCCGGGCGGACCTTCGGGCGCGGCGGTATTCACGGTAACCGTGACCTCGGATGTCAGTCAGATGATCGCCGGCACGAGCACGGGGACGCCGCTGCACATTACTGCGCGTCACGCGGACGGCACCGCGCCGGCTGATGGCACCGAGGTCGCGGTGAACACGAACATCGGAAGCTTCGGCGTCGACTCCGCGGGAAAGCCGGTTCTCCTCGCGAAGACGATCTTTACCGGTGGCAAAGCGACCGTCGAATTCTTCGCCGGCAGCGACGCGGGCATCGCGAACATCCTGGCGCAGAGCGGCACGAACATCGGCAAACTCAATCTGCCGATCGTCGCCGCGCCGCCCGCGCCCGTCGCAAACTTCACCTTCTCCGCTAATGGTCTGACCGTCCTCTTTACCGATGCCTCGACCGGCTCGCCGTCGAGTTACCGCTGGATGTTCGGCGACGCGACGGAGAGCACCGAGAAGAGCCCGGCTCATATCTATCCGTCGGCCGGAACCTACCCCGTCACGCTGATCGTCACCAACGCCGGCGGGCAGTCGAGCAAGAGCCAGTTCGTGACGGTTTCTCTCGGCGCAGCGCCGCAAGCCGCATTCGACTTCCAGGCGGTCGGAAAGAAGGTCAACTTCGTCGACCATTCCACCGGCAATCCGACGTCGTGGTCGTGGACATTCGGCGATGGCGGATCGAGCACGGAGCAGAACCCGATTCACACCTACGCGGCGGCCGGACCGTACACCGTCAGCCTGACGGCGAAAAATGCCGCGGGCGAGAACACGACCAGCAAAGTCGTAACGATCGGAGGGCCTCCCCAGGCCGACTTCGATTTCCAGGATGCCGGACTGAAGGTGAACTTCGTCGACCGCTCGACCGGGACTCCCACTTCGTGGTCGTGGACGTTCGGCGACGGCGGAACGAGCACGGAGCAGAACCCGGTGCACACCTACTCCGGCGCAGGAACGTACACGGTCAGCCTGAAGGCGGCGAATGCAGCCGGCGAGAGCAGCACCAGCAAGCCGGTGACCGTAACGCCGGGCACGCCGCCGGCCGCGAAATTCGGAGCGACGGTCAACGGCAATCAGGTCAACTTCGTCGATCAGTCGACCGGGAATCCGACGGTGTGGGCGTGGACGTTCGGCGACGGCAGCCAGAGCTCGCAACAGAACCCGGTGCACACCTATGCGAGCGCCGGCTCGTACACCGTGACGTTGAAAGTGACGAATGCGGCGGGGTCGAACAGCGCCAGTCAGGTGGTGGTCATCGCCGCGGCTACGCCGCCCAAGGCTGATTTCTCCGTCACCGTGAACGGCTTCAGCGCCAACTTCCTCGACCGCTCCACCGGCAACCCGACCAGCTGGTCGTGGGATTTCGGCGACGGCACCGGCGCCGACACAAGGCAGAATCCGGTGCACACGTACGCCACCCCCGGGACATACACTGTGGTGCTGACGGCATCGAACGCCGGGGGATCGAACAGCAAGAGCAACACGGTGACGATCACTCCCCCGCCCGTCGCGAATTTCACGTTCTCCACCAGCGCGCTTGTGGCGACGTTCACGGATACGTCGACCGGCACGCCGGCCAGTTGGCAGTGGAGCTTCGGCGACGGCGCGCACAGCACGCTGCAGAATCCGGTACATAGTTATGCGGCCGCGGGGACCTACACCGTTACGTTGACGGTCAGCAACGGGGGCGGCTCGTCGAACGCCGTGAAACAGGTCACGGTGCCGTAGGCCGGCGCCTCATCTGCCCGACGGAACTACCGCTCCCTGCAGACCTTCGTCATCTTTCAGCGATGCGGCTGCAGCAGCAGCGGCTGCGCGCGTCGTGTACTGCCCCGCCTCCACCGTAAAGAGTTTGACGCCGCCGGATGTCGTCAGCGGCACTACGGCCGCGTCGAGCTTGCGCGCGGCCAGCCGCTGCGCGAGCGCCTTTGCCTCTTCCTCGGAATCGAAAATGCCGGCACGGACGGCAAGCACTTCGCCTTTCGCCGCGGGCACCGTGGCGACCGCCGGCGGCGGAGCGGCCGTCGCAACCGCGGGAGCGGCGGGAGGGACGGGCCGGCGGCGCATGCCGAGAACATAACCGCCGGCGAAGATCAGCAACGCGGCGAGCAGCGATCCGATGATGATGAAAATCACCGCGGTGCGATGGAGGCGGAACGTCACCATCGAATGCTTCATCGCTTACTTCCGCGCGGCGTTCTTCGGGCGCCCGCGCTCATCATGTTCGACCGGCTCGCCGTTCGGATTGCCGTCGGCGAACTGCGCGGTGCGAAGCAGTGTGCCGTCGGGGCGGTACCACGACGAGAGACCATGCAATTTGCCACCGGCATACTGCGACTTCGCCGCCGGCTTCCCGTTTTCACCGTAGACGACGGTCTCGCCATCGGAAAGGCCGTCGCGGTACTGCGCGCTCAACTGCAGGCGGCCGCGATCGAAGAATCGCGACTCCCCTTCCAGCTTGCCGGCGCGATAGTGCATGGCCGCGGCGATCTCGCCCGCCTCGTCATACTGAGTCATCTCGCCGTCGAGCAGCCCATCTTTGAAGTTGCTGCGCTGCGCGATCCATCCCTCGGCGTTGAAGACCGCGCACTCCCCTTCGAGTTGCCCCTCGATGATGTGGTAGCGGCGGGTCACGCGTCCCGCCTCATCGCGATCGACGCGTTCCTCGATGTCCGCCATACGCTGGTCGAGAATATCAGAGCGCTATACTCGCCCCATGCCCAGCGCAGCGCGAGTCGGCGACATGGTTCGGCAGGATTCGCCGCACTGCCATGCGCCCATCCATCCACCCGCGCCGGTGCCGACGCCGTCGGCGCATCCCGCCCTGCCGCTGGCCATCATCATGGGCGAATTCACGGTGCTCATCGGCGGCCAGCCGGCCGCGCGCCTCACCGACACCACCGCGCCGTGCACGCTTCCGGGCTGCGTTCCCGGCGGGCCGGGCATGATCGCGCTCGGCTCGGCGACGGTGCTCATTGGCAACATGCCGGCCGCGCGCGCGAACGACATGAGCGCACACACCTCATGCGTGGCGCCGATCCCCGGACCGGTCGGCAAGATCCTTCCGCCCGGCTGCGTCACCGTCATGATCGGAGGGTGAGCGCGTGCGGCGTGGACACTTCGAGGCGCTGCGACCTCTCTGCGTCGTCTGCCACAGCGCACCGGTAGCCATGACAACCGTCGTCCGCGAAATGGACGACGACATCGTCGAAGGCATCGCCGCCTGCACGAACGCCGACTGCCTGCGCGAGTACCCGATCATCGACGCCGTCCCGATTTTCGTAGCCAATATCCGCGCCTGGCTGTCCGCCAATCCGTTGCAGGTGCTGATACGCGACGATCTCTCGCCGGAGATCGAGAGCCTGATCGGCGACGTCCTCGGCGCAGGATCGGCGTACGACACACAGCGGCAGCACGCGGGAATCTACGCCGCCTCTCCGCCGCTGTCGTTCGACGTCATCCCTGACGGTCCGTCGATCGATATCGGCTGCGCGGTCGGTACGAGTACCTTCGCGTTGGCGAAAGAGCATCTGACCGTCGGTGTCGATTTCAACTTCGCCATGCTTCGCATTGCCTCATCCGCGTTGCGGCAGGGCCGGATGCGCTACGCGCGGCGCCGCGTCGGGCTGGTCTACGATCGCGAAGAGCGCGAGGTGGCCGGCTCGCAGTTGGCCGACTTCTGGTGCTGCGACGCCGCCAACCTTCCCTTCGCCCCCGCGACGTTCGCCTACGCGCAGAGCATCAACGTCATCGACTGCCTCTCCTCTCCGCATGATGCGCTAATGGAGATCGCACGAATTCTGCGTCCCAACGGGACAGCGGTTATCGCAACGCCGTACGACTGGTCAACGTCCGCGACGCCCGTCGAGCAGTGGCTCGGCGGCCACTCCCAGCGCGGCCCTCATCACGGCGCCTCGGAGCCGGTACTGCGCCGCATGCTCGAAGAAGTGGGATTGCAGATCGTCTCCGAACAGCAGTCCGTTCCCTGGCGGCTGCGCCTGCACGATCGGAGCACAATGGAGTACGCCGTGCACATCGTGACGGCGCGCCCTAGAATGTGACCATGCCACTGACGCATGAGCAGTTCGAAACGGGCGCGGAGAACGTCGGCGCAACGGTCGTCAGATTCGATCAAACGGAGAGCTTCGGCACTCGTGCCTATATGGGCCGAGGTGGTTGCCGCGCGATCAGCACGGTGTGGCTGAGAAATCAGAAACTGCTCCAATCCGGCACGCCACGGCCGAACCAGGACATCCAACTGGAGGAGATCAGCTGGTTGGCCGAGCAACAACACAAGGGAAAGTCGTGGGAGAACACCGAGATATTTCTAAGAAGCCACGCTCTGCGCCCGGACGGGATCTTCTGGTTCAAGAATGGCGTGAATTGGGAAAAACTCTGGTTCTTCCTCTGCGCCAAGCCGGGCTACTATCTCGTGGGCTTCGACGATCCAGGCGAGGGATCCGGACATGAGATCGCGTTCTGCACCGTAAACGCTCTGAAGATGTTCGATCCGAACTTCGGAGCGGCGACCTTTCCGGATTCGCAATCCATGAAGCGCTTATTCTTCGCGTATTGGCCAAAAGCGTATCCAGAACTGGCGCAGAGTCCGGCGAGTATTTTTCGTTATGTATGAACTCCGCGTGAAACCGCTCAGTTGATCTTTACCAGACTTCCCTTCACCGTCAAAATCCCGCTGGCCTCGACATTGTGCATTCCCGAGGCTTTGCTGGCCACCATTGCGCCTTCGTTGCTGAGGTTCACGCTGGCTTTGTTGGTCACGTTCATCGCTTCGTTCTTCAGATCGGTCGTGGCTTTGTTTGTGATGTTCATGCCGGTCGTTGAAAGATCGCCGGTCGCCTTCGCGTCGAGTTTGCCGGTTGACTGCAACAGCATGTCGCCGGTCGACTTGAACGTAACCTTGCCTGTGACGGTAATGGCGAGGTCGCCATCGATGGTCAGCGTGTAGTTCTTCGTGACCTTTTGCACGAATTCATCCTCGTTTGTGTGCGTCTCTTTCTTCGTCACCTTCACATCGCGCGTGCCTGCGACCGTGTAGGTGTCGTTGCCGGTGTCGACGAGCAGCGTGCGGTTGCCGGTCTTGACCTGCAGCTTGTCGTTCCCCTGATCGAGCGTGACTGTACGATCCTGATAAATGTCGATGGTCTGGTTGCCTTTGTCCTTCTTATCGAAGCCGACCTTGCGCGTCTCGTTGTTCTTGATGACGACATTCGCGTCTTTTTGCGCCTGGACGAAAATCTCCTCGGAATCCTTCTTATCTTCGAAGCGAATCTCATTGAAGCCTTCGCCTCCTTTCGACACATTGCTCTTGATCGTGCTCTTCGTTTGATCGTCCGGCAGCGTGTAAGGAACGGTCTGTTCCGCGTTGTAGACCGAGCCGGTGATGAGCGGACGATCGGGATCGCCGTCGAGAAACGTGACCACGACTTCCTGCCCGATGCGCGGCAGGAACATCTGCCCCCAGCTCTTGCCCGCCCATCCGTGCGCCACGCGAATCCAGCACGAGCTGTTTTCGTCGTTCTTTCCGAGCTGGTCCCAATGGAACTGCACCTTCACGCGGCCGTACTTGTCAGTCCAGATCTCCTCGCCCGACTTGCCGACGACGATGGCCGTCTGCGTGCCGGCGATGGCGGGCTTGCGCGTGACGCGCGGCGGACGGTAGGCAAGCGTGGCCGGAAAGGCCTCGAACGAATTCGTATATTCGTCATTCGTCCCGGCGTGCGAGACGCGCAACAACACGTACGCGGCATTCACGTCGTCGCGATAGTGCTTTTCGAGCGTAGTCTTGCCGCCAGCGGTAAATGCGGGAGTGAAGCTCTCGCCCCGCAGCGATTTCTGCGGCGCCTCGCGCTCTTCCAGCCGCAATTTCGAAAGCCCTTCGGCGGCATCCTTCTTGGTGAAGCCGCCCGGATACTCGTACAGCCGCCGCTTGCTGCCGTTCGTGGCCACCGTGCTGTCGGAGCTGCCCATCAGATCGGTTGATGGCGTCTCGAATCCGAAGTCGTCGACGGCGTACTTGCCGGGGATGACCATCTCCTCGATCGTGCAGCCGGAGACGACGTTCTGTTGCTTCCAGTTGCCGTAGCCGCCGTACTGCACCTTGGCCGCGCCGGCGCAATCGGCAAACGCCGAGGAGTCATCGCCGAGGACGAGCGTGTGCTTTCCGTCTTCGTGTGTGAAGAAATAGAAGATGCCCGCGCTCTCCAACAGCCGCGACACGAACGCGAACGCCGTCTCGTTGTACTGCACGCAATACTCGAGCGGGTTGTACGTACCGGTGCAGCTGTCCTTGTAATCCGTAAATCCGAGCTCCGTGAACAACCCGGTGACGATGTCCTTGACCGACTTGTTCTGCCAGATCCGGCAGTCGGCACTCATGGTCATCAGCCAGAACCACGGATGCAGCTCCGCGTAGTAGGTAGCGAGCTTGGCATCACTCCCCGCCTGCACGAACCGCCCGACAATGCCGTTGACGTACCGCGTCGTCCCATCCGCCAGCTTCATCGCCACCGTCGCCGTCTTCCCGACGATCTTCGAAAAGTCGAGCGACTTCTCCTCCGACTGCATCTCCAGAAAGAATTGAAAGAGTCCCGAGATCCGCTCCTCCCCTCGGATGCTGCGAAGGAGAAGCTTGTCCGCGCCGAGAGGGGTGCTGATGGAGATGAGTTGGTCGGTTTGGGTGAGGGGCATGGAGAGTCCTCCGCTCGTTTGTCATGAGCTGGTCATAGCCAGGTGTAATCGGGCGGCTCCTCCAGTCCCGCGGGAGGGGCCGTCGGCAGTGCAAGCTCGGGCCTCCCGTGAAAGCAAAGCGGCAGGAGCACGAGCTTGTTGAGGGCCGCATTGATCGCTCCTTGCCGGGCCACGTCGACCACCGCGGCTCCGACCACCCCGGCCTCATTGGTCGTCGCCTCGGCCTCGATGATGTTCTCGTTGATCACCGTGACCAGGTCGTAATGTCCGAGGAGCCGACCAAGGGCGCCGGTGGCAAGCGGGTTGGAATTGATGAATGCGGAGATCTCGCCGTCGTACTGCAGGCTCCGGTAGGACCAGTTGGCGGAACCGACGACCAGGAAGTCGTCGATGATGGCGATCTTCGCGTGGTTGTAGATGTTCCTCCGAAAATCGCCACCCCCCATATCGAAGCAGGAGTAGAAGTGCAGCGTTCCTTCCACTGACGTGATGGCGGAGAACGGGACCTCCCTCACCCCTCCGACTCCGGCGGTGA
The DNA here is from genome assembly GCA_034663965.1 of Thermoanaerobaculia bacterium. Classification (GTDB taxonomy): domain Bacteria; phylum Acidobacteriota; class Thermoanaerobaculia; order Gp7-AA8; family Gp7-AA8; genus JADGNZ01. The sequence goes on along the minus strand of JAXDIO010000154.1, from coordinate 33,186 downwards.
GCCGGAAGAGCAGTTTGTCATTTTGAAACCACTTGCCGGCTTCGTTGCGATCGAACGAATCCCTGACCCCCCAGAGATTGCACAGCGCGTGATCGACAGTCTGCGCGCCCGCCCCGGTGTTGTAATGGACGCGAGTGACGTAAGGGCCGCCGGCGTTGGCGAGCCGCAGCACCAGCTGCAACCAGGAGCGGCGAGTGAGGTAGCCTGACCCACCGCCCTGTATCGGCACGACGATGACGATGCGCAACTCGACGCCAGCCGCGCGCCGCTGGTCGTGCCGCCGGTAGATGGCGCGAACGATCTCCGGATCTGTGAAGTGGTAGTTCTCCATGTAGATGTACGCCATGGCGCCGGCGATCTTCTCCAGCAGCAGGTCGCGCAGCTTGCGGTAACGCGTGTCGCCGACCGCCCGCGTGGTGGCGATGGCCAGCGAGTGGTTGGCGGCTTGTGCCGCCTGTTTGGTCGTATTCTCCTTGAGTTTCAGGGCGGCGGTGCGCAAGGTGGCGGAGAGGTCGTATGCGAAACCACGGGCGCGGATCACGCCGGCCGCTCCGAACGCCTGAAGCACGCGGTTGGAGCCCTCGGTGGCGGTCTTCTTCCAGCGGCGGACCCACTCCGCCTCCACGTCGTCCGTGGCCGGGCCGATCAGGCGAACCGCCGCGTCATGCCACGTGCTCAGCTCATGGTCGGTGTCGGCGAAATAGTGCGAGCTGAGGTTCAGGCCGCCGAGCAGCACGGTCCTCTGCCCGGCGATCGAGAAGATGGCGATCTTCTGATGCGTCGACGATCCCACCGGCCCTTCGTAGCGCTCGTGATAGACGCGCGCCCGCCCGGCGGCGGCGATGCCGGCCACGGCGCGGTCGAGCGCCTGGACCGCTCTTCCGAACTCGATGTTGACCGGCCGCACGCCCTTGGCCTCGCTGAATTGCCGTTCCGCCTGTCCCGGCTCCCACATGATCACGTCGACGTTGTGGCCGGCCCGGATGACCTGATCGATGTAGGCCAGCAGTTGGTGGTGCGGCCAGCGCTGGCAATTCCGGTCGCCGAGCCGGACCTCTTTTTCGATCAGCCAGAATGCCAGGCGCACGTAGGTGAGCGGATCGGGGGCGGCTTGGCGGACGGCGTTCATCCCGTTCTGGAGCTCGGTGAAGTACTCCTCGCCATCCATCAGAAAGAGAACGTCGTTCTCGCCGGTCTCGGCAGGCGTGACGACATACTCGAAAAGGTTCAGCCGCGTCACTGCCAACTCGCCTGGATTCCGGACGGCCACGTCGACTTGCCCCGCGGCGTGTGCCGGCACGCGGGCGGAGATGGTGGTGGCATTGGTGTAGACGGTGTCGGCGGCCGGCACCGCGACGTCATCGACCAGCACGGTCGCCCCGCGGACGATGTCCGTGCCGGTGACAGTAATCCAGCGTCTCCCCTCGACCGGTCCGCGGGGAGGTGCCACGGCGGTGACAGTGAGGGTGTCGCGATAGGTGAAGCTCGCCGGGAGCGTCGCGGCAACGGTGTTCGGATTGGTGACCACCACATGCATGCCGGCGGCGGCCACGTGGGCGGCGGTGCGGACTTCGAGCGTGGTGTCCGAATGGCGCGTCATGCTGGTCACCACCGTTCCGCCGATGGTGACCGCCGGGTTGCGGCAGAAGCCTTGCCCCCGGATGGTCACCACGCGCCCGCCGCCAACCAGCCCGTCGCGAGGATCGATCGCGTTGACCTGCGCCGCGTCGTAGTAGGTGAACCCGGCGGTGGCGCGCCCTTCCCGCACCACCACGACGTCCACCGTTGCCGCGGCAACGGCGGGCGTGGTGGCGCGCGCCTGCGTCGCGGAATCGACGATCACGTTGAGGCCGGCCGCGGCGCCGATGGTCACGGCCAACCCGTCGCCGAATCCGGCGCCGGTGATGGTGACGACGGTGCCGCCGCCGGCCGGCCCCGCCGCCGGCTCGACCGGCATGACGTCCTGATAGGTGAACGCCGCATCCTGGGCGGCCGTGACCGGAACGGCGTGCTCGCCGACCCCGCTCCAGCTCACCTCGACCCTTACCGCTCCCGCGGCCGCGCCGACCGGCGTGACGGCGCGGATCTCGTTCGCGGTGCGGGCCGTGACTGTGGCCGGCTGGCCGCCGATGGTCACCGCCGCGTCGTCGCCGAAGCCGACACCGCGCACGACCACCGGAGTCCCGCCCGCGGTCCTGCCGATCTTCGGCAGGATGGCCGCGAACGCCGCGGCGCCGTTTGACGCGACGACCGGATCGTAGAAGGTGAATGCGTTGGCCAGCCGGGTCTGGCGCCGCACGATCACGTCGACCGCGCCGGGCCCGCCGGCTGGCGTATCGACGGTGAGCCGCGTGGCCGAGGTGGGGGTGACGTTGAGTCCGTTGTTGTGGAGGCCGAACTCCACAGTCATGCCGGCGCCGAACCCCTCGCCGTCGATGGTCACCCGCAGGCCGCCGGCGCGCGCCCCTTCGTCCGGGTTGATCTTGGTGACGGTGGAGAAGGTGAACCCGTTGGTCAACGTCTTGTTGGCGCCGACCACCACGTTGACCGCGCCCGCGGCGTGGGCGGGCGTGGTGACGGTGAGCGTCGTGGAGTTGACGAACGTCACGGCGGCGGCCGCAGTGCCGCCGAAGTTGACGCCGTCGGTAGCGGCGAAGCCGGCGCCGCGGATCGTCACCACCGTCCCCCCCGCCGCCGGGCCGCGTTTCGGCTCGACCGCGGTGAGGTCGGTATAGGTGAAGGCGCCGCCGAGCGTTCTGCTGTTGCCGTTCGGGTTAGTCGCGACCACGGCGACCGTGCCGGCGGTATGCGGGTGGGTTATGACCGTCAGAGTGGTGGTCGAGACGAACTGAACGTCGGCGGCGTTGCCACCGATGGTCACGGTCACCTCCGGCTCGAACGCGGTGCCGGTCAGCGTCAGGGCATCGCCTCCGGCGGTGCGGCCGACAGGAGGATCGACGGCGGTGAGGGTCGGCTGGGCCACGTAGGTAAAGCCGTCGACGAGCGTCACCGCCGGCTCGCCGGCATTGGTAACCACCACGTCCGCCGGTCCGGCGCCATGCGCCGGCGCGTCGACGTCGATGGTCGTTGCCGTCGCCGCCGCCGGCACCGACGCGTTGCCGCCGACGTCGACGCCGGGGACACCGGCGAATCGCTCACCGGTGATCCGGACCCTGGTGATCTGGTTGGCCGGGCCGCGCTTGGGGGTGACGGCGGCGATCTTCGCGCCGGCGTAGGTCAGCGCGTTGGCCAGCGTTGCGGCGACGCCGTTGGTGATGCTGACGAGCACCGGCCCCGCGGCGTGCGCGGGCGCGGCGAGGACGATCTCGGTGTCGGAAGTCACGGTGGGAACGATCGGCGCGGCGTCCACCGCCGCCGCCGCCGCGCCGCTGAAGAATCGGCCGCTGACCGTGATGTTGCCGCCCGAGAGTGGCAGGACCGGCGGGGCGACGCCGGTGATCATCGGCGCTGCATAGCCGAAACCCTCGTCCAGGCGCGTGCCCATCGCGCCGCCCGGAGGAAGAAAGACGTCGACGTCCACGAACGCCGCCACGGCGGGGACGTAGGCGGGAGTGGTGCAGGTGATCTGTGTCGCGGAAACAACGGTGACCCCCACCGCAGCGACGTTGTTGAATTCGACGGTCAATGCCCCATGAAAGCCTTCGCCGTGGATGCTCACCGCGGTGCCGCCGCCGATCGGCCCGGCATCCGGCTCGACCTTTTGGACCAGGGGTCGGTAGTAGAAGGCGATGGTGGCCGGTGCGCCGGTGGGATTTCGCACTTCGAGCTGGACCTGCTCGCAGCGGGCATGCTTCGGCGCGAGGACGTCGATCTGGGTGGCTGTAACGGCACCCTGGATGGCGGCGTTCGCCCCGCCGATTCTGACCCTCACGTTGGGATGGAATCCGGTGCCGGTGATCTGGACGGGCTGACCACCTTCGATGACGTCGTTGTCGATACTGATGTTGGTGATGGCGGGTGGCATCAGGAGAGGTGCTGCTTTTTCAACTCTTCACGGGTGGCGTCGTCGACCTCGCCCGATACCGGGAGGGCGTAGTCGCGCTGAAACTCGCGAAGGGCGCGGGTGGTGAGGGGGCCGACTTCGCCGTCTTCGTCTTCGCAGGAGTAGCCGAGGTTGACCAGGCGCGCTTGAACGCCGGCCGTGGTCTCTACCGGATCGAGCGTGGCTGGAAGGAACTCGTAGACTTCTTCTTCGCTGCCAAGGGTGATCTTGACGCGACCGAGGGCAGCGAGTGCCTTCTCGATGACGTAGCCGTCGGCGTTGGTCTTACCGTTGCGCTGCTCGATGCCGTCGGTGGTCTCCAGCTCGATCAGGTACGGCACGTCCGCGCGCGGCTTGCCTTCGGCATCAAGGAAGCGGATGCGCACAACGTCCGGAATCCCTTTCCGGCGGAGCTGGACGCGCGTTCCGGCATCGACCGGGTGCGCGGCGATGCGCTTCGCCGGGATGGCCACGGTATCGCCCTCGGCCAGGACGTTCATCTCCTGCCTCTGCTTTTTGAGAACGGCGTTCGCGTCGTCATTCCAGATCGTGTTGGGATGGAATCCGTAGCGAAGAGCGAGCGTGGAGACGCACTCCCCCTCCACGATGCTGTGTGGGCTGCCGCTGTCCGCCTCCCGCTCGGGCGGCGCCTGCCATGCTACGGCGTCGCTCTTCGAGGGGTTCTCGATCGTTTCCGACGAGCCGATCTCCCAGGCGTCCTGATCGAGATCGGGAAGGGCGAGCTGGTACGACCCAGGTTCGATTCCGTGGAACCCGCCGATGCCGTCGGCACCGCTCCGGGTCAGCAACGTCTGAGTGTCGCTCTTGCGGAGCTCGAAAACGACATTCTCGATGGGCTGTTCGTCTTCGCCGACGATGCGAACGATGATGGGCAGGCCGGAGGCGTGGCAGGAAGCCGATGAGGAGGTCGCGACGTTCGGCCTCGCCTGCGCAGCCTGGTCGGCGGCGGCGAGCTGGGAGCTCGTGACCTGCGGCGGCTGATCGTCCTCGGCCGTCTCCTCAGGGTGGCGCGTGTTGAACCACTGCGCCTCGAGATCGTCCTGGTAGGACGACATCAGGAAGGACTCCCTTTGAAGGCCCGGCGGGCCCGCCAGTTCTTTTCTTGCCGCTCTTTCTCGCGGACGCCGTGGCTGACCACGCGGCGGACGCGCTCGGCGGGATCGGCCACCGAGCTGTCGGCGAGGTATTGCTCCAACCAAGGGTGGGCGTCGTAACGCCATGCGAGCGCTACGGCCACGTTGGCCAGGCGCGCGAAGTCCTGCTCGCCGTCGATGCCGTGCTGCCGCACGCAGCCCAGCAACTCGCGCAGCCGCCCGCGCAGGGCGTCGTCATCGAGCGGCTCGGTCACGGCGGGAAAGGCCTCGCGCAGTGAAGCGGCGACCTCGCGAAGGAGAGTCTCGTCGCGCGCAGCGCGTATGGCCTCAATCTGCTCCGGTCGGATGGTCAGCATATTCGGACCCGCTGGGTCAGTTTAACCGAGCGTGAAGACGACCGTCTCCTCTGGGTCTTCTCCTTCCATGACGTAACGATCCACCGGCCCGAAAACCAGTTCGCGCTCTTTCGCCGTGCACGTGGGCAGATACGCGCGCAAAACCCGCGGATCGTAGAACCGGAAGTAGACCATCTTGCCATCGGGAAGCTGCGCCATAACCAGTCTCCGAAAATGCGCCTGCAGCCGTTCGAGCGTCACCCCAGCGTGGAGAAAGACACACCAACTATTGCCCCATCCTTTCTCCAGCAACCACGATGTGAAACGGGCGTGCGGGTCGAGCTCGACGAGATACGGCGCCACCTCGGCCATGGTCACGGCGGCGTCGCCTCGGTACAGGCAACACCACTCGCAGTCGGCTTTGAGTAAGGCAGGGTAGATCTGCTCATCGCGCGCGGCGTCGATGAGGGCGAAGACGGACGGCGCGGTAGGATCGAGCGGCGCGGGCCAGAGTGCATCGAACAGCGCGGCAATCGCGGGCGAAGTCATTCAGCAGCTTCTACAAACGGTGCGCCCGACCGGGCGCCTTTCTGCATTCAGGCACATTGTTGCGCCGGCACGCCGGGAGCCGTGGCTGGATGCGCTTCGACGAATGCCGCGCCAGACTGGGCGGCCTCCTTCATTCAAGCGCACTGCGCGGCTGGAACGGGATTTCGAAACCGCAGCGTGTTCTCGTGGAGCTTTGCGATCGGGGCAATGGACGTCATGAGTCTCCCTCACACCTTGTGAACTTCGACGAGTTTGTCGCGTGTCGCTTGATCGATCTCGCCATTTGCGGTCAGTTTCTGCTCCGTTTGAAATGCTGTGACCGCGGCTTTTGTCGCGGGGCCGGGCTCGCCATCGAGATCTCCGACGTACAACCCGAGGTTCGACAGGCGCTGTTGGACGCCGAGTGTGTGCTCGATCGGATAGAGCTCGCCGAGGCGGAGGTCGCAGATCCACGGGCTCGGGAGTCCGGGCTCCTCGAGCCACACCTTTAGTTCGCCCTCGCGGCTGCCCGGCTCGATGGGCACGTCGATCTTCCCATCGTCGCCAGTCGTCCCGGAGTGCACGACCTCCTCGATCGACGCTTCGTATTTTTTTCCGGCGAACGGCGCGCCCTCATCATCGAGCAGGTAGAGCGTGACCGTCGCCGGCACGTTCTTCCGGCGGAACACGTGTCGATTTCCGGTGGCACGGTCGAGCAGTTTCGGACGAATCGGACTAACCGTGAGGCGGTCGCCAGGCAGCAGGAGCTCTCCGTTCTTGCGGAGTTCCTTCAACGCCGCGTTGGCCGCGTCGCTCCACACGGTTTCCGGCAAAAGACCGGCGGCGCAGGCGATCGAGACGATGCTGTCGCCTTGCTGTACAACGTACTCGCCCTGTCCGGCGGGAGCGCAATCGTCTGACATAATGACGGAGCGAAGCTTACACTCGAATGCGCCTCCTCCTCCATCGCGGTCCGGCCCATTTGCAGATCCTCTCGCGCAGTCAGATCCGCGAGTTTCGCGACGTCGGCGCGGCGCGCGACTTTCTGCGGCCGTTGATGGCGGATCCGATGAATGTTGCTGCGGTGCGGCGGGCGCTTGGCGTCATTCCGATCGATGGCGATGTGCTCGAACAGCTTGCGGCGCGGCTGGTGGCCGAGGGGCTGCAGGTCGTGGCGTGCAGCGAATCGTTTTTTTCGTCGCTGCAGACGGAAGTTCAGTCCACGGCCGCGGCGACGACGCAGGCGGCCACGCCGCTGCAGGATGAGGAGGCGGCCAAGGCCACGCAGGAGAACGCGCCGCAGGCCGAAGAGCAGCATTGGATCGAGATCGAATTGATCGACGATGCGGGCAAGCCGGTCGCGGACGAGTTGTACTTCGTCGAGCTGCCCGACGGCTCCTCGCTCTCCGGGCGTACCGACGGTCATGGCCGCGCGCGCGTCGACGGCGTCGATCCCGGAACGGCCAAAGTCTCCTTCCCCGATATGGACAAGTCGCTCTACACGCCGGGTGGAGGAAGCTGATTGCCTTTCCACGACGTGAAGCAGGGCGAAACGCTCATCGCGCTCGCGGTGAAGAATGGTCTGGAGAGCTGGGAGGACATCGTCAACGCGCCGGAGAACGCGGAACTGAAAAAGAAGCGCCCCGATCCCGGCATCCTCCTGGCCGGTGACAAGGTGTTCATTCCGAATCGCGTCATGCGTCACGAAGCGTCGGCGGTCGATGCGAAGCATCCATTCAAGATCAGCCGGCCGAAAGCGTGGCTGCGGCTGGCGGTCAAAGACGCGAACGGCGCGGCGTTGAAGGGGAAGAAGTACGAGCTGAGCGTCGACTCCGTCGTCACGACCGGTACCGTTCCCGCCGACGGCATCATCGAGCGCGCCGTTCCGGTCGACGCGGACGAGGGGACGCTTACGCTCTGGCTCGATGATGGCACCACCGAAGTGTGGAGTCTTCGCATCGGGTACATGGACCCACTCGACGAAACCAGCGGCGTCGAAGCGCGCCTGGCCAACCTCGGATTCGATTGCGGCGATCTCGAGTCGTCGATCCGCGCCTTTCAGGAACGCCTCGGTCTCGAGATCACCGGCACGGCCGACGACGCGCTGAAGCAGAAGCTGTCGTCGTACTACGATCCCGCGCAGGACGAAGGATCGCAGGAGAAGAAGTGATGGCCCAGGTCGCGCACGTGCAACTCGTCAACGAGCAGCGGAAGGCCGGCGACAAGCTCCGCCTCCGCACGTGGATCGAGGTGCAGCTCATCGGCGAAGACGACAAGCCGATCCCGAATCAGAAATACACGATCGCCCTGCCCGGCGGCGCAATGAAAAGCGGGACGCTCGACGAGAATGGCAGCGCGCGCATCGAAGGCATTCCGGCCGGAACGTGCAAGGTGTCGTTCCCCGATCTCGATCAGGACGCATGGACTCCGGTGGACAAGGAGAGCTGACAATGTCTCTCAAATGGGCACAGCTTGCGATCGCGCATGTGCGGAACACGGTGCGGATGCTCTCGAATAATCGCGAATTCGACACGCGCCAAGGCGGTGGCGGCGACGTCGTCGCGGCCCGAAGCCTGGCATTCACGCGGCGGCAGCAAGTGCCTCAGGACTGGCAAAAGGAGCTCGTCGCAGAGGTGAGCGCATACGTCGAGAAACGAGCCGGCAACTGTGAAGAGATGGCCAAAGTCGCATTCGTCTACCTGGCGGAAAACGGCCTCAACCCTCTGGAGGTGGCGTTCTTCAGCGGCGTTGGGGGGCGGATCCGGCTTTTCGGCACGACGAACTATCATGACGTCGAACCCGATCATGCCTTCGTGATCATCGGTAGAAAAATCGGGCCCCAGGAAGCAAGAGAACGGACGCAAGGCATCATCAGCATCCCAGCTGTGGAAAGCTGGAAGTTCGGTGCGGTCATTTGCGATCCGTGGTCGAAACGCGCCTATCTGGCGCACAAGCTGGCCCTCGAATCGGAGATGATCAACCGCGTGACGGCCGGGCGAACGCGGTTATGCTCCGAGATCCGGCTCGAGGAAGCACAGCAGTGGCATGGCTGACACCACGCGTAGTGACCGGCTGACCGACGAGGAGCGCGCCGTGCGCGATGCGTACGACAGCGTCCCGTACCCGAGCGCGTCGCAGCATCACACGCATCCCGATCACCTCGCCGCTCTGGCCATTCTCAACGGACTCGATCCCGCGCCGGCGCAACGCTGCCGCGTGCTGGAGCTGGGATGCGCCGACGGCGGTAATCTCATTCCGATGGCGGCCGAATTTCCGGAGAGCCGCTTCACCGGCATCGACCTCTCGCCGAAACAGATCGAGAGCGGGCGCGCGGCCGTCCAGGCGGCGGGGCTGACGAACCTCGCGCTGCACGCGATGAGCATGCTCGACGTCGATGACTCGTTCGGCGAGTTCGACTACATCCTCTGCCACGGCGTTTTCTCGTGGGTGACGCCGGAGGTGCAGGAAAAGATTTTCGAGATCGGCCGCACGCATCTCGCCCCGAACGGCGTCGCGTATATCAGCTACAACACCTATCCCGGCTGGCATCTCCGCGAAGTGGTGCGCGACATGGTGGTCTTTCACACGCGGCATTTCACGGATGCCGAGGAGCGCACGGCGCGCGCGTTCGAGCTGGTGCAGTTCCTGGCCGAGACGTCGGCCGGCGGCGGCGAAGCACACGCGCTGGTGATGCGCACTGCACGCGAGCACTTCGAAGAATTCCGGCACCGCCCAGCGTATCTGGCCCACGAATATCTCGAGCGGACGAATGCGCCGATCTATTTTCACGAGTTTGCCGCGCGCGCGGCCAGACATGGATTGCAATACATGTCGGAGGCCGAGCCGGCGGCGATGGAAGCCGACAATCTCGCGCCGAACGTAGCCGAGCGTCTGCACCAGTTCACGTCGGACCGCATCGAATTGGAGCAGTACGTCGACTTCGCCGCCAACCGGATGTTCCGCCGAACGCTGCTCTGGCATGGGAATGCGTCGCTCGACCGCGACGTGACACCGGAGAAGCTGCGGCGGCTGTACGTGTCGTCGAGGGCGAAGCCGGTTTCCGATGCGCTCCAGCCGCGCGGCACTGGCAGCGAGAGTTTCCGCACCGAGCGCGGTGCGGCGTTCTCGTCGACGCATCCGCTGGCCAAGGCGGCGCTGGCAGCGCTCTTCGCGGCGTGGCCGGAGGCGCTCGCGTTCGACACGCTGCGCTCGAACGTCGCGCGGCTCCTCGACGAAGGTCCTCCCGATGATGACGCGCTGACCGACCTGCTCGCGTCGCTGCACGCTACCGGTGTCATCACGTTGCACGCGTCGCCGCCGAACTGCACGCGCAGCGTCAGCGGCTTCCCGCGCGTCTCCGCGCTGGCCCTGCTCCAGGCGACGGAAGGGCTACTGGTCACGAATCAACATCACCGCGTAGTCAGGCTGGACGATCCCTTCGTGCGCTTTCTCGTACGCCAGCTCGACGGAACGCGCAGTCACGCCGATCTGGTGCGCTTGCTCGATGCCGAGGTTACGGCGGGCCGGCTCGACGTCAGCAGCGACGGCCAGCCGATCCGCGAGCCGCAACGCATCCCCGCCGTGCTGCAGGCGCTGGTCGCCCATCACCTCCGGCAGATGACGGAGTACGCGCTGCTGGTGGGGTGAAGGATCAGATGTTGGTCACCTTAGTCATCAGGAGATGTCGCGCCGGTGTTGTTGAAGTGCTTTTAGAGGTAGCCCTTCAATATTGTCTGATTGATGTCACAGAGGATCGCCTGATGCATCCACCCTTTCAGCAACCCGATGCGGCCGGTTTGTTCGTCGCTCTTTCCCTGCAGCGAAAGACTCAGCCATTCATCTTCCGACCCCGCGGATCAGGAAGGCGTCAGGTGGGCAATCTCGGTTGACTGGTTGAACTTCACGAGAGGCATGCGATCGATCTCCGGCTCACGTGCGAAATGCGTACGTAGTCCAACTCACCCAGTCGTAACCGAGCCTACCGTAAGTTGCGCGCCATTCGGCGCACAGAAGACGGCCGAGGTGCGTCCATTCGTTGGCGCCGAAGTAGAACTCGCCGACGTTTGGATCGAGATAGCAGAAGAAGCCGCGGTTTGCCCCAACGTAAAAGGCCACGTCGTGGCCCAGCCTACCGAAGAGCCCCATGCTGAGAACAGCGGCAGTATCGCCACTCAGCGATTCCAGCCGCTCTTGGATGAACCGAAGAAAGGTCGCTTCGGTCAGCGGCGCCTGAAACTGTTGCGAACTGGGTTCCACCACCTGCAACCCGCCGAAAGAATGCGCGCGTTTTTTCTTTAAGAACGCCACGCCCGGGATCGTTTGCGCATCGCTTGCCGCGAGCGCGTTGAGAATCGCGGCATCGCATTGGAGACGAAGCGTGAGCGCTTGGCGTGCATCGAGCGACGAAACGAGATCGTGCTCCAACGCCGTGGTCTCTCGCCTAAACCTGTTACGCCTGTCGTTCCACGTCGACTGGACCATGCCCTGCGGTACTTGATTCTCGACCTCTTCCGCCTCGTCGATCGTTTTGACGTTAGCGAAGTGTGGATCGATCGACCGGATTCGCTGAATCGCAGCCTCGACCTTCAGCGCAGTCATTGGTGTGCTGACCGTCTGTGCCTGGGCTCGCCCATACACGATGTGTGTATTTTTCTGCTCCTTGAAGCGGTAGGCGTTTTTGATTCTCTTGAAGATGCTCGTGGAACGCATTGCGGATTCGCGGTTCTGCAGCCGTGTCCTGGACAGCCCTGTCAGGACGCGGCGGATCCAATCGAGGCACATCCCCATGCAGATGCCGGTTCCCACGTCCTTGCGGCCGGCCTGGTTCCATTCGCTGATCCGGTTATTCTTCATTCCGCCCGCGAGGAGCGCCGTGAACTCCTCGGGGCCGAACGGAGCGCCCAGATCATCGAAGTTTTCCACTCCGAAAACGTTCACTTGTCTCCCATCTCAATCCAGGCGCGCCTCGAGGCGCCTCAGCGTCGCTCTCACGCGTTTGACGTATTGCTGCGTCTCGCGATACGGCGGAATTCCGCCGTGGTGGTCGACGGCGCCTTCGCCGGCGTTGTAGGCGGCGAGGATGAGATCCAGGTCGCCGCGGTAATGGTCGCGGAGCCAGGCCAGGTACGCTGTCCCGGCGGCGAGATTTGATTGCGGATCGAAGAGGCGCTCGCGCGTCACGCCGAAGCGCGCACCAGTTTCCGGCATCACCTGGAGTAACCCAAGGGCGCCTTTCTCCGACACTTCGTAAGGATTGAAATCAGATTCGACGCGCGCGATCGCTTCGACCAGTTCCGGCGAGAGCGAACGCCGCAGCGCGGCGTCGCGGATCATCGGACGGTAGGACGTCGCCAAAGGCGCGGGATTCTTTTCTGCGAGTTGAATAGCCTTCCAGTCGGGCATCGGCAGCGGCTGTACGGTCAGCCATTCGTCGAGCGGATTCACGTTCGATGCGGCGACGACTTCGACGACGGCGGCAGACGCCATCGGCGTCAGCACCGGCTCCGCCGCCGGCGTAAGGTCGGCGAACGGCGGCGGCACGAAGTGAGAACGCGGGAGCGTGGGCGGCGGGGCGGGTGGGACGGGGGCCGCAGCGATGATGTGTGGCGATGGCCGCGGACGCGTGCCCGCGTAGGCGATGCCCGCAGCAAGGACCAGCAGAAGACTGACGGTGAAGATGGCGAGGACGGCGATCGTCGCCGTCAGCACGTCGAAGTGAAGACCCTTGCGTCGGCTTCGTTTTCTCATTTTCAATCAATCTCCCCTGTCAGGTCAGGCGAACGATGGCGTTGTCCAGCAGACGGTAGACATTCGCGCGCGCATCCGTGTCGTGATACGTGATGATGTATCCCGGTGTGGCGGTGCCGTACGCCGCCCAGTTGGCGATGACGCGCCGAGCGCAGTAGGCGCTGCACGGCTGCTCGCTGATATGAAAGTCGACGCGGTCGACATTGTCCACCAAGGCGCCCAGGGCGGCATCGTGCGCCGTGAACCACTGCATCTCGGCGTGATTCGCGCCCGCCGCGTGAAGCGCAGCGACGTAGGCGTTCCCGAGCTGGACCCACGCATTGTTCTGCCGGTAGTGCACCGTGCAGGCAACACCGGCGGCCTGGCCGACGTTGTTGTCGTTCTGCGCCGCCAGGGCCGGAGCGGCGTGCTGCGGCGCGATGATCTGGTCGAGCCAATACTCGATCAGGGCGTCCCGAACAGTCCGCGCCCAAGTGCGAGTCTGGTTTTCGATCGACGTCCGATTCGCGCCGCTATTGCAGTAGACCGTCGTGTTAGGCGCCGTGCGACCCCTCAGCGCCACCAGGGCCGCGATGGCGGTGTAGCGCGTCCGCCCCATCACATTGCGGATGGTAGAGGCCGGCGCCGCGAAGTTCAGATGGTTCTGGGCGTATTGCGTCAGAAACGCCGTCGCCGACTGCTGCACCTCGGCGGCGATTGCCGACACCCTCACCGATCCGGTCTGCCCGCCGGCGATGTTCGCGGTCAGATGCCGGTAGAGGCGGTTCGCCCCGTGTGCCGGATAGCCGTGCTGCGCCTCCATGTATTCTCCATACGTCTCGTCATCGACCCAGGCGAATGACGAGGCATACGCGGATGGGACGGCGACTAGTTCATTCGGCATGACTAGATGAACCTCCCCATGTCATCGACCGAGATATGAATCTTGGAGAAGCTCACACCGTTGGCCATCTTCTCGAGGATGCGCGTGGAGAGTTCCGGCAGCAGCGTCTGCGTGAGGATGCGGTCGATCTCGCGGGCGCCGCTTTCGGGATCGCAGCGGCCGGCTAGCGATTGCACGAGATCCGGGTCGTAGGTCAGCTCGGCGGCGTGATTCTCGCGGACGCGGCGCTTCACCGATTGCAGCTTCAGCTCGACGATGCGCACCACCTCACGCTTGCGGAGCGGGTAGTACGGAACGATGACCAGCCGCGCCAGCAGCGCCGGCCGGAAACGTCGCATCAGTTCCGGCCGCAGCGCCTCCACGATCGAATCGACGTCGCGCTTTTCCGCCGGATTGTTGCGGCAAGCCTCGGCGATGATTTCCGAGCCGGCGTTCGACGTCAGCAGGATCACTGTGTGGCGGAAATCGACCGGGACGCCCTCGCCATCTTCGAGCACTCCTTTGTCGAAGACCTGGTAAAAGAGATCGACGACGTCCGGATGCGCTTTCTCAATCTCATCGAGCAGCACAGCGCTCCACGGCCGCCGCCGCACCGCCTCGGTGAGCACGCCCCCTTTGCCGTAACCGACGTAGCCCGGCGGCGCGCCCTTCAGCGTCGCCACCGAGTGCGCCTCCTGGAACTCCGACATGTTGAAGGAGATGAGATTGCGCTCGCCGCCGTAGAGTACGTCCGCGAGCGTCAGGGCCGTTTCCGTCTTGCCGACGCCGGTCGGTCCGACGAGCAGGAAGACGCCCTTCGGCTTGGCCGGATCTTCGAGCGATGCGCGCGACGTCGAGATGCGGCGGCAGATTGCGTCGAGCGCCTGCGGCTGCCCGACGATGCGCTCGGCCAGGCGCTCCTTCAACGTCAGGATGCTGCGGATCTCGTCGGCGAGCATGCGGCCGACCGGGATGCCGGTCCAGCCGGAGACGACCGACGCGATCGTGCGCGAATCGACGTGGAGCGGGACCATCGGCTCGGGTCCCTGCAACTCGTCGAGCTTCGCGATGAGATCCGCAAGCTGCTCGGGGTCCTTGCCGTCCGCTTCCACGGTTCGGATCTGCGTGACCAGGTCCTTCTCCTTCGTCCAGCGCTCCGACGCGCCTGTGCGCTCATCGCTCAAGCGAGCGATCTCCGTCTCCAGCTCCGCCGCGGGCGTGCCCCGGCCAGGCTTGTCGCCCTCGCGCTTCTTCACATCGAGATCGGCCTCGGCGATGCGGATGCGGCGATCGAAGTCTTCGATCGCGGCCGGCGTCCCCTCCTGCGCCAGCGCGACACGCGCCGAGGCGGTGTCGAGCACGCCGATGGCTTTGTCGGGAAGACGGCGTTCGGGAAGGTAGCGATGCGACAGCTGCACGGCGCTGCGCACGGCCTCGTCGAGGATGCGCACACGATGATGCTTTTCGAGATGCGGCGCGAGACCGCGCAGCATGTCGAGCGCCGCCTCTTCGTCCGGCTCGTCGACCTTCACGACCTGGAAGCGGCGCGTGAGCGCGGGATCCTTCTCGAAATACTTTTTGTACTCCGACCATGTCGTGGCGGCGATGGTGCGCAGCTCGCCGCGCGCGAGCGCCGGCTTGAGAAGATTCGCGGCATCGCCCTGCCCCGCCGCGCCGCCCGCGCCGATCAGCGTGTGCGCCTCGTCGATGAAAAGGATGACCGGCTTCGTAGCCGCTTTCACTTCCGCGATGACGGATTTGAGCCGTTCCTCGAATTCTCCCTTCACGCCCGCGCCGGCCTGAAGCAAGCCGAGGTCGAGAACGCGAAGGGAAATGTTGCGAAGCGGCTCCGGCACCTCGCCTGCCGCGACGCGCAGCGCGAACCCCTCGGCCACAGCGGTCTTGCCGACACCGGCGTCGCCGACGAGGATCGGATTGTTCTGGCGGCGCCGGGTGAGGATGTCGATGACCTGGCGGATCTCGCCGTCGCGTCCGCGGATCGGATCGATCTTTCCCGCTCTCGCCTCGGCGGTGAGATCGAGCGTGTACTTGTCGAGCGCCGTCGTGGGAGCTTCCTTCGCTTCCCTCGCCTGCGCGGTGTACTCGCCCTGGCCCGGCGCGCTCGGTCCCGCGGTTTCCTCGGCCGACTCGCGGATCAGATCGCGCAAACTATCGCGCAGCGACTCGCGCGGAATCTTCGCCAGCAGCGGACACGATTCGTGGATGACGGTGCGCAGCGTCTCGTTTTCATAGAGCGCAAGCAGCAGCGCTCCGGAGCGGATGGCATCGGAGTCGAGATGCAGCGTCGACAGCGACCAAGCCTCGCGCAGCAGCAACAGCACGTGCGGCGACATCGCGGGCGTCCTGCTGTTGCCGCGGTCGAACTTGTCGATCGCCTGCGTGAGCTGCCGGGTGAGCTCGTTCACTTCGATGTTGAAGTAGCGGAAGACCGGACCAGCGTCAGTCGCCGGCAGATCGAGGAGCTTGAGCAGAAGATGCTCGACCTCGACGTTGTAGTGCGTCTGCGCGACGCAGAGCGCGGCCGCGGTCTCCAGCGCCCGCTTGCAGATCGGGTTCAGCTTGCCGATGAGAACTCTCAGTTCACTGCTCATTTGTGTTTTCCGTTCTCATCGTCTCCCCATCAATTTCACTTGTGAGTCGTTGGCCACGGACGGTCTTCGCGTCAACCACGACGTCCAGCCGAGGAAGATGCCTTGCCCGTCGCCGAGCTTGAGTTGGGGAACCTCGGCGGCGGCGAGCGTGAGGCCGATGGTGAATCCGAGTTCTTCGCGAACGTAGAACTTCACGGCCGCGATGAGCGCGCGATACGCATTGCCGTTCGGAAGAAACGACCGGAACTGCACGAACGTGAGCGCGCCGAGCTGCACGCGGAAGCCGGAGTCATCGCTCCACAGCCGGCGGCCGAGAACCGCGCCGCCGCCGAGGAGCTGGTTCTGACCTGAATCGCCAATGCGCGTGACGTCATCGTCCTCGATCACGTCCCAACGCCCCTCGAATTGGGCGACGTCGACCGGCACTCCGAAGTAGTCCTCCAGAAAACCGACCAGTCCCGGAGTTGAGCGGTAGCGGTCGACGAACAATCCGGCGTACGGAAGCAGCGCGCGGTCGCCCAGCTCCATCCGCTCGAGCAGGTGCGGAGTGCCCAGTCCGAGGAAGGAATAGAGCACGTTGGCGACACGGCCGCGGTCGGGCGATTTCGGATCGAGGGCCGGGCGGTATTTTTTCCTGGCGCGATACAGCAGTGAGACGAGGCGGTGATTGAAGATGTCGAGGAAGTCGCGGAACGCTTTGTCTTTGCGGAAGGTGCGCTCGACGATCAACTCAGAAACGGCCGACGGAAGCGGCCCGAGCGCGCCGGCCAGACCGAGGATGTTCACCACCATCTCCGCCGGTTCGCCCTTCGGAGCCGGACGAATGAACTCCACATCGCCGGGAGGGAAATCCATCCGGACGGCGTGGCGGAAGTGGACGACATCCCGCCGCGGATCGACGCCTTCGCCGGGTGGAGTGCGGTCGTGGTAGATCTCCTCGAGCAGCCGCACCGCCTGCAGAAACGAGAAGCGATGCCCTTCCTCGAAGAGCCCCGCGACTACAGAACGGCTTTCGCGCCAGCCATAGGACGCCATTGTTTCCAGACCTCACTTTCGCGGGAAGAGCGGCGGATGAGAAGCTGCGTAAAGGAATTCGTCGATGCGAACAGCCCGAGGAAGTGGTTGATGACCGATGCGAGGAGGAAGGCGCTGCCGCCGACGAACGAGGCATCGTCGAACAGCAGCTCGACCTCGGTGCCGCGGCAGAAGCCCTTCCACGCCGCGCCTTCCATGCGGCGGACGACCTTGCGATGCGACATCCGCCGGATGCCTTGAATCTGCTGCCGCAGAGCCGGCGCGTCGCTGGCGCAGTAGAGGCCGAGGATTTCGCGCAGGGCTTTGAGGCTGTCCTCGGTCTCGCCGAGCGACAGGTAGTTGAGCGACAGATGCGAAACGAGCCGCCAGAGCGCCTGACCTCCCAGCGGCGGATCGATCGGGCGCGTCGGTTTCTTGACGCAGACGATGCGCGTGAGCGGCGCGGCTACGTCGGTCTGCAGCAGACCGCCCGCCGGGATCTCTGCGGCCAGCGCGCGATTGGTGCAGAGGAGATGCGCGTAGACGATCTCCTCGGGCGGACGAGCCGGACTGAAGTCGAGGTCGCGGAAGGACAGCAGAACGTCCGTGCCCGACATCTCCGGATGCTGCGCCGCAACGCGCCGCGCGTGCCAGAAAGCGCGCTGATCGCGGCGCTCCATGTCGTGCGTGAACGAGTAGAACGGCGCGTAGTCTCGCGTCGGATCGGTGGGATCGGACGTGCCGGAAACGGCCACGATCGAGTGGATCTCGGTGGTCTTCTCGCGGCGAAGGTCGGGGACGAGCCGGTATTCGAGCTGGCGGTGATCGACGCGAATCGGCTCGCTCGTCTTGCGGAACAGGTTGACCGCCGGCGTGCAGCCGAGGCTGAAGGTCTCCGGCGTGAGCAGGAGTTTTGCCGGCGGGATTTTATTGAGCAGGAAGAGCAGATCGACGCGCTGGCCGGTCATCACGCCGCGCAACTTGCGCACGTCGAGGAAGTGAAACTTCTCCGGAAACGCGAAGTACTCCTGCAGCAGTCGGTAGGCGGGATGGGAGTACTTCGGATACGGGATGACGTCCTCGTCGCGGTCGAAGCCGGCAGGCACGACGGCGTCGCGCGCGATGTCGCGCGGCGCCTTCGCCCCGGCTGGAAGGACGGCCACCCGAACGAGGTCATTTATCAGAAGCTCGTACAGACGTCCGACGAGCACCGGCTCTCCATGCAGATAGAAGCGAAGCTTGTCGATCTCCAGCACGTCGAATGGATCGGCGCGCGATTCGAGGCGCACTCGGAGCACCGAGGCAACGTCGGAGGCGTAGTCGAGAAACTCGAATTCGTGAGGTGTCACCAGCTCTGCCGATTTCACTTCGATCGGCCAGAGCACCGCCGGATACGCCGTGCGCATCCGGCAGACGGCAGTTCCTCCTTCCACATGCGCGAAGACCTGGGTATGGCGCGGCACCTCGTAACCGGTGGTCAGCTTCCCGCGCTGCGGATCGACGTCGAAACGGACGACCGTCATCGACGGCACGGGATTGAGGTAGTGCGGATAAAGAACGTTCAACAACTCCGCGGCGATCTCCGGAAAGTCGGAGTCGAGATCGCTTTGAATGCGCGCCGTCAGAAACGCGAACGACTCGATGAGCCGCTCGACATGCGGGTCGGGACACTCATCGCGCTGCAGTTCGAGCCGGCCCGCCACTTTTGGATACGCGCGGGCGAAGCGCTCCCCCATGTGCCGCAGATACGACAGTTCTTCGAGGTAGTAGACGAGAAAATCTTCACTCGATGCCCGCATGTACCTCCGCGCTGCCTTCCCTGGTCATGAGTTTGGTGGTGAAGGAAACCGGCTCGGGGACGTTTTCCGTGATCAGTACTGCTTCGATGTGGGCGACGAGCGTGAAGTCGTCGCCGCCGAGAGGAGTGACCTCCACCTGCACCTCGGCCAGCCGCGGCTCGTAGATGCGAATGGCTTCGCGCAGGATTTCGGCGAGGCGTTGCCAATCGTCGAAGTTGCGGGCGGAGAAGGTGGAGAAGTCCGGGATGCCGTAATCGATGACCGACCGGACGCGGCCGGCGAGGCGATGCGCCGGGATGGGACAGCGTGTGTTGAAAAGCTGCTCCAGTTCCCGGCGCACCGACTCTTTGACTCCTCGGCGGTCGAGCGTGCGCATGGGGCGCAGCTCGCGCCGCAGAAAGCGGTCGCGATCGACCAGACGGTCGAACAACGGCATGCGGACCTCGACCTTTCGCTCGCTCATCGCACTGGATTAACTGATGGCCCGTTTCTCCAGGTCGTGTTTCGCTGGCAGATTCGAGTCGGCCTTCCCGTCTGCGTGCTTCTGATCGAGATACGTGTACTGCACGATGCCGTAGTCGAGTGAAACGTTCTCCACCGGAATGTCGCCGGGGCCGCCCGAGACGCTGTAGTTCGAGATGACCACGTGCTCCATGACCACCTCGAGATACTTGACCGGCTTGTTGTCGGCCGCGCCGTCGGAGCGCCAGCAACTCACGGTTGCCTTGCCGATCTGCTTTCCCGACCAGCAGTACTTGAGCAGCGCGTTCGTCGCGGTGTCGAGGTACTTGGTGAAGGTGAGGTTCTGGTGCGTCGCCTGCTCCACCGTGCCCGCGCCCGCGGAACTGCGCGTGGGGCTGGTCGGCTGCACGAATCCGTGACTCCACGAAAGGACTTCGATCTCCTTTTCGTGGCCTGTGGCCGTGCTGCTGGCATCGATGGCCGGCTCTTCGAACTTGATGTACATGTTACTTGCCATGGTTTTCCTCCGTTACTGCGGGTTACGCCGCCACCGGCGGCGGAAGCTCGGCCACCAGCCGGATGGACGCGGTCAACTCTTCGAGCTGGAAGTGCGGCCGCAGGAATGCGACCGCGCGGTAGGCGCCCGGTTTGCCCGGAACGTCGAAGACGTCGATGCGCGCCTCGCGCAACGGGTACTGCGCCTTCAACTCCTGGCCGGCGTCGTCGGTGCCGAGGATGTAGGAGCTGATCCAGCGGTTCAGATGCGTCGAGAGTGTCTCCTTGGTCTGGAAGCTGCCGACCTTGTCGCGGCAGATGACCTTGAGGTAATGCGCGAAACGCGACGCGGCCAGGACATACGGCAGCCGCGCCGAGATGCGCGCATTGGCGTTGGCGGCGTTGGTGTCGTATAGCTTCGGCTTCTGCGTGGTCTGTCCGCCGAAGAACGCCGCGTAGTCGGTGCCCTTGCAGTGGCAGAGTGAAACGAAGCCAAGGCTGTCGAGCTCTTTTTCACGGCGATCGGTGATGGCCAGCTCGGTCGGACACTTGAGAGCGATGTCGCCCTCATCGGTCTTGAACGTATGCGTCGGGAGGCCGGTCACCATGCCGCCGCCTTCGACGCCGCGGATCGCGGCACACCAGCCGTAGAGCGCGAAGGCATTGGTGATGCGCTGTCCGAGCGCCCACGCCGCATTGCCCCACAGGTAACGGCTGTGATCCTTTCCGTCCGTGTCCTCGACCAGTTTGAAGTTCTCGGTCGGGGCGGTGTCCGGCCCGTACGGCAACCGGAGAAGGATGTGCGGCAGCACGAGCGTGACGTAGCGCGAATCTTCCAGCGCCTGGAACGAGCGCCACTTGATCAGCTCCGTGCTCTCGAACAGCTTGGCAAGATCGCGAGGATTGCCAAGCTCCGTGAACTCCTTCATGTCGAAGAGGAGCGGCGAAGCGGCGGCGATGAACGGCGCATGCGCGGCCGCGGCCACGCCGGCGATCTGCTCGACCAGCGTCATGTCTTCCGCGTTGCGCCCAAACTCGTAGTCTCCGATCAGAAGGCTGAACGGATTGCCGCCGAAGGTGCCGTACTCCTCTTCGTAGATTTTCTTGAACAGCACGCTCTGATCGAACTCCATGGCTTGACCGAGGTCCTTGCCAATTTCGGCCTTCGATGCGCAGAGCAGCCGCAGTTTCAGGCGCGTGCTGGTCTCGGTGTTCCAGACCAGGTAGCGCAACCCCCGCCACGACGCTTCCAGCTTCTGAAAATCGGGATGGTGCAGAATTTCATTGAGCTGCTTACTGAGCAACTCGTCGATGCGTCCGATCTGCGCCTGGATCATGGCCAGCGTGTCGCGGCTGACCGTCATCCCTTCGTCGAGGATCTGATGCACGAACTCGCCGACCAGATCCTTGGCGCGGCCCTTCTGACTTTCGTCGCGCGCCATCTTGCCTTTCTCGACGATCTGGTCGAGCAGCGAGCCTTCGCCTGCGGCGCCCGCTGCTGCGGCGGGTTCGGGAGCGGTGGCCTCGGCTGCCGGCGCAGCCGCGGCTTCTTTTTCTTTTTTGTCAGCCATTGGCGGGTCCTCCTACTGCTTCCTTGATCTTTTGCTGGCTGTCGGTGTTCTTGGCGATGTCCTGCAGGAGCACGTCGAGATCATCGTTGCCGTCGAGTTTCGCGAGCAGATCGTTGAGCCGCTGGCGGGCGTCGAAAAGCTTTTTGAGCGGCTCGATCTGCTTCACGATCTCTTCGGGATTGAGATGTTCGAACTTGCTGAAGCGCAGCTCAACGTTCATCTTCGTGTTGTCATCCTTCAGCTTGTTGTCGACCTGAAAGGCCAGGCGCGGCGCGATCGACTTCATGACGGCGTCGAAGTTGTCGCGATCGATCTCGACGAACTTCCTGGTCTTCATCGGCGCCAGCGGCTTCTCCTGCTTGCCGGCCAGGTCCGACATGATTCCGACGACGAGCGGCAGTTCCTTCTTCTCGATGGCACCGCCGGTCTCGACGTCATAAGAGATCTGAACCCGGGGTGGCCGGATTCGCGTCAGCTTCTTTTGAGTGCTTTCACTCATGACTCCTCCTTTTCAAGTGGGATACGTGGAATGAATGGGCGTACTTGAACCAAGTCTCCTGTTGTATCGGTGATCACCTTCCTTTTGTCTTATCGTTTTCTTTGATTCCCAACAGCGCATAGATCGTCGCCAGATCGGCGTTCTTCGAAAGCAGTTGTTCGAGGACTTCCGCGAGACTCATATTTCCCCACGAGATGGCGCGGCGGACGAGAAACGGAACGGGGCTGTGCGGCTCGGTGCGAAGGAGAAAGTCCGACGCTTCGCGCAGCCGCTGGTAGGCTTCCGCGCGGCTGCTGATCGGCGAGCCGGGCGCGGAAGCGATCGCCGGCGTGCCCGGCGAATCATCGAACGGCAGTTCAGAGACGGAATCCATCGCGGGTACCTCCTGAGAGCCGGAGCGGTCCTGCCGGGCGCGCGCGACGAATGCGGCGATGTCGGTGAGCGTGTTGCGAAGCGGCGCGAGCGATGGCGCGGCCGCATCGCCGAGGCGCGCGGACAACACCGCTTTCAACGCATCGATCGCTTCGACCGCGGCGCCGGTGTCGCGCGACAACGCTTCGAGCACCGACGCGTGAGTCAGCGACACACTCGCCAGCACGCTGGCCTGTTCCGGCTCGTGACGCGAGACTTCCCAGTCTCTCCAGCAGAATGCCGCCGCGTTTTCGCCGGCCGGTGCGGTGATTGGAATCGACTTCACGGTGAAGAGGAACTTTTCGGACCCAAGCCACGCCACCGGCGCGATACGGGCGTCGATACTCCCCTCGTCGAACATCGGATGCACCGTGTCCCAGAACGCATCGCATAACGCGGCGATCAGCCGCACGCCGTGCGCGAGTCCGGCGAAGCCATAGAGCTGCGCCCACGCCTCGGTGAGCCATGCGCCGAGTTGCAGGTCCTTGCTCCGCGTGGCCAGAGCCTGCGACGCAAGCGCGGCGACGCCGGGCCAGTCGGCGCGCTTCAACTCGCGCTGCCAGACGCCCTGCGGCAACGCAGCGTCGTCTTCCTCGCGCATCCGTTTGATGTCGTCATAAACGGCATCGAAGCGCAGCGACTCTCCGGATGGATTCTCCGCGGAAACCGGCGCGAGAAGCGCCTCGATCTCCGGCAACGCAACCGGCGACATCGCCGTACGCGTCGTCATTGCGCTCCCTCCGCAATCGTCGATCGAATCTCCAGCTTTGGCGCCGCGTGCGGGAAGTGCGGGACGTCGATCGGCTGGGTCGTTCCCGGGGCGAGCAGGGCCAGCCGCATGAACACCTGCGTCGGTACATTGCCCGGCTCACCGCCCGCGACCGGCTTGGTGAAAACCTTGAAGCCGAGGGTGACCGGCTCTTCCTCGTCGTAATGCGGCAGCACCTCGGGCGGCGCGGCGTTCTCCGAAAGCGCCGTCAATAACGCCCACTGATTGTCGTATTGGTAGGTGACCGTGCGATCGCGCACGCTCACGCCGCGCGCCGGTTGCGAAAGTACCGGCACGCGCGGGGCGTTGCTCGCCCAGCGCAGCGCGAGGCGCACACCTTTGCCGACGCTCCAGCGCAGCATCGGCTTCTTGTCGTGATTGGTCACCGTCTCGTTCCCGACGCCGAGCGACCAGGCGATGATCTGGTCCGCGTCGACCTCCTGCTGCCGCGCAGTGCGGAACGATGCTTCGATGTCGTAGGCCGGAGCGACGTCGGGTTTTTGCGCGTCGAGAAACGGCGCGAAGAACGCGCGCACGGCGGTCATGTTCTCGATGAACTGCCGCGCCTGCGTGAACCCCGGGTCGGCCTCCGCGATCTTCGATACGAGCATTGGTTTGGCCGCATCGAACTTGTGGAAGAAGGCGCGCACGTCGGCGGGATCCGCCTCCAACGTGCCGTTGTGCAACCCCTCGGAGAACGGATAGCGGCCGGCCAGCCGCTGATTGAAATAGTTCGCAAGCTCAGCGTAACGCGTCGACAGATTCATCGACGCCATGTCGTAGCAGCGGCGCGACAGATCGCGGGAGAGCCCTTGCAGCGTGCGCGCAAAGTAGCGCGTGCCGCCGCGAACGTCCGAGGGCGGCGCGGCGGCGGCGCAATCGTTCGGACCGACCTTCACCATCCGCGCGTTGATGTAGTCCTCGAGCGCGGCCACCGCGTTGCCCGGCTTCTTCGCGTCGTAATCGCGGAGATCGTCGAGGATGCCTTGCCACTGCTGTGCGAGCGGCCGGACGTCGGGGCGATCGATCGTCCCTGCTTTCGTAAACCAGAGCAAGAGCGGTTGCGCGTAGCTGCGCGCTTGCGTGGCGAGGCGCGCGCGCGTGGTCTCGGTGTACGCGGTCAGTTCGGCGGTGTCTTTCGCGCCCCAGGCCGCCGGCGACGGCGGCGCCGTCCCATCCCACCAGCCGAAACCGCCGAAACGCGGACGATAGGGCTGCTCGGCATCGAGCAGATCGTCGTTACTGCGCAGCAGGCGAAGAGCCTCGATGCTCATGACGTTCGCGACGGCGCGCCGCGAGTCAGTCGAGCCGAGTCGCGAGAACGCTTGGAGCACGCGGTTCAGGATTTCGGTCTGGCCGCCGAACACCGCGATGTCGCTGCGAATCTGCTCTTCGAGCATCGTCGGGCCGTTCGTTGGCGGCACAGCGACGTAGTCGGCCGCACCGGCTAGAAGATCTTCCATGTCGGCGCGGGCACGGTCGCGCGCCACCTGATCGATGGAGACGCGCAGGTCGGGAGGGAACAGCTGAAGGCTCTTGTCGTGGAAGTGGTCATACGCGTCGGCCACGGCCATCACTTGATTGAGCTGCGCGTCGTTCCACACCAGCCGCACGGCACGCGAGGGATTTGCGTGCAGCTCGCGTCCCTGCCCCACATTCGAGGCCACGAAACGCTGCCCGACGAAGCTGTCGATGGCGTGTTCGAGAACGAGCGATTCCTCCGACAACCGCATCTGCGGCTCCCCGTCACGAACGGCGAGAAACGACCCCGTCAGCGGCGTGCCCGCAGCGGCGAGGGTGGAGCGGAATGCTTTCCAGCCGGAGGCGCCTGCCGACTGGACGCGCAACGACACGTCGGCGCCGAGGAAATTCGAGTGCTCGATGGTCGGAAGGAGTGTCGAGAACGACGGCCCGAGATTGAAATCGGAGCCGGGACGAAACGCCCATTCGAGCTCCGGACCGGAGAGCGCCGCGTCGATCGCGTGCATCCGGCGCGCGATTTCGCCGACGCGCAGGGAGTCGCTGCCGCTCGGCTGACGCCAGGCGTTGGCGTCGAGCGCCGCAGCAAGTTGCTGCAGTCGCGCCTCGAACGGATTACGCCGATAGAGCGCGGCATAGAAGTTCGAGGCCAGCGTCTCCAGAACGGTGCGTGCCCGCGGCGCGTAGAGATCGCGGTCGAACTCTCTGTAGTGGTCAGCCCGGAGCGCGCGCTGATACAGCTCGCCCTGTTTGTAGAAACTCGGCGGCACCGACTTGCCGATTCCGTACTGCACGACCTCGCCGAGATCCTGCAGATTGCCCGATCCCGCCTTCGCCAGCCGGTCGAACGTGGTCACGTGCTCGTCGAGGTGCCTGACGTCATCGACGTAGCGCTGCATCGCGACGAAATCCGGCATCCGGTCGACCGCCACGATCGGCGACGCCGCCAGGAGCTCCGTTTCGTTGGTGCCGTTCGCTTCGAACACCGCGGCGTTTTGCAGCGGTTCGATTCGATATGCGCTGTTGCTGACGAGCGCTTCCGCCTTCCTCTTCATGCCGCGGTCGACGGCGGCGAAAATGACGTCGTTGAAGGCGATGCCGACCGCGTGATCGAGGTGATCGTCGAACGAACTGAACCACGAGCTCGGAACCACGATCATGCCGTAGCGTCGGAAATTGATCGCCGCCATCTTGTCGAGCAGGTCCATCGACGTCGCCGTCAGATCGGTCTCGACTTTCGCATCGCTCGCGGTCTGCCGGTGCATCCCCTGCGACGCAGTCGTGAGGAACGGTTTGAGGACGGCGTTCTTGTGATTGAAGCTTTCGAACTCCCAGAGCAGAGCGCTTCCACACAGCACGAACGCAAGAACTGCCGCGATCTGCACGCGGCGCACGGTGCGATTGCGCGCCACCACCGTGCGCGCCGTCGGCGCGGCCAGACCCGACTCTTCGAAGATCTTCTTTTCGAAGAGGTCGGCGAGGAAGGCCACCTTACCCGCCGGTTTAGCCTCCGGCGACGAACCGAGACCTTCGCGGCCGCAGAAGAAGAGGCCGCGGAAAATCAGCGAGCCGTGATACGCGCTCGACTTGAGCAGGTTGTCGAGACAGACCCGGACCGGTTTCGCCAGCGACGCCACGGCCAGCGGCAGACGCAGCAGCCAATCTGCTTCCGCGCTGCCGGCGGCGAAGACTTCCATCTGTACGTCTTCGAGGCGGCGAATGATCGCGGCGAACGCTTCCTCGACCCAAACTCCGCGATACGCGGCGTCGACGCTGTTCGGACTCGACCAGCCGAGCATCTCGCGGCGCGCACTTTCCGGAAGGCTGCTGCACAGACTTCCGAATCCGGTCAGCCGCTCGCTTCCCGTGACAATCGCGTACACCGGCAGGCGGAAGCCGAGCTGCTGTTGCGTTTCCCACAGCTTCCGGAACAGCCGTGCCGCACCCGCGGCGAGCTCGGCGCGCTTGATCTCATTCGTGCTGGCCTCGAGCAATTCCGCGCACGGAAACGCCACGATCACGCCGTCCGCCGGGCGCCTCGGCCGCAGCTCGCGCAAGTGGCGAATCGCGCTGTCCCACTCCTTGTCGTCCGAGCCGGCCAGGTCGAGCACGAGTCCTTTGTTGAAGAACCAGAACCCGCGCCCCATGCCGATGTTCATCCCCGACTCGGACGCGTCGCCCCACGGCAAATCGAGTCCCGCGCTGGAAAGAAGGTTCGCATCGCGCGACTGCGGCGCACCGACCAGCAGATACAGCGGCACCTGATAGCGATCGTTATCAATGTGATTGAACGTTTTCGCCGCGCGCCGGAAGGCCTCGGGGAGCGAGACGACCATCTCCTCCTCGACCGGATCGTCGGACTCCGCAACAGGCTCTTCGTCCGGTTCCTCGGCGTCGGCAAACGTCGAGACCTTCGCCGACCGGCGCAGCACGACGACCAGCAGGATCACGATGATCAGCGCCAGCAGAAGAACCGCCGCGAGCGCGTAGGGCCACATTGTGCCGAGGTCCGTCATGGGCCGACTCCGGCCGGCACGGTGCCGACGATGTCGTCCATCAGCGGCTCGATGTCAGCGATCGCGTTCCGCCACAGCAGATGCGAGCTGGCCAGCCAGATGACGATGATCAGCGAAAGCGTCCACAGCCACGGCTTCAGATACGGGAGCTCGGTGATGTTGCCTTCGTCGAGCGTGGCTGCGTAGGCCTGCGGCATCACACGTTCGCCGCCCTGAACCACCTGCGGATCGCGCGTGTAGATGAAACGGAACAGCCGCCGGCGATACGACTCGATCACTTCGTCGCCGTCGGGCCGGCCGCGATACTTGCCCTGAAAGCCGAGGGCGAGGACGGTCAGATAGATGCGTGCGAGCTCGCCGTACAGCGTGTCGCGGTCGCGCAGCAGAGTGTCGATGCGCTCGAACAACTGCTCGCCGGCGCCGTGCGTCCCGAACAGCTTTGCCTCGAGAAGATGCTCGCGCCACGCTTCGCGTCCCGGCCAATCGAGGTTGATGAAGATCTCGTCGGCCAGCGCCGCTTGCGCGTACTGCGCGCGGCGATAGATTTCCAGCCCGAAGTCGCCGCCGTCGCGCGCCGCATCGAGCGACTGCCGCTCCAGCAATCCGACCAGCTTGCGCCACACACCGCTGGGAGACTCGCGCGGCTCGGCGGACGGATTCGCACTTCCTTCACCCTGAAACACCCACGACCCTTCTGTCACCCGGCCGCGGAGCTGAAGCACCTCTGCATAGAACTGCTGGAACTTGTCGATGAGGAACATGGGGATCACATGGCGTTACGTACGAATAGGACGATTGATTCGGGACGGAGCTGACCTTGGGTTGCGGGGTTGATGACCACCAGGTCTTCGCCTGGTACGAGGAACTGCGGATCGATGGACAACGAGTAGAGCGACATCCCGCGGGGAGGCACGAGGTCTGTATCGGCATCGACCCGTTTCCGCCGCAGTCCCATGACGCGGTGATCGCGCAGAGACGGAATGCTGGCAGCGCCGGCGATGACGCTGGCCGCGACCCACGCACCCATGTCCTGGTCCGAGACGCCCGACGGCGCTTGCACGCCGAGGATCAGCGAGCGCGCGGTCCAGTCGGGGTCGAAGGCGATCCGGTACTCGTCGCCCTCACGCCGGAACGTGTAGCGCGTGTACGCCTCGTGGACGCCCTCCGAAACCGCGCGGTTGATGAACGCGTGCGCCTGCGCGAACGTCGCCTGCAGATTGTTGTGATCGTAAGGATCGAGCACGGGCGGGACGAGCGAGCGCCCCAGACCCGCAACATGTCCCACCAGCGAACAGAGCGCGACGTAGAGCGGAAAGGGATGCGCGACGCCGGTGCGGAGGACGGCCTCGAACGCCGGCAACTCGCCGGCAAGGCAATGCACGAGGAGCTTCGTTTCGAGAAGCTGCGCCGCGCTCGCCGCCATCGACGGAGTGCGCGCCTGATCGGCGAGAAAGACCGCTTTCTCGCGCAACCGTGCGGCGATGGAGAGACAGACTTCGTACGTCGGCGATCCCGGCCCGACCCGCAGCCACGGCGGCTCGAACTCAGTCCGCGCGAAGACTTCATTTCGATACGCGACCTCGGCCAGCGGAAACCCGACGTACTTCGACGGAAGGTCGTCAGCCACGACCAGCACCAGCTTCGGCTTCAGCACCGGCATTGGGAGATCGCCCTCGCCCGTGTTCTCGTCGGCCACCGGACCAGCCTCGATCGATCCGTAACGTTCTTTGAATGCCGGTCCGCGTTCCCGCGCCGTCACCGCCAGATGCACGGTCAGCGGACCTTGTTTCATCTCGTCGGCGCGCGCCGTGAGATCGACGCTCAGCGCGGGAACTTCGTCGGCCGTGTGCGAGACCACCAGTCCGTCCGGCATCACCGCCTCCAACTCGACGATGCGCAGGACGCCATCAACGAGCAGGACGCGATCGATCTCCAGATGACGCACGCCCCAGTGGAATGGCGAGATCGCCGCGGCGTGATACTGCAGCAGACTCTCGTGCCGCAGCGACAGCCACTGGAAATGCTGCGGCGCCAGCAGCATCCCTTCGTGCCACTGGATTGCTCCCGGCAACTCGCGCGCCGTCGTCTGCGCGCGGCCCTTGCGCCGCTCTCGCGCGCTCACGGTTTGGCCTCCACGGTCAGATCCGTGTCACCGAGGGTGATCGCGGACGGCTGCTGCGGCGGAACGACCGCGCGATGCTCGCCCGCCGAGTGGTAGTCGGCGAAGAGCACCACCTTCTTCGCGCCGATCTTGTACGGAATGCTCAGCGGCGCGACCGGTTGACCCGGCACCCACTCGCGCGACTCGACGGCCAGCTCCTGCGGGTGATCGGCGAGAAACCGGCTCTTTCTGCTGAACCAGTCGGAAGCGGAGATCTTCACGATCTCGTCGAGCAGCTTCTGGTCGTAGACCACGACGAAGTCGATGGCGATGGCGCTGTCATCGTTCGCGCCCGGCACCACCGTCACCGTCAGCGGAAGCTGCCCGCCGAACGCGGAGCGCACTTTCCCGGCAGCCGAACACGACGCGAAGAGCCCGGCCAAAGCGACACCTGCCACAAGAAACTTGCAGATGTTGACGATGCCGGCCGCAAAAAAAAGACGACATCTCCCGCCGCGGGAGTAGTTTTTCATGGTTGGACGAAAGGGACCTAAAAGTTACTACATTTGGAGACAGGATGGAACGACTTTCGCTGTCCACACGTATTCTTTTACTTAAACCCACCGCATAAGTCGGATCGAACGAACCTAGGATCGACCAGCGGCCAGATCCGTCACGCGGTTGATATCCGATGCGGAATGTCGATTCGTGCAGAAAAGCTCGACACAACATTCGTCTCCTGCTGCGACCGTCTTCGCGTCGACACCGACTACCTGATGGCTCTTCAAAGGCATCGCTGCCGACGCGTGGCGCGACTTCACTTCCACCCCTCGCGCTCAAGAAGTCGCGATCGAAAAACGGATTCGCGCGGCCAGCGACCGTCGGCAGCGCATCATCGATCTGCTCGTCGACTTCTGACGTGTACGCCGAGCAACTTGGGCGTGCGGACACCGAGATCGGGACTGACCAGCAAGCGCTCGCCGCGCTTCGCTGCGACGCGATCGATGCCGACGCTGCGACCGACTACGCGTTGGGCCTCGCCGCGGCGCCCGGACAGCGATGGCAGTCCGGCTCGCTCCCGGCAAAGCAGCGCCTTCAGCAGGTTTTCTTTCCGAAACGCCTGCAATTCGAAGATGGTGAATTTCGAACCTCCGAATTGGGCTTTCTTTTCAAGCACTTGCGAGCGAATCGCGAGCCTGATTCCCGTTTGGTAGCGCATACGGGATTTGAACCCGTGTTACCGCCGTGAGAGGGCGGCGTCCTGAACCCCTAGACGAATGCGCCAGAGTGGTGGGGACGCGGAAGATAGCTTGTGGCTTCCTCGCGGTCAAGGTCGGTCAACGCCGATGGGAGGAGTCGCATTCCGTACCTCACGCGACCTTCTGGGCGACGACTACCCAGCGGAGCGGGGTGCCGGGGCGGATGGCGTCGAAGGGGTAGCAGGTGATGAGGGTCAGTCTTGTTCGGGCGTCCTGGCGGAGTACCGAGGTGTCGGATTTGGGGACGACGCGGGTGGATTGAACGCGGTACCGGATCGTGACGCCGTCGGGGCGCTGGAGAGTGAGGATGTCTCCGGGGCCTACATAGCGTAGCGGGGCGAAGTGCGTGTCGCGGTGGGCGGTGATCACGCAGTTGCCGTTGTCGCCGGGCATAGCGGTGCCGTCGAGGTGGCCGGGGCCGAAGGCCATCGTGCGTCCGCTGGCGCCGGCGAGGACGATGATCGTTGCGCCGTCGCGTTCGATGGTCAGGCATGCGATGGCGCGCGTGTCGGCCCACGGCCAGGGGCGGAGTTGCTCGCCGGCCAGGGCGCTGCGCCAGGAGATTTCGAGGAGGAGCTGAGCCAGCTTCGCTTTCGCGTAGATCCAGAGTCCCTCCCCGCCGGCGGTGAGGCCGGCGAGGAGGGCGACTGCGAGGAGAGTTCTTGTTGCGTTTTTTAGCGTCGGCATGGGTTCCTCGGGTGTCGGGTGTCGGGTGTCGGGTGTCGGGTGTCGGGTGTCGAGGAAGCAAAATCGGAAGCCGGGGTGTGGGGTGTCTTTTTCTACGACACCCCACTCCCGACTCCCCACTCCCTACTTCGTGAACCTCAGTGCAACGAGAGCGACGCCGGTCAGCGAGGCGCCGATCAGCATCAGCAGTGCGGCGGGGGTCGCGGTTTGCGGCAGCGTGCCGAGGTCGTCGTGGTCGGGCGCGTTGCTTGTCGGCAGCAGCTCGGCTTTGCAGGTCGCGTTGAGGCCTTGCGGCGTCTGATCGATCGCGACGAGGCTTGTGTATTGCGACACGAGGTGATGCTGCAGCGCGACGGCGATGACCGCGGCTTCGACGCCGTTCGGATCGCTGCCGTCGCTGAGGTGGTCCATCAGCGACTCGATTTTCTCGCGGCCCCAGAGGCGGGCGATGCCGTCGCTGCCGCCGGCGGCTGGGAGCGTCAACTCCTTCGACCACTTCTCGTTGCCGATGCTGCCGTGCAGCGTGATCTTCGCGTTCGCGTCGTGGACGCGCATCGCTACGACCAGCGGCTCGCCGCGGTAGAGGTCGGGGACGCGTTCGGGCCAAGACTCGGCGATCGAATCGCTGCTATGAACGCTGATCGACGTCATCACCGGCGCGTCCAGTTTTCCGAACAGCTCGGACATCCGTTCCTGCACCTGCTGCACGTCGCCGATGTAGGTGAACGTGCCGCGGCCGAAGCGCGCCGCGTTGCGCATGAAGTGCGAGTTGGGCGCGGCGCCGATGCCGACGGTGAAGAGGCGGCTCTCGCCGAGGCGCGCGTGGATGAAGGAGAAGAGCTCCTGCTCGTTGCCGACCTGGCCGTCGGTCATGAAGATCACCTGGCGTACGCTGCCCGAGGGCGTGGTCGGATGTTCGGGCATCGCCAGTTGCAAGGCTCTCAACATCTCCGTGCCGCCATCGGCGTCGATTTTTTCGACGAACGATTTGGCCGAAGCGATCGATGACGCATCAGCAAATTGGCTGTCGCTGAACAGTGGACGCGCCATTGAATCGAAATCGATGATGTTGAACTTGTCGCCTGATTTCAGATCGCCGAGCGCGAGGAGCAGCGCGGCTTTGGCCTGCTGCATCGACGCGCCCTCCATCGAGCCGGAGCTGTCGATGATGAAAATCGTTTCGCGAGGAAGGCGGACGGCAGAGCGCGCGGGCGGCGTCACCATCACCAAGGCATACGTATCCTCGCCGAGTTTCTCCGTCAGCACCGTGGCCTCGGGGTTCGTGCCGAGGTCGGGCTGCCAGGAAAGCTCAAAATCGTGGGATGCGTCGAGCGTGGAGGAATCGGCAGTGACGCGGTAGTGGCGATTGCCGAGCGTCTCCGACTTCGCCTGCTGCGCGCTGACGATGTTGCGGACGGAGTAGCCAGGCTGCAGATCAACGGACAGCGCGATCGTGCCGCCGTTGTTGTTGCTAGACGATGGCGTGAACGGCGGCGTGAACGGCAGTTTCGCGGCGACGGACGTCGCGGATGCGTGCGCCGGCGAATAGCGCGGCGCAACCACCATCGGGAAGCGCAGGCGGTACTCGCCGTTCTCGTATTGCGCCATCTCTTGATACGCGATCTCGATGGTCGCGTCGTCGTCCGGCATCACGCCGGAAACCGAGGTCGTGAAGACATTCGGCCGCTGCTGTTCGACGAGCGCCGCTTTGCGTCCTTCACTCTTCGCCTGCTCGTACTCCTTGCGGGCCTGTTCGCGCTCGCGGATCTCGCCAACGATCACGCGCGAGCCGATAGTCATCTTCAGCGTGTCGACCGCGCTCAGTTCCGGCAGCGGATAGACGTAGAGCCCTTCGACGCAGCGGCCGGTGGTGTTGTGGAACGTCTGCGTGACGGTGGTGCGGACGATCGGGCCGGTGACGG
>JAXDIO010000150.1:0-4841 GCA_034663965.1 Thermoanaerobaculia bacterium | reverse complement strand
CCGAAGAAAAAGAAGTGACGTCGCGCGTATAATCCGCCGCCCAATTCGCCTCAGAAGGACAACAACGCAATGTCGAATCGCACGTTTACGATCATCAAGCCGGACTCGGTCCGCAACGGGAACTTCGGAAAAATCCTCAGCCGCCTCGAGTCCGAGGGCTTCCGTGTCCTCGGCCTGAAAAAGGTCAACCTCTCCAAGCCGCAGGCCGAGTCTTTTTACGGCGTTCATCGCGAACGGCCGTTCTTTCCGGACCTCGTCAAGTACATGACCTCGGGAACGGTCTACGTCGCGGCGCTCGAAAAAGATGGCGCCGTTCCCGCGCTCCGCACGCTCATGGGCGCGACCGATCCGGCGAAGGCCGACACCGGCACGATCCGCAAGGAATTCGGCTCGTCGATCGAGCAGAACGCAATCCACGGATCGGACTCCGACGAGAACGCGAAGATCGAGATCGGATTCTTTTTCGCCGAATCAGAGCTGATGTAGCGAAGGAACGGGAGTCGGGGGTCGGGAGTCGGGAGTCGTAGTCGTTGATCCAGTCGCCGCTCCGACACCCGACACCCGACTTCCGACCCCCGCGATCGCGATCGGCAGCGTGGCCGCGGCCGCGTCGTAATTGACCGGCAGGTAGAGCGTGAAACAGGAGCCGTCGCCGGGCTGCGACTGGACCTCGATCCGCCCGTGATGCAGCTCGACGAAGTTGCGCGTGAGCGACAGCCCCAATCCCGTTCCTCCTCGCCGCGCCCGCCGCCCTTCCTCGGTCTGGTAGAACTCGTCGAAGATGCGCTGCAGCTGATCGGGCGGGATTCCGATTCCACGATCGGCGACGTCGATGCGCACGCTGTCGACCGCGAGCGGCGAGGTCGTCCGAGGCAGCGACTTCACCGCGATCGTGACCGGCCCGCCGTCCGGCGAGAACTTCACTGCGTTCGACAGCAGGTTGAAGAGGATCTGCTTGAGCCGGCCTTCGTCGAGCCGCACCATCGGAACTGAAGGATCGATCGATGCGGTGATGCTGACGCGCGCTTCCGCGGCGAAGCCTTTCATCACGCGCTCCACGGCGGTGATGGTGTCGCGCAGATCGAAGTCGTCGGTGCGCAGCTCCATCTTGCCGGCCTCGATCTTCGAGAGATCGAGGATGTCGTTGATGAGCTCCAACAGATGGTTGCCGGCGACGTGAATGTTTTCGAGGAACTTGTACAGCCGCTGCGGAACGACGGCGCGTGTGTTCTCCAGCAACACGCTCGAAAATCCTATGATCGAATTCAGCGGCGTGCGCAGTTCGTGCGACATGTTGGCCAGGAACTGGTTCTTCGATCGATCCGCTGCGAGCAGGCGCAGGTTCGTCTCGCGCAGTTCGTTTGTCCGCTCCAGCACCCGCTGTTCGAGCGCGTACGTGAGACCTTCGAGATCCTTGTACAAATGCGCGTTCTCGATCGCGACGGCGGCCTGATTCGCGATCGCGGTGAGCAGCAGCATGTCGTCATTCGTGAAGGCGTTCTTCTTGAAACTTTCGACCGAGATGACGCCGATGAGCCGGTCGCGCGCGATCATCGGAACGCCGAGCCACGATTCGGTCGGTTTCGTATCGACGACTGCCTTCACGCCGATGCGCTTCTCGTCCGCCACGCTGCCGATGAGCAGCGGCTCGTGATGCGACGCCACCCATGAGTTCAGCCCCTCGCCGAGGCGGATGCGCTCCTTCGGCAGACGAATGCCGTCGCGGATGTCGAGTTCGAACGACAGTTCGTTCGTCGACTCTTCGAGTAGCGCGATCGTGAAGAGCGTGCAGTCCACCGACCTCTTGCACTCGTTGTAAATCGCATCCAGCAACTCCTCGGTCGTGTACCGCAGTGAGATGGTCTTGCCGATGTTCGTCAGCGAGGCGATCCGCTGCAGTTGCTGCTGGCTCTTGATGCGCGTCTTGGCCAGATTGCGCGCCACGCCGATGGCCACGCTTCCACTGAATGCCAGCGCGACGAGCGCGCTCCATCCGAGGGCCGCGAAGGAGAGCGCGGTCATGACGGCGTAGGGAACGGTAAGCAGGTAGATGGCGAGATCGACGCCGTCGATGCGGATGATCTTGCGCAGCGAGTAGCCGTACGACTGC
Organism: Thermoanaerobaculia bacterium; assembly: GCA_034663965.1. Taxonomy (GTDB): domain Bacteria; phylum Acidobacteriota; class Thermoanaerobaculia; order Gp7-AA8; family Gp7-AA8; genus JADGNZ01. Next base: position 2,731 of record JAXDIO010000150.1, on the reverse strand, counting down.
GCGACCCGAAACATGAGCAGGATGTTCGTCACGCTCAGGACCACGCCGCAAAGCGCGATCTTCACCGCGGCGCCGAACGTGGCGTGCGCCAGGGGCAGCTCGCCGTTGAGGTGCTCGTACAACGTGGCCGCAGCCACGACCGGTATCCCGTACGTTCCGAAAAGGCCGAAGGTCTTGACGCGATCGCCGAGCCGGTCGGTCGACTCAATCTTGGCCGGCCCGATCTGCTTCAGCGCCAGCACGCGCGCGAAGCCCGCCACGAGCACGGCCAGCCACGACGAGATCACCACGCCGAGGATCGGGATCATGACCGTGTACGCGGTGAGGACGAGCGAGACGAAAATCAGCTCCGTCAACTCGAACTTCAGCAACGCCAGAACGGTAGCGAACGCGATCAGGATCACGATGACGCCGGCCGCATCCGGCTGAAGGCGATGCAGGATGAGGGTGGTCTGATCGAAGCGCAGCCAGGTGATCCACACCATCAGCAGCAGCCCGGCGCAGCCCTGCGTCAGAAAGACGGTGAGCGTGCGCCGTCGTGCGGAGTCGGATCCGGTGGTGGCCATGGGCTGGGAGTGAGCGGCCATCGTAACGTCAAAAACTTCTGCACGCTACGGCTCGATTTGACTGCCGGTGCGCCTCGCACAGAGAGCACGGCCTCGGGCGCGCCGCTTGATCAGTGTCCCGGCCCATGAACAACATCGAATTCATTCAGGAACGCGAAAACGAGAGCGGACGGAGGTCGAACGTACTGACCGGCTGGGAAAGCGTCGTCTTTCAGGTGGAAGACGAGCCGGGATCGGTTTCCTGCACGGCTTCGTTCGCGCCTTTGAACCCGATCTTCGAGTGAGTGCCGTCGCAGAACGGCTTCATCGTCGATCCGCCGCAGCGGCAGAGGGCTGCTTTCTTTACCTCCACCGGATTGCCTTGCGCGTCGGTCAGGGTGAACTCGCCCTCGACAACGTACGGACCGTTGTCGCGGATCTTGATGTTGATGGTCATGAACTCTCCTAGAAGATCGGATTCTTCGCTTGGTGTTCGAGGTGCCAGTTGTAGGTGTAGCCGGGGAAGGGGATGGGAATGGTGTAGGTCACCGTGACCGTGATCTCGCCGAGGTTCCTGAAGATCTTGATGTCGTTTTCGGTGACCGGCAGGGCGTTTTCTCTCGCTTTGGCGAGGATCGCTGCGCGGATCCGGTCGTCGTTGTGCGTGCCGGCGGATTTTGCTTCGTCCACGACCGTCTCCCGCAGCTCCGCCGCCTTCACTTTTATCGGGATCATCTTCCAGGCCACGAAGATGGCCAGTCCGAGAAGGATGAGGCCGATCAGACAGCCGAACTGATTCTCACCGCGCTCGCGACGACTCTTGCGCATAACGACCTCCATCGGGGGTGAGTATACCTACTGGATGAGTCTGAAGAGACGCGCTTCGCGCGTGGGTGTCGGGCGTCGGGTGTCGGGTGTCGGAGAAGGAGCGGCGGCTACGACTCCCGACTCCCGACTTTCAATCACTCCGCCGCTCGACCACAAAATCAATTTCGCTTTTCCGACGACCGCGTTCCTCGGCAGGACGCCCCAACTGCGGCTGTCGAGTGAGTCGGCGCGGTTGTCGCCGAGGACGAAGTAGCTGTCGGCGGGGATGATCTGCGGTGCGATCGCGCCACTCGTTGCCTGCGCCGTGACGTACGGCTCCGTGAGCGCGTGGCCGCAGACGATGACGCGTCCGGCGCGCGTTTCGACCAGATCACCGGGAGTACCGATGACGCGCTTGATCATCAATTCATCGGCCGCACGCGGCGAGCGGAAGACGATGACGTCGCCGCGATTCGGCTTCTTTCCGAAGCGGTACGGCGTGACGACGATGTGATCGCCCGGCACCAGCGTCGGCGCCATCGACGACGACGGAATCACATACAGCCGCAGCGCCGCACGCACGCCGAAGCCGAGCACGATGGCGATGGCCAGCGGCTCGATGATCAGGCGGAGTGCGGACTTTTGCGTCACGGGTGGTTTAACCCGCTGCCTCAGCGCACCATTTCGAAAGTCAAAGGCGAAATGTTGAATGTTCAATGTTGAATGTTGAATGTTGAATGTTGAATGAGAGAAACGGTATCCAGCGGACCCTTCCATTCAACATTGAACATTCAACATTCAACATTCAACATTTCGCCTTTGACTTTCGAAACCCGCCCCGACTACTGTTCGTCTCGCATGCCGATCGAGCAACGACAGCCGCAGGGACTTGTCGACATCCTCGACAAGATCCTCGACAAAGGTCTGGTCGTCGCGGGCGACATCAAAGTCTCGCTTGCGAATGTCGAGCTGCTGACCATCCAGCTTCGCCTGGTCATCTGCTCGATCGACAAGGCCGAGGCCATCGGAATCAACTGGTGGCGCTCGGACCGCTTCTACTCCGCGGCGCCGAACGCAGGCACCGTGAGCGCCGAAGAGTACGACGCGTTGAAAGCGCGCATGAGCGAGCTGGAAGCCAAGCTCGAAGGCCGCGCGCTTCCGCGTGCCACACAAACGAAAGCAGACGAGAGGAAAGGCAGGTAAGTCATGGCAGTTGAACGCGCACCAGGCGGCACAAGTCTTATCGACGTACTCGACCGAATCCTCGACAAAGGCATCGTCGTCGATGCATGGGTCAGGATCTCGCTCGTCGGCATCGACCTGATCACGGTTGAAGCACGCGTCGTCATCGCTTCAATCGACACGTACCTGAAGTACGC
>JAXDIO010000087.1:0-2917 GCA_034663965.1 Thermoanaerobaculia bacterium | reverse complement strand
CCGCCCACGAGCTGTACAACAGCCGTATCCGCTACTACCGAATGTCCGACATCACCATCGAAGTGCGCGAGGAAGAGACGACGAACGAGATCGTCGAGCGGCTGCTGCTCGAGCTGCCGAAAGGCTTCCTCGACCCGACACGCCGTTCACAATCGCGAGGAGCCCGGACGTGAGAGCGCTCGTCGTCAGCGATCTGCATTCGAACGCCGAGGCCTTGCGCGTGGTGATGAACCGCGTGCGCCGCAAGAAGTTCGACCAGGTCATCTGCCTCGGCGATTTCGTCGGCTACGGCGCGCAGCCGAATCAGGTCCTCGACACGATGCGCACGATGAAGGCGCCGAAGCTCTACATCCGCGGCAATCACGATCGCGTCGCCGCCGGGCTGGATGATGCCGAGGGCTTCAACAACGCCGCGAAGGCCGCCGCACTCTGGACGCGCGATCACCTCTCTGCCCGCAACCGCCACTTTCTCGCCAAGCTCCCGCTCGGGCCCATCGAGCGAGACGGCGTCCTGCTCTGCCACGGCGCGCCGCACAACGAGGACGAGTACGTTTTCCACGAAGGGCACGCCCGCGACATTTTCGCCGACAGCACCGCGCCGTTCATCCTCTACGGCCATACGCATTTGCCGGTGATCTTTTCGATCGATCGCCACTACCGCGTGCATGGCGTGGCCGTGCGCGGCGACGTGGTCGTCCGCCTCGATCGCGATCACCGCTACCTGATCAATCCCGGCTCGGTCGGTCAGCCGCGCGATCGCAACCCGGAGGCGTCGTTCATGATCTTCGACTCGAAGAAACTGACGGTGCAGTTCTTCCGCGTCGCCTACGATGTCGCGAAAACGCAGGCCTCGATCCTCAAAGCGGGCCTCCCGGAAATCCTCGCGCAGCGCCTTCAGTACGGGACGTAAGTTTCGCGGCGATGATCATCCGCTTGGATCGATCAGAAAACGGACGTTCGTCAAAGTCGCCCCACATCGATTCGATTTGTAGTCCGCACGTCGCAAGCAGTTCGAGATCGGATGGCGACCACGATCGAAGGATCGACGAGACGTTGACGACAGAGCCATCCGTTTCGTAGCGGTAATGCCCGTTCCAGACCGAGGCGGCGCCGGTGGGTTTCCACGATTCGTTGACGATGAGGCGTCCGCGCCGTTGCTGCGAGTTACCTGGTTCGCGCCGGTACAATCCCTCGATCACGACGCGGCCGTCCGGCGTCAGATGATCGGCGATGAGCCGCAGGGCTCGCGCGCGATCGTCGATCGAGATGAGATGCGCCATCGGATCATCCGCGAGCACAATCAGATCGAACCGTTGCGCGAACGCGAATTGCCGGAGATCCGAGTTGACGAAATTCGCGGCAGGTGCGCGAAGGCGCGCAAGCCGGAGCATCTCCACGAGCAGATCGGCCGCTGTGACATCCGCATGCCGAACGAGCACCTCGGTCACACGTCCCGTTCCGCACCCCAACTCGAGAATGCGCTTCGACTTCCACCGCGTGGCCATCGCGTCCCAGAACGGAAGATCACCTCGGCCGGCGAGCGACTGGTCGTAAAAGGGAAGGATCGCGTCGTAGTAGCGCCTGACTTCCTCGGAGTCCTTCATCTGGATCGTTCGATGCAAACGTCATGGCGCGTTTGATTTTCGTGACGGGAACGTCGTCGACAGTCGCCGAAGGAAGCGGCACGTGGGTCGGCATCTCCGGACTTCGCAACGCGATCGTTGCGCTCGGACACGACGTGGTCATGGTCACGCCGGACGATGCGCACACGACCATGCGTTCACGCATCCTTTTCAACATCCGGATTCGCAAACAGCTCCGATCGATTCGCGCAGATGCCGTAATCGGATTCGATCTCGACGGAGTGTTTGCGCCGAGGCGAGGTCCGTTGCACGTGGCCGCGATCAAAGGCGTGCTGGCCGATGAAGCGAGACACGAGAGCGGAATCGATCGAATCGCGCTCAGGATCCAGGCCTGGCTCGAAGCGCGCCACGTACGCCGCGCCGATCGCGTAATCACGACGAGCGCGTACTCCGCTGGCCGAATCGCTCGCTTTTATGGCCTCGATCAAGATCGCATCGCCATCGTTCCCGAATTGATCGATCTCGACGCGTGGGATCGGGCTCTCGCCGACGCTCCGCGTGAGCAAGGACCGCCGCGAATTCTCACCGTCGCCCACCTCTATCCTCGAAAAGGTGTGGATACGCTCCTGCGCGCCTTCGCCTCGGTGCCGGGCGAGGCTCACCTTCGAATCGTTGGAACAGGTCCGGAACGAGAAAGGCTCGAACAGCTCGCGCAGACTCTTGGCCTCATCGATCGCGTTCACTTCCTCGGCCACCTGCCATTCGCCGCGTTGGTTGCCGAGTATCGCAACGCCACGCTCTTCGCACTTCCGACCGAGCAGGAAGGATTCGGAATCGTCTTCCTCGAAGCGATGGCGTCGAGTCTTCCGATCATCGCCACGCGCGTGGCCGCCGTGCCGGAGGTCGTCTCCGACGGCGTCACCGCACTTCTCGCAAATCCCGGCGATGAATCAACGCTCGCGCAAATGCTCGAAACGCTCCTCGGTGACGCGGCCCTCCGCAAGAGGCTCGGAGATGCGGGACGCGCGCATGCGGCGCGTTTCGCGGCGCCAGTCGTTGCGCGTCAGTTCCTGGCGGCGATCGGAATCACGTAAGCATCGCGGCCTCCGGAGCGCCGGCGTCCCGCCGCCGAATGGGAGGCTTGCGCAGGTGCTGCGTTACCAGCGACATTCGAGGGTATGCCGGTTCGGCAGCGAGACGCAGCCGAGCCAGATGAGATGAGAAGGCCAACCTCCTGCGCAGTCGCACAATGTGCGCTGCAAAGGTCAACGTGCTCGAGGCACAGAAAGGAGATTGGCCGTGAAGAAGTCTATCAAAGCAGCTCGTCGGGAGAT
>JAXDIO010000073.1:0-3859 GCA_034663965.1 Thermoanaerobaculia bacterium | reverse complement strand
CGCGTTCGGTGCCGACGAAGATGACGCGGCGTGTGGCGTCGCGCGCCATCCACTCCTGCGCGATGGCGATGGCCGGGTAGATGTGTCCCCCCGTCCCGCCCCCGGCGATCATCAACGTCTCCCCCACTCCCTGCACGCCCATCGACTTGATTCCTCACCCTGATTGCTGCGACAAATTCAACAAGACTCCGACCGCGATGAGACTAGTGATCAGCGACGAGCCGCCGTAGCTGACCATCGGCAGCGGCAGACCTTTCGTCGGTAGAAGACAGAGAGCCACGCTGACGTTGATCAGCGCCTGAATGCCGATCAGCAAAGTGAAGCCGAGCGCGGCGTAGAAGTCGAAGCGATTCTGGCTGAAGCGCGTGATCTTGAAGCCGCGCCAGACCAGGAAGGCAAACAGACCGATCAACGCCGCCGCGCCAATGAATCCGAGCTCCTCTCCGATGATCGAGAAGATAAAGTCTGTGTGCGGCTCGGGCAGGAAAAAGAGTTTCTGCCTGCCGTTGCCGATGCCGAGTCCGCGCAATCCGCCAGTGCCGAGGGCGATGAGCGATTGCATCGCTTGGAACCCTTTGCCGAGCGGATCGGCTTCGGGATTGATGAACGTGAACAACCGGTCGCGCCGGTACGCGGCGCTGAAGACGAGGAGGATTCCCGCGGGGATGATCATCAGCGCGAAGGTGACGACACGCCCCCACGAAACGCCGGCGGCGAAGATCATCCCGGCAGCGACGAGGACCAGCGTCGTGGCGGTGCCGAAGTCGGGCTCGAGCAGGATCAATCCCGCGAAAATCGCGACGACGACTGCGAGCGGCAACAGCGTCGAGGTCAGCTCGTTGATCCGCTCCTCTTTGCGCGCGAGGTACGACGCGAGGAAGAGAATGAGCGCGGGCTTGGCGAATTCGCTCGGCTGCAGTTGGAAGTGCGAGAACACGATCCAGCGATGCGTTCCGTTGATCGGCGACTGGAACAGCGCGATGACCAGCGCGACGAGCACCGCGGTAACGCCGGCGTAAATGATGCGGCGGTCGCGAAGACGCGCCACATTGAGACGCATCAGCGTGACCATGACCGCGCTGCCGGCGACGAGAAACACGAACTGGCGCGTGATGAAGTAGTACGGGTTGTCCGACCCGACCTTCTGCATGGTGATGATGGCCGAAGCCGAATAGATCATGACCATGCCGACGACGACGATGAGCATCGCCGCGCCGAAGAGGTAGGTGTCGTAGGTGAGTTTGCGGCTCATGGTTTCGGCGCTCGGGTGTCGGGTGTCGGGTGTCGGGTGTCGGGAGGCAGCCCGCGAACCAGTTCCTCGAAGTGCTCGCCGCGGTGTTCGAAGTTTCGGTACTGATCGAAGCTCGCGCAGGCGGGGCTCAACAGGACAACTTCGCCGGACTTCGCGTGCTCGCGCGCGTGGGCGACGGCGTGTTGCATGTCGCCGGCGTCGATGATGGTCGTTGAATCGGCGAGTGCCTCGGCGACCCGTTTGGCCGCGCTGCCGATGGTGATTACGCCGCGCGCTTTCTCGCGGACGAGATCGCGCATCCGTTCGAATTCGCCGGCTTTGTCTTTGCCGCCGAGGATGAGCCAGACGCTTGAAGGCGGGAAGGATTCGAGCGACTTGAGCGTGGCGTCGACGTTCGTTCCCTTTGAGTCGTTGATCCAGCGAACGCCGTCGATCTCGCGGACGAGGACCATGCGATGCGGTAAGCCGGCGAAGGAGCCGAACGCGATCTGGACGCTGACGTCGTCGACGCCGACGGCACGCGCGGCCAGCCACGCGGCCAGCGCGTTCTCGACATTCGCGGTTCCTTCGAGCTTCAGCGATGCGCGCGGGATGCGGCGCTCCTGGCCGGCGAGGCAGAGCACGAGATCGTCGCCGTCGAGAAACGCGCCTTCGTCGATCGACTTGGCGCTCGAAAAGCGCCACACGCGCGCTTTCGCATCGCGCGGCGTTCCACGGCGATCGGAGGCGTTGACGATGGCGACGTCGTGCGGCTGCTGATTGCGGAAGATGCGGTACTTAGCTGCCGCGTATGCGTCGAACGTGGCGTAGCGGTCCATGTGATCGGGCGTGATGTTCAGCAGCAGCGCGACGTCAGCGCGGAAGGTGTCGACCGACTCGAGTTGGAACGACGACAGCTCCAGGACGTAGTTGCGCGGACGCTCGAGATCGAGCGCGGCGATCAGTGGCTCGCCGATGTTGCCCGCGACGATCGGCTGACGGCCGTCGATCTTCAGGATTTCGCCGATGAGCGCGGTCGTCGTCGACTTGCCGTTCGATCCGGTAACCGCGATGACCGTACTTCCCTGCGGCATGTTGCGATACGCCAGCTCGACCTCGGCGATCACCGGAATCGGCAAAAGACCGGCTTGCTCGAGCAGCGGAATCGTTCGCGGAACGCCGGGACTGAGAACGATCGTGCCGACGCCTTCGAGCAATGAATCGTCCTGCTGCCCGAAAGCACGCGCGACGTTCTCGTGCAGCGGATACGGCAGATCGGGATGCTCGTTCGAATCGGTGAGCAAGACCTCATCGCCGCGGGCGGCGAGAAAATTCGCCGCGGCCACGCCGGACTTGCCCGCTCCGATGACGAGAGTCTTCATCGCAATTTCAGCGTCGATAAGGCCACCATCGCGAAGATGATGGCGATGATCCAGAAGCGGACCACGACTTTCGTTTCGCGCCAGCCTGAGAGTTCGAAGTGATGATGCAGCGGCGACATTTTGAAGATGCGCCGGCCGGTCAATTTGAACGAGGCCACTTGCAGGACGACGGACATCCCTTCCATGACGAAAAGGCCGCCGACGAGACCGAGCAGGATCTCCTGCTTGATCATCACCGCCAGGCAGCCGATCGCGCCGCCGAGTGCGAGCGATCCGACGTCGCCCATGAAAATCTCGGCTGGGTGAGCGTTGAACCAGAGAAATCCGAGTGACGCGCCCACCATCGCTCCGCAGAAGACCGCCAGCTCGCCGGCCTGCGGAACCCAAGCGATGCGCAGGTAATCGGCGACGCGGAAGTTGCCGGCGGCGTACGTCAGGATCGTGTACGTCACGGCGACGATGAGCGTCGATCCGATGGCCAGTCCGTCCAGACCGTCCGTCAAATTCACGCCGTTCGACGCGCCGACGAGGACGATGATGATGAACGGAATGTAGAGAAATCCGAGGTTGAGGTGGAGTGCTTTGAAGAAAGGGAAGGTGAGGACGGTCGAGTAATTGTTGTGGATGGCCGGAAGGTAGGCGATGGCCAGGCCCGCGGCGAGCGCGACGCCGATCTGCATCGAGAACTTTTCTTTCGCCGTCAGACCTTCGTTCTGTTTCTTGGTGAGCTTGCGGTAGTCGTCGACGAATCCGATCGCGCCGTAGGCAACCGTGACGAAGAGGACGATCCAGATGTACGGGTTGGAGATGTCGGCCCACAGAATCGTCGGGATGACGATAGCGATGTTGATGAGGATGCCGCCCATGGTCGGCGTGCCGGCCTTCATCTGATGCGACTTCGGCCCTTCCTCGCGGATGTACTGGCCGGCTTTGATGCGGCGCATGCGCTCGATCAGCCACGGTCCGAAGATGAAGGAGATGACGAGCGCGGTGAGTGCCGCCCACGCCGACCGGAAGGTGATGTAGCGGAAGACGTTGAAGCCGGAAATCATGTTCCGGAGCGGGTAGAGCAGGTAGTACAACATTAGTGCGCGCCCTCCGCGTGGCCGTTAGTCAAGATGTTGACGGTGCGATCGAGACCGATGCCGCGGCTGGCCTTGATCAGCACGAGATCCCCGGGGCGAATGAAGGTTTTGAGAAACTCGCCGGCGCTCTGCGCGTCGTCGAAGTGATGCAGTTTGTCGTC
>JAXDIO010000070.1:0-19489 GCA_034663965.1 Thermoanaerobaculia bacterium | reverse complement strand
ATCCTCGATTCAACGCGCTACGGTTTTTCGCCGTTTGCGGTGCCGACGCTCGTCACCGCGGCGCTGATGCTGCTGTTCGGCGCGAGCGTGCTGGCGCGCCGCCCGTCGCGCATGGCCGGCGCGTTCTTCGCGATGACCGCGGCCGCGTTCGTGTGGCTGATCGCGTTCACATTCATGTATTCCACGAAGGATGCGGCGACGGCGCTTTTCTGGTCGCGCGTTGCGTACTTCGGCGTCCCGTTTCTGGCGCCGTCGATCTATCACTTCACAGCGGAGATGCTGCGCATCGCGAAAGCACGTCGCGACGCAATCGCCACGGCGTGGGCGTTGGCCGCAGTTTTCTCGTTCCTCGGCGTGACCGGCGTCCTGGTCGTGCGCGTGCAGCAATTCTGGTGGGGCTACTACCCGCGCTACAGCCTTCTGATCGCGCCGCCGTTCCTGCTTTTCTTCTTCGGCTACCTGATCATTTCGATGGTCGAATTCGTCCGCGCCTTCCCGAAATCACGCGGCGTGGAAAAGAAACGAATTCGCCTGCTGCTCATCGCGTTCGCCGTCGCCTACCTCGGCTGCGTCGACTATCTGCCGAAGTTCGGCATCTCCGTCTACCCGTTCGGCTACGCGGCGTTGTTTGGCTTCGTCGTCATCGTCGCGATCGCCTTCCGCAAGTACGATCTCGTCGCGATCACGCCATCGCTCGCCGCGCGCGAAATCATCGGCACGATGGCGGATGTCCTCTTCGTCTGCGATCGCTCCGGGCGCATCGAGTTCGCCAACGCCGCAGCGGAACGCGTCCTCGGATATCGCGCCGCGTCGCTCGTGGGACGGCAGATCGGTGAGTTGCTCGAAACCCGCGATGACGATCCGTTCAGCGACTCGATCCGCCGCCGCAGCATCCGCAACATGGAGCGCCGTTTCACCGCGTCGGACGGTCACGCCGTCGATTTGATGATGTCGCTCGCGCCGGTCCTGCAGCACGGCGAAGTCGCCGGCGTGGTCATCCTCGGCCGTGACATGCGCGAGCAAAAGGACGCCGAGCGCGAAGTGCGCAAGGCCGTGACGCTGCTCGAATCGACGCTCGATTCGACCGCCGACGGCATCCTCGTCATCGGCGACGGCGGCCGGATTCTCACGTACAACAAGCGCTTCGTCGACATGTGGCACATCCCTCCCGAGTTGCTCGAAGCGAGCGATGATCGCGGCCTCATCACGTGCGTGCTCGAACAACTCCTCGATCCGCATCACTTCCTGCGCACGATCGACACCCTCTACGCGCAGCCCGAGGCGGAGAGCTTCGAGTTGATCGAATTCAAAGACGGACGCCGCTTCGAGCGCTACTCGATCGGCCGCGCGGTGGAGGGCGTGGCCAACATGCGCGTGTGGAGCTTCCGCGACGTCACCTCGCGTTTCGCCGCCGAGGCCGCGTTGCGCGAGTCGGAGCTGCGCTACCGGCTGCTGTTCGAACAGAACGCCGCCGGCGTCTGCGTGTCGGAGCTTGCTGGCGTCATCCTCGACTGCAACCTGACGTACGCCGCCATGCTCGGATTTCAACGCGCGGAATTGATCGGCAGCAATGCCGGCGAACTATTCGTGCGACCTGCCGAACGCACGGAGTTGCTGTCGCTGCTGCACGATGCGCAGACGCTCAACAGCGTCGAGGTCGAGTTGCGGAAGAAGGATGGCCAGTCGATCTGGGCGCTCAAGAATCTGACGCTGGTCGGCGACCGCGTGCACACGACCGTCGTCGACATCAGCGATCGGAAGCGCGCCGAGGAACAGATCGAGTTCCACGCGTATCACGACGTGCTGACGAACCTCCCCAACCGCAAGCTCTTCACCGATCGCCTGACGCAGAGCATTTCGCGCGCGCGCCGCTCCGGCAAATCGCTGGCCGTGATGTTCGTCGATCTCGATCACTTCAAGTCGATCAACGACACGCTCGGCCACGAGATGGGCGACGAGTTGCTCCTCGAGATGGCAAAACGCCTGAGCGCCAACGTCCGCGAATACGACACCGTGGCGCGCCTCGGCGGCGACGAGTTCACGATCATTCTGTCGGAGCTGCGCCAGCCGGAAGACGCGGTCAATGTCGCCGAGAAAGTGCGCAGCGCGATCGAACAGCCGCTCTCGATCGCCGGGACGTCGATCGAAGTCTCCGCCAGCATCGGCATCGCGTTGTATCCCGACGACGGCGCCGACGCGGAGTCGCTGCTGCGCAACGCCGACAGCGCGATGTACCGCGCGAAAGAAGCCGGCCGCAACACGTACCAACTCTGCACGGACGACATGAAGCGCCGCGCGGTGGAGCGGCTCTCGCTGGAAACGCGCCTGCGCCGCGCCATCACCGAGGGACAGCTCGTGCTGCATTACCAGCCGCAGATCAGCCTCACCACCGGCAGCGTCATCGGCGTCGAAGCGCTGGTGCGCTGGAACGATCCGGACCGCGGACTCGTCCATCCCTCGGCGTTCATCCCGCTGGCCGAGGAGAGCCGGCTGATCCTTCCGCTCGGCGAATGGGTCCTGCGCACCGCGTGTACGCAGATGCGCGCGTGGCAAGACGCGGGACTCGATCTGCCGATGATGTCGGTGAACCTGTCGCTGCGGCAGTTCCAGCAATACGACATCGTGCAGAGCGTGCGCCACGTGCTCGCCGAAACAGGTCTCGACGCTGGCGCGCTGGAGCTGGAGATCACCGAGACGGCCGCGATGCAGAACGCCGAATCGACCGTGGAAGTGCTCCAGGCGCTGCGCGAGCTCGGCGTCTCGATCGCCATCGACGATTTCGGTACCGGCTACTCATCGCTCAACTATCTGAAGCGCTTCCCGATCACGGCGGTGAAGATCGATCGAGCCTTCGTCCGCGACCTGGCCACGAGCGAAGGCGACGCCGCGATCGTCTCTGCCGTCGTGGGCATCGCCCGCGCGCTCAAGCTGCGCGTGATCGCCGAGGGTGTCGAGACGGAGGAACAGCTGTCATTCCTCCGCCGCCGCAATTGCGACGCCGCGCAGGGCTACCTCTTCAGCCGCCCGGTCGCCGCCTCCGCGCTACCGGATTGTTTGTTCGAGCATCCGCTCGACGAGCGCGTCGTGCGGTTACACGTGTAGCGTTAGAAATACCAAGCGCTGCACCTTGCCAAAGCACAGACAAGAGTGCCTGTCTGTGCCACATTGATCCTGCCGCACTGCGGAAATGCTGTTAACGGGGCAGAGCCCGTGTGGAACAGACACTCTTGTCTGTGCTGGTGAGGCTCGGGACGCCTGGGAAGATCACGCCAGCGCGGCCGCCGCTTCCGCCTCTTCATGTACGACCGGATACTTCCCGGTAAAACACGCCGTGCAATACAGCCGGCGCGGATCGTCGTCGTTGCGGACGGCTACCAGCATCCCTTCCTCGGAAAGGTAGCCGAGGGAGTCTGCTTCGATGAAGTCGCGGATTTCGTCCACCGATTGCGCGCTGGCGATGAGATCGCGGCGCTGCGGCGTATCAATTCCGTAGTAGCACGGCCCCGTCGTCGGCGGCGAGGAGATGCGCATGTGCACTTCCTTCGCGCCGAAGTCTTTCAACATTCGCACGATCTTTTTCGATGTCGTGCCGCGGACGATCGAGTCGTCGACGAGCACGATGCGCTTCCCTTCCACAATTTCGCGGACGGGATTGAGCTTCACCTTCACGCCGAAACTACGGATCGACTGCTTCGGCTCGATGAATGTGCGGCCAACGTAGTGATTGCGCACCAGTCCAAACTCGAACGGGATATTCGATTCATGCGCATACCCAAGCGCCGCGAAGACGCCCGAGTCAGGGACGGGCATGACAACGTCCGCATCAACCGGATGCTCTCTCGCCAGTTGCGCACCGAAGCGTTTCCGGACCTCGGCCACGTTGTTGCCGAAGATCACCGAATCGGGCCGCGCGAAGTAGACGTGCTCGAAAATGCAGCGCGCCTCGCGCGGCGCCGTGAACTCGTGCACGAGCCGCACGCGCGGCTGGGGCTCGCCGCATTCGATGACGATCACTTCGCCCGCGCGCACTTCACGGATCGTGGTCGCTTCGATCAGATCGAACGCGCACGTTTCCGACGACACCACGATCGATTCGCCGAGTCTGCCGAGAACGAGCGGACGGAATCCGTACGAGTCGCGCGCCGCGTACACGCGGCCGGGCGCGAGCAGGACGATCGAGTACGCCCCCTTCACTTGCGACAGCGCATCGACGAGCGCGCCTTCGAGATCCTTCGCTTTCGAACGCGCGATGAGATGGACGATGACCTCGGTGTCCGACATCGTGTTGAAAATCGCGCCGTCCGCCTCCAGCCGCCGCCGGATGGCCGCGCCGTTCACGAGGTTCCCGTTGTGCGCGAGCGCGACCGGACCTTTGCTCGTCGACGCCACCAGCGGTTGCGCATTGCAGAGCATCGATCCGCCCGCCGTCGAGTAGCGCACATGCCCGATGGCGATGTCGCCCGGCAACCGCTTCAGCCGCTCCTCGGTGAAGATCTCCGCGACGTATCCCATCTCCTTCTCGGAGTGGATCTGCTGCGTCCCCGGCGCGATGATCTGCTCACCCGCCCCGCCCGATCCGATCGCCTCCCCGATGTTCGTCTCCGACCGCCGCCGATCCGACGACACGGACGCGATCCCCGCACTCTCCTGCCCCCGATGCTGCAGCGCGTAAAGTCCGAGGTAGACGATGTTCGCCGCGTTCTCATGATTGAGAACGGCGAAGACACCGCATTCATCGTGGAACTTGTCGAACATCGAACGCAGTCTAGCGCAGAGAAAAACGGACGGGACTAGGGAGGTTCTTGCAGGGTTTCGAGCTTCTTTCTGGCCTCATCGGCCCACGGAGAAGACGGATCAACGGCGAGGTACCGTTGAAAAGCGGCGATGGCCGCCTTCGGATTGCTTTCTCGAAGGGGAAGGGCTTGGTTGCTGTCTCGAAGTGCAAGCGCCTTGTTGAAGAGTGCTTCAGGATTTCGGGGATCGATCGTGAGCGCTTTTTCCAGATGCGTGAGGGCAAGATCGCGGCTGTTCTTGTCGCCCACTGTGAGAAGCGCGGCCGCGAGATCCGTCTGATACGCAGCACTGTCCGGTGCCCGATTGGCTGCCTCTTGAAGCAAGGCCACGGCGCTGCTTCGTTCAGATCGGATTTCATTCGCCTCGGTCGCCGTCGATGCAGCGAGGAGGTGTGCGAGACCGTGCGCGTGTAGTGTCTTCGCATCACTACCGGTGCGCTCGAGCACTTCGCCTGCCTGAACTTCCAGATGAAGAACCGCAGGGTCGGCGACGGCATCGGCATCGGTGCCGTTTCCTCTATTGACGTGCCATTCGCGGTACGGGAACCCGCTCAGCCGCGCTTCCACGAGTCGCGATTTCAATCCGGCGGTCGCCGCAGCGAGTCCAGCTGCCGGATCGCGGTGCTGCCAGACTAAGAGTCCCCCGATCCCCGCGACGATAATCAGCGCCGCCGCGATTTCCAGCCACCACGTGCTGTGACGTTCCACCTTCGCCGGCTCCGCGAACTCCGCGGCGTCGACGACGAGGATGCGGCAATCGTCGCAGTCGGCGAGGTGATCGACGATGGCGGCACGCTCAGGATCGTCGAGCGTTCCTTCGACGAAGCGGCCGAGGTCTTCGGCTTCCGGGTGAGCGAGAAGCATGGTCACGACGAGCCCTCTTCGGGGTCACGATCGGGCACGGCGAACCGGATGCGCAGAGCGTCGGCGCCGTGGGTGAGCATGTCGCCAATGTCGCTCATCGCGACACCGGCTGCAAGAAGGGCTTCGCGCAACATCGCGACGAGGCGCTCAATGCGGCGGTAGAGCTGCTTCTGATCGGCCTTCAGCATTCTGGCCATCGTGGAAACTTTCATCGCATCGATGAATTTGAGCTTCATGATCAATCTATCCTCGGGCGGCATGCGGTCGAGCTCGCGGCTCAGCACCGCACCGGCACGGCGGGCGGCCACTTCGCGCTCGCCGCTCAACAACTCGTCTTCCGCCGACGCTTCTGACGCGGGCTCGCGCATCTCCTCCGTCCGCTCGACACTCGATTGCCTGCGCGGCTGCCGTACCACGATCGATGCCGCCAGCCTTTCCAGAGCCCGGGCATCGAGCTCTGTAAATTTTTGACGGACAATCGTCGAAGCTTCCGCGATTCCGAGGCCGTCCCGGCTGACCAGGCGTTCCAGAAGGATGGCCGCATCGCCCGCCTGCCTCGCGCGCATCGAGGGACGCCATTTGCCCCATTCGTGAATCTTCTGGTCGAGGTAGTGACGCTGGATGACGATCGTCAAGTACGTGGCAAGAGAGGACTTCTGCTCGAATTTGCGCAGGACGCCGTAGTCGTCTTCGATGATCTTGAGCTTCGAGGCCGACCCGAAATCCTCGGCATCGGCGCCCGAGAGGCCGAACTTCCGGCAGACGAACGCGATCACACGTTCGATGAGCGAAAGATTGTCGAGGAAGAAGGTTTCCCAGTCCATGGCGATGCCGCGAGGCGGCAACGATGCGCGTCTTGTTAACGGTGTGGCGATTCTAGACGAAGTATCACCGTTGCCGCGCACGGGAATCGCCGGAAGTACGGAACCTTCCGTTACTTCTTCGCCACGTCGGGCATGTGCTTCGACGTCGTATCGACGAACGACACCGGCACGCCCTCGCGAATGCGGTGCGAGACCTCCTGCGCGTCCCAGTTCGTGAGCCGCACGCAGCCATGCGACGACGCGTAGCCGATCGAATCGGGATCGGGCGTTCCGTGCATGCCGTAGTGCGGCTTGCTCAGCGCCATCCACACAACGCCCACCGGCGAGTTCGGGCCGGGATTGAGATGCGCATCCGGCTCGCTGTCGGGCACTTCGTGGTAGAGCGTCGGGTCGTAGTGGAAGTGCGGCATCGGCGCGACTTTCACCACGTGCACGGTCTCGTCGGGCGACGGATCGTAGGTCGAGCCGAGCGTCGTCGGCGCATGGAAGATGACGTTCCCGTTCGCATCGAAGGCGTTGTACGAGTTGCCGGCGATGGAGATGACGATCCTGGCGACGTCCGGCTGGTCCTGCGTCATCGGCGGGCGCACATTCGGCGCGTTGATCGTGGCGCCTGCCTGCAGTTCGTTGATCTTCACGCCGGGATTCAGGACCTCGAGAAAGTCCTCGGTGCTGTGAAAGCGCTCCGCCAGCTCTTCGCGCAGCGACTCGTAGCAGAGGCACTCCAGCTTGGCCTTGTCGTAGGGACTTTCGGGGATCTGCACGAACGGACCTTTCAGATCGTCAGCCGTCAGCGTGTAGGTCGTCATCACCGGCGCGTCGCCCGCCGTTTGGGCGATGGAGCGGAATGTGGCGTCATCGACGTCGCCGGTCGTCTCCAGCCCGTGCGCCTTCTGCCACCACCACACTGTGATCGCTGAATTGCGGCCCCACCGTCCGTCGATCGAGCCGACCGAAAAGTGAGCGCGGTCGAGATACACCTGCGTCCGCAGAACAGAAGGGCCGCGAACGTCGCCCGTGATCGGAAGATTGACCGGAGCGCTGTTGATCGCGTTCGCGTCCAACCCTTTGAACGATTCCTTTTTCCCGTGGACGATCTGCACATTCAGCGGCTGCGTGGACGTTTGCTGCGCCTGCTGGGCAGCCTGTTGCGCGGCCGCCTGTTGCTGCTGCGCCGCGGCCTGCGCCGCTTGCTGCGCACGAAACGACTGCAACTGCCGCCATTGCTGATCGAAACGCTGCCGGTCGAGATCCTGCTGGGTCGGCGGCGGCTCTTTGCCGCCAAGCGGCGCCGACACGTCAAACGTGTCCGACACCTTCTGCACCACCTTCGTCGCGGCCTTCTCCGCCCGCGCTTTCGTCTCATGCGCCTGCTCCCGATTGCAGGCAATCAGGACCGCCACCGCGAAAACTGAAACTCCTGTCCGTCGATTCATGCGAGTCACCAAAGCAAAGTTGAGGCCGTGATGGAGCGAAGGATCGCGGCCGGCAACGCACAGGAGATGGAACATGAGATCGACGCGCGTAGGGAAGACCATGTGGTTGGCCGTTTGCGTTTTCACACTGCTCATTGCGCTGTCCGCATTTTGCGCACCTTCCGCCGAAGGCGCCGCCGCAGATGGCACCACCACGCAGCCGGCAGCCGATAAGTTCACAGCGGAAGCCAAGACGAAAAACTTCGTGCCCGGACACGACTACCTGGACGACGTCACGGTGACGGCAAAAACCGCCAGCGGCGTTCCAGTGAAAGATGTCGAATTCGACGTCGTCGTCAGAGAAGGTGACGCGCGGGTCTATTCAAGCGAGAACACAGTCGACACGAAGCTTCCCCCTATGAAAACGGGTGCGGACGGCACCAAAAAATTCTCGATCATTGTTGGGACAAGCCCGGCGTTTAAGATTCTCGTCGTTCCACGCGACGCGAACAAGGTACCGGAGATCGCGAAGACGGTGGTCATGGATGTCAAGACAGCCGCGCCCGACGCTACAGTGAATCAGCCCGTTGCCGAAAAGGTTAAGACAAGCTTCAAGACAAATACATTCAACTTCAAGACCGACTACCCGGACGACCTTACGATCAATGCGACAGACAAGGCTGGCGCAGTTGCCGAAGGGGTGATCTTCGATGTTTCTGTTATCGAGGGCGACGCGCAAATCTACTCAGCAGACAAAGGCAAGAAAAAATCGCTCAGTGGGCTCAAGACGGACAAGAACGGCGATATAAAAGTTTCGATCACGACCGGTGAAAGCATGATGTCCAAGCTCCGGATAATCCCATACGATGACAAGAACCATCCGCAGGATACGAAACTGCCAGACCTTCCGATCGTCGTCGCAACTGATTTGGCCATTGACTCGCGATACAAGATCTGGCTCTACACGGGCTACACGTATCTGCGGACCAAGAACGACTTCAAGGACGGATACCCTGAGTTGCTTGCACGCTTTGAGACGCGCTTATTCGATAACGCCATTTACCTCGAACAGACCAATCACGATAAGTTCGATCGGATGAGAAAACATGAGTGTCTCCCTACCGACAACTGCGGTTGGTTTCCGCATTTCAGCGTCGGTCGACTCTATGGAGAGACCGGCCTGACCGGAACTACGGTGGCAAGCACGAGCACGACGACGACGCCCGGCACCACCACCACGATTACAGCGGTGAAGCAAGCATTCACTGGCAGCTTTGGCGTTGGGTACGGCTGGACGCTTCCCGTGACCACCAGACCAGCAGCCCCCGGAGAAGTTGGAGAAACAAACGCCTTCACAATTCTGGGAGTTTCCCGACTCGGGATTACCACCGTGCCTGGTGTCGAGGAAGATAAAACAAACCACATCGCCGCCAAGCAAGGCGCGACCGCTTTCAGCTGGAGCACCGGTATCAGAATCGAAAATGCCAATCTGTTGAGAACCAAAGGTGGCAACTTCGAAGGAGCGTATTTCGAAATCGGTTTCGGCGAGAACGAGCAGTTCGCACGGAAGAAGGTGCCTCGTCTCCGCGTGGACGGCTTGGTGCCGCTGCCAGCCGGCGGCGATCTCGTGCGATTCGCGCTGCGGCTGCAGCTTGATACCGCGCGTCCATTTCACCCGAAAGAAAACGTCGAATCAGGTGGAGAGATCCGCATCTCCGGTCTGTTCAACATCGATCTGAAGGAGTTGGCCAAACGATTCGGCGGTAAATAGGATCCCGCGGGCGCCGGAGTGCTCCTCCGGCGCCTGCTAAACTCGCCACAGGGTGATCACCTACCTCAAGGTCCGCAATCTCGCCATCGTCGAGGAGTTCGCGATCGAGCCGGGGGCGGGGCTGAATGTGCTGACGGGGGAGACGGGGGCTGGGAAGTCGCTGCTGATCGACTCGCTCGAGTTTCTGCGGGGGGCGCGCGGGTCGACGGAGATGATCCGCGCGGGCGCGGATCGGATGACGGCGGAAGCGGTCTTCGACGTACCGCGCGCGGCGCATGACGCGCTCGATGAGATTGGCGTCGATGCCGCCGAGGCGGAAGTCATCGTCAAGCGCGAGATCGCTACGAATGGCCGTGGACGCGTGCTCATCAACGGTTCGCCGCTGTCGGTGCGCGAGCTGGGCGTGGCGATGGATTCCTTCCTGGAGATTCACGGGCAGCATGAGTCGCATGGACGCGTGGCGGGTCAGGGATATCGCGAGTTGCTCGACGACTACGGCGATCACGCGGCGCTCGTCGCCGCCACGCGCGATGCGCATGCGGATTGGAATCAAGCAGCATCCCAGTTGCGCGAACTGACCGATGCGCAGCGCGATCGGACGCTGCGGCTCGATCTGTTGCGGTATCAGATCGACGAGATCTCCGCGGCGAAAATTGATCCGGGCGAAGAGGAGTCGGTGCGCGGCGAGCGGAGCATGCTCGCCAACGCGCGGCAGCTCGCCGAGGCCACCAGCGGCGCGTTTGCGCTGGTGGATGATGATGAATCGTCGGCGCTCGCGCAGCTTTCGCGTGCTCTCCACCTCGTAGAACCGCTGGCGAAGGAGATCGCAGACATCGCCACGATCTCCGCCGAGTTGACCGACGCCATCTATCGTCTGCAGGAAACGTCGCGGGGACTTTCGCGCCTTTCCGATTCGGTGCGTCACGATCCAGCGCGGCTCGAAGAGATTGAGGATCGCCTCGTCACGATCGAGCGCCTGAAGAAAAAGTACGGCGGGTCCGTCGAAGCCGTCCTAGCCCACCTCAGCGCGATCCAGGACGAGTTCGAGCAGCTCAGCGACTACGAGACCAGCGTCGACAAACTGCAGCGCATCGAAGAGCAGCGCTTCGCGACTTGGCGGAAGGCGGCCGAGGGGCTGTCGGCGGCGCGGAAGAAATCGGCGAAGAAATTCGAGAGCGCGATTCAGTCGGAGTTGAATGACCTGGCCATGGAGCGGACGACAGTGAAAGTCGTCGTCGATGCGAACGATCCTTCGCGCGATCACGCCGCGCCGCATGGCATCGATCGCATCGAGATCCTCATCGCGCCGAATCGCGGCGAAGAGCCGAAGCCGATGCAACGCATCGCATCGGGCGGAGAGCTTTCGCGCATCCAGCTCGCAATTGCCGCGGCGCTTTTCAAGGCATCGAACAAAGCTGCGGCGGCGACGCTGGTGTTCGACGAGATCGACGCCGGCATCGGCGGACGGGTCGCCGAGGTTGTCGGCAGAAAGTTGCAGGAGCTCGCGAGCGGCAATCAGGTCATCTGCGTCACGCACCTGCCGCAGATCGCGAGCTTCGGCACGACGCACTTCTTCGTCTGGAAAGAGGACGCTGCCGGCCACACGCGCGCGCGCATCCGCAAACTGGAATCCGAGGATGAGCGCGTGAACGAAGTGGCGCGAATGCTCGGCGGTGAATCGATCCCGGCCTCCGCGGTGATGCACGCACGCGAGCTACTCGAAGGCGCGCGCAGCCGCCCCGCGAAGGCGCGGCGATGAAGCGCTGGCGCGTCGACGGCCAACCGTCCGATGACGTGCTCGATGAGATCGCGGACGTACTCCACGCCGGCGGCGTCGCGCTGCTGCCGACCGATACGATCTACGGCCTGCACGCGTTGGCGATCAACGAGGAGGCGGTGGCGCGCGTCCGATCGATGAAAGAACGCGGCGACCACAAACCCTTCGTCACCATCGCTGCCTCGGCCGAACAGCTCGAACAACTCGGCGCGACGATTCCGAACGCGCTCCGGGAAATCTGGCCGGCGCCGTTGACGGCAATCCTTGCGTCAGGCGCAACAACGATCGCCGCGCGCGTGCCCGACCTGCCGTGGCTGCGTGCCCTTCTCGACCGGACCGGACCACTGATTTCGACCAGCGCGAACCGCAGCGGCGAGCCGCCGATTACGACACCTGAAATGCTCGCGCAAGACCTCTTCGAAGCGCTCGATGCGGTGCTCGATGCAGGCCCTCGCGAAGGTCAACCTTCGACAATCGTGGACTTTAGCGGCGATGAGCCGCGCTTCATCCGCGAAGGCGATCGTGACTTTTCACAGTTTCTGCGGAAAACGCTGTGGAAAGCCCTGTGAAAAACTCGAAAGACCGCGCAAAATGCGGGCTTCTGACCGCTTTGCACAACTCTGTGGGCGTATTGGCCTAAGCGCTTGATCTGATTGTGGTTAACCGAAATCAGACCCATTCCTTGCAGCAGTTTTTGTGCAGTAGCCCAAGACGTTTTGCAGTTTCCACATGCCCTCTTGACAATCGGAGGCGGTTTGATGGTCGTAACCGATCCGTGCAACTCATGCAAACGTGTGGACTTACGGCCGTGCCTGCTCGAAAAAATGTTCTGAATGAGACAGTGGGAGGCGCGGTAATTGGCCGATCGCCATCGTCGCGATCAGCGCTAGAATCCGCCGTCATGACCACCATCACCGAGCCGCAGACTCAGCCCGCGCCCGCAGCGGCCGCCGCACCCGCCCGCCAGTTCGTCAACTTCATGTTCTTCAAAACGGATCGGTCCTGGCGGCGCGAAAGTGCCGAGGTCAAAGCGGAGGCGAAACGCGAATTCGCGGAAATCGTCCGGCGCCACACCGGTCCGATGATGGTGCTCCCCTACTCGACCGTCGGCATCAAGCCGAACACCGACTTCATGTTCTGGCGCATCGGCTACGACCTCGATCCGTTCCAGGAGATGGCCGCCGACATCAACAAGTCGATTCTCGGCCGCTACCTCGACATCCCGGTCTCGTACTTTTCGATGACGAAGCACTCGCAGTACGTCGACGAGCACGTGCACGAGGGGCAGGAAGGCCGCCGGCTGCGCATCGTGCCAGGCAAGAAGCCGCTCCTCTTCGTCTACCCGTTCGTGAAGACGCGCGACTGGTACCTGCTCCCGCAGAGCGAACGGCAGCGCATCATGAATGAGCACATCGCCATCGGCCACAAATACCCGCGCGTGAAGATCAACACGACCTACTCGTTCGGTCTCGACGATCAGGATTTCGTGGTCGCCTTCGAAGCCGACTCCGCCGCCGAGTTCCTCGACCTGGTGCAGGAGCTGCGCGAAACGGAGTCGTCGAAATTCACGCAGCGCGACACACCGATGTACACCTGCCGCCGCGCGACGGTGGAGGAGATCCTGGATTCATTGGGGTAGCGGACGCGTGACACGATCCGCCAGCATCGACGACTTCGAGGTTGGCCAGCACGTCACCTTCGCGAAGACCTTCGCCGAGGACGACCTGCGGCGGTTTATCGAGATCACCGGTGATGTGAATCCTCTGCATGTCGATGAAGACTTCGCCGCAGGCACTCCATTCGGCCGCCGGGTCCTGCACGGCATGCTGACAGCGTCGATCTTCTCCACGATGGTAGGAATGCTGCTGCCGGGAACGGGCGCGATCTATCGATCGCAGACACTCACCTTTCTTCTTCCGGTCCACGTCGGCGAAACGGTGACCGCGCATTTCGTCGTCCGCTCCGTCGACCGCGCGAAGCACCGGCTGGAGATCGATGCATGGATCGAGAATGCATCGGGTGCGCACGTCATCGAAGGCGCCTGCGAGGCGGGATTGCTACGCCTTCGCTGACTGATTTCGCAATCCACTGCCGCGAGTGGAGGAGGATTCATTGGTGTAACGGTTCGCTGCGGATCTTGCGCAATGGGTGCGCCCGAAAAAATGACCACATCTCGCGCGTTGCATCGATACGGTTGCTGGTTGGACCGACGAACCAGTTCGGAAACGGCTCTCCGCCGAACCACTGGTGACCCGCTTCGTTGACGCTGTAGAGCATCACGGTCGAGGCGGCAGCGCAATCGGTGTATTCGCGGCGCATGACGCCAGGCGCGAACGCTGATTCGGTCGGTGCCGGTGCGCATTGATTTCGACGAGCCCATTTCGCGGCCCATGCCGGGATGTTCGGAAAGCGCACGAAGTCCGGTGCAATCGGCGAGATGCCGCCGGTGTACGGCGCAAATGGATCCGCAGTGCCGTGGAAGACGATCGCCGGAATCGGACGCCGGTCGGTGCACCAGTTCCAGGGCAGCGTTTGCGCGGCGCCCACCATTCCGACCGCTGCGATGCGATCAGAAAGCGTGCACGAAAGTACGAAGGCCATGCCGCCGCCGTTCGAAAAACCGTTCGCGTAGATTCGCTCCGCGTCGATGTTGTACGACGCTTTCAGTTTGTCGATCAGCTCTGCGATGAATCGGACATCGTTCAACAGATCGGGTTCCTTTCCCACGTGCCAGATCCGCGGGCCTGGACCGTCGGCTCCCGATGGATACACAACGATGAACCGTTCGCTATCAGCGAGCCGGTTCCA
This sequence comes from Thermoanaerobaculia bacterium, assembly GCA_034663965.1. Taxonomy (GTDB): domain Bacteria; phylum Acidobacteriota; class Thermoanaerobaculia; order Gp7-AA8; family Gp7-AA8; genus JADGNZ01. Next base: position 5,237 of record JAXDIO010000070.1, on the reverse strand, counting down.
ACGGGTCATGTTCATCTGCTGCACCGGCCATCCGCCCGCGCCGTGCATGCTGATGACGAGCGGCGTCGCTTTCGTGCGGTCGTAGCTGGGCGGAACGTAGAGCACGTACTCCCGTTTCTGGCCGGACGAAACGATCGAGCCGTTGTTGCGATTGTGCATGTAGAAGCTGACCGCCTCCCCCAGCGCAAAAACTGCCGGCAACGTGATTGCGATCAGGACGGTGCCGAGGACGGCGTGGCGGCGAGCGATCATCGGTGCCGGTTCCAGGCGAGCGCCAGTGGCGCCGCCGAAAGTCGCGCCAGCGGAACGGCGACGATTGCGAGCAGCACAAGAACGTAGCGCCGGATCAACACCTCGGGGAAGGTCCAGGCGAGCACGCCGTAAACAGCGAAGACCGTCCCGGACCAAAACAGCGCAGCGAGAACGAGAGCACGGTCGGTGAGCAGCTGCTTGTCATAGAGCCGGATGGCGATCGACGCAGCGGCCGCGAGTTTCAAGCAGACCAGGATCGCCAGAATCCAGCCGCCGGCATTCCACAACAACGCAATCAACCGTTTGTTGGTGATCACCCAGTGCGCTGCCGGCACGACCACACCGAGCAGCGACAGGGTCACGAAGACGCTCCCCTTGATGAGCCATTCGCGGCCGCTCATTCCGATGTACAGACTCTGCACGAGTTGCTTCCAGGTCGCTGCCAGCAGCGCGACGAATACCAGCAGCACGGCCACGGCCGTGTGCGGAGCGCCCACGATTTCCGCCAATCGATGCAATCGTTCGATCACGAGGGGCCACGTACGCGACAGTTTCAGCGCGGGCGGAGTCGCAACGAGCACGAGAAGCCACGCGGCGAACGTGCTCCAGATCGTCACCTTGAGTTTGGCAGCGATCAGCGATGCGCTGGTGAGCGGGCGGGTAGCGATGAACCTCGTCATCGTCGAGCCGCTGACCGTCGCGGCGGCGAAAATCGCCATGAGCGGAGGCGTGGTGAACACGACGAACAACATCTCGTAGACGAGCACCGGCGTGTCGCGGAAGAGAAAAAGCAGCGCCAGCTCGAACGGCAACACGATGGCGACCAGGGCCGGCAGCGAACGGCCATGCTGCCGCCACTCCAGCCACGTCTGCGCGCGGGCAGGCGAGCGAAAGTGCTCGCGTCGCCGAGGAAAGGCGATGCGTCCCAGCCGAAGGAACATCGGCCGCCAATCGGGCTCGTCGCCGCGCCGCGCGCGTGCGATTGCGAAACGGGCGGCGACAAATGCGAGTGGAACGTGCGGCGCGAGGATGGTCAGCATCACCAGCTCACCCGCTTTGAAGTTGAGCGCGAGCATGACGATGGTGTCGATCGCTGCAAGCCAGAGGACGGTGATGACCACGCGCAAACCGGGCAGCGCGTACGGCATCCACGTCAGAGCCTGCGTCCACGCCAGCAGCGACGCAGCGAGCAGTGCGGGCCAGATCACCGGCACTTCCACGCCGGATGGCCACGACGCCAACAACCTCGTTACCGCCCAGAGGATGGTCATCGCTGCGGCGCCGTAAACCATCGGCCATGCTGCGAGCGCGCTGTTCGTGACCGGGAACGTGAACATCCGCGCGGGATACATCGATCGCCGCGCCGAGAGGTCGCCGGAAAGCCCGAAGCTGAACACCGAGACAAAGTAGAGAAACGTCGCCGTAAGAGGGACGGCCACCACGAGTGCGAAGCTCAGCTCATCATCGATGTGGACGTGCCGCCCCGTCGCGTATAGGAACGCCCTGATGAATGCCAGGCCGAACGGATACGCCGTCATGGCCATCAGTCCCCAGCGATGCCGCCGGCGGAACTCCCACGCGATTGCAGCGCCCGCAGATCGCATCGGTTACGCCTCCGGCGCCGCGCTTGCGGCGTGGGCGATGAAGATTTCATCAAGCGTCGGCACGTGGTCTCCGTCGCGATGCGACTCTTTGATCTCGTTCAGCGGTGCGCTCACGACGATCCTGCCGCCGCTGATCATCGTGACGTGATCGGCCACCTGCTCCACTTCCTCCAGCAAGTGCGACGAGAACAGCACCGTCCGCCCCTCCTCGGCAACACTGCGAATGACGGCGCCGAGAATGTCGCGCCGGACGATCGGGTCGAGGCCTGACGATGGCTCATCCAGCACCAGCAATTCCGGCCGATGCGCGAGCGCGATCAGCAGTCCCGCGCGCGCTTTCTGGCCCTTGGAAAGACTCTTCACTTTCGCCACCGGATCGAGCGCGAACATCTTCCGCAACTCCTCGGCGTACGCGTCGTCCCAGGCCGGATAGAAAGCGCGCGAGTAACGAATCAGTTCTTCGATGCGCATCCAACCCGGAATGTCGTTCTCTTCTGAGAGATATCCGACGCGCGACAGCACCGCCACCGGATCGGCGACCGGATCATGGCCAAAGATGCGCACCGATCCCTCCTGTGCGCGAAGCAAGCCGAGGATGTGTTTGATGAGCGTCGTCTTGCCCGCTCCATTCGCGCCGACGAGACCGTAGACCGCCCCGCGCGGCAACATCAGCGTCACCGAAGCCAGCGCCGTCTTGGCGCCGAAGCGGCGCGTCAGCTCGGAGACGGCGATGACGAATTCACTCATGAAGCGAATGCGAATGGATCGCGCGAGTGTACCGCCAACCGGCGCCTTCAATGCTTCGCTGCACGATGCCGCGACGGAGGACATGGCCCGCGGTTCACGAGTACGGATACTGTGTGATCGTTGTTCGCGGTGACGATGTCGGGATAGCCGTCGCCATTCACATCGGCGACATCGAAGACGTTGACCGGCCCGCCCGCATCGATGGCGGTGCTCTCCGCGAAATCGCCCTCGCCAGTGCCGCGATAGAAATGAAGAGTTGTCGAGAGCAAATCGTTGACGATGATGTCGGGACGGCCGTCGCCGTCAAGATCCCTCACGCGCAACTGAACTGGGAAACTGATGGTTCGCGCGTGTGCGAGCCGTCTTCGCGTTCGAAAGGTTCCGTCGGCGTTGGCTAGCGTGATGAAGATCGGTTCGTTCCCGGATTCGATCTGGTTGGTGTCGATGATGTCGGCGATTCCATCGCCGTTCACATCGGCGAACGTGCTGCTCATATCGATGCCCGGGCCAGCCGCAATCGTCGACACGGTCACTCCACCATTCGCAAAACGAAGGATCGCAAGTTGGCCCAGGTGCTCGTTGACGAGGATCTCCAGCGCGCCGTTCATTACACGTGTCGATGGCCAGTCGCCGTTCGCGAGTTGCGTGTCGAGCGTCGTCTTCGATCCAAGGATTCCGTCACCAAGTCCGCGAAAACGATGGACACGAACCGGATTGCCGGAGCCGAACGAAAGGCTGATGACGTCGGGCGTGCCGTCGTGGTCGTAGTCGGCGATCAGTGACGGACCGCCGTGCGTCGCAGTTTCGTAGGGAGTGCCTCCGTCGAATTGCAGGCCGCCGTTGCCGAGGAAGACCGCGATGCCATTCGCCCAATAGTTGGAAACGAGAAGGTCGGGGATCCCGTCATGATTGAGATCGCCCACATCCTGCAACGTCTCGCCGAAACCGCTGGGGATCAATCGTTCGGCGGCAAAGGTTCCGTCGCCGCGATTCGGCAGAATTGAGAACGCTGACAACTCGTCGACGTGATTGCCGGACGCAATGATCTCAGGCACGCCGTCGCCATCGAGGTCTCGTACGAGCACGACTCGATCAGCCGTCGAGGGGTAACGCACTGGCGCCTGAAATCCGGTCCAGCCGCTGCAATCGGCCGCCATCGCCTCCACGGCGACGAACGAGAGAACGGCGACAAACGGCCAACGTCGTTTCATGCCGCACGAAGTGTACGCAGGCGGTGTGAACGCTTTGACGCCCCTTCGCGAAGGTTTGGTGAGAACTCGCGCCTACTTGCCCGCGATGATGTTGTGCGTTTCGATGACGTCCGGCGTCCCTGGGTCGACGCCAGCTTCCTGCAGGATCGGCATCAACGTCTGACCGAAGCGTTCGAAGTTCTCCATCGTGTCCCAGATGTCCGAAACGCGAAGTGCGTCAAGCGACCCGAACGCAACGTGAAAGAGCCTGCCCTCCGGCGAGCCCGCTCCGGCCGCGGCCAGACGTTTGATGACCTCGTCATACTGCTGCGACGACATTGATTTCGGGACAAAGCGAACGACGAATGGCATGCGAATCTCCCTTCTCTTTCGACGATATACGAGGCTACCGATCGTCCGGTCGTTCGCCTAACTTTCAGCGCGACGCGCCGTTTAACGATCTCAGGAGGCGGCTGATGCGAAACACGATCCTTGGCGTTGTGGTGATGGCGATGGGGCTGTCCATGCCGGCGCGCAGCCAGGAACCGCGCGCCGAAGTGTTGGTTCTCGGCGTCTATCACATGGCCAATCCCGGGCACGACATCTTCAACATGCCGGCGGACGACGTGCTCGCGTCCCGACGCCAGCAGGAAATCGCCGAGCTGGCGGCAGTGCTGAAAAAGTTCAAGCCGACGAAGATCGCTGTCGAGAATGATTCGCAGCGGAAGCTGAACGATCGCTACGCGCAATACGTCGCCGGTCAATACGTCCTGACCACGAACGAGATCGATCAGATCGGACTGCGGCTGGCGAAGGAGTTGGGTCACACGGCGATTTACGCGGTCGATGCCGACGGCGATTTCCCCTTTCAGCGCGTCATCAATTTCGCCAAAGCAAAAGGAGAGTCGACGAAGATCGATGCGCTCCTGGCCGGCATCGGAGCGATGGTGAAGGCACAGGGCGAATACCTGAAGACCCACACCGTCCTCCAAACGCTGCTCTACATGAACGCCGATGCGAAGGTGGCCGAGGACGTCGGCTTCTACTACCGCGAAGCGCACTACGGCGAACCCGGCGACTACGCCGGCCCCGACCTGCTGACCGAGTGGTACCGCCGGAACATCCACATCTTCAACAACGTGACCAAGCTGGTGGCGTCGCCCGACGACCGCATCCTGGTCATCTTCGGCGCCGGCCACCTCGGCTGGCTGCGTCAGGATTTCGGCTCTGATCCGACATTGCGGCTGCGGAAGTTGGAGGAGTTCGCTCCTGCGGCCCATTGACATCGCGAAAAAGCTCGTCCCTTTGACGATCCACAGGGACCGGTTTCACGCGGAGGCGCGGAGAGGCGGAGTACTGGCCGCGACGACGGCTATACTTCGGCACAAAACACAAGGAGCGAATATGCGGAAGATGTCCGGACTCGGCATTTTTGTCGCGGTAT
>JAXDIO010000036.1:0-7200 GCA_034663965.1 Thermoanaerobaculia bacterium | reverse complement strand
AGCCACTTGACGATGGTTCCTTCAGCGATCGATTCGCCCATCTGGGGCATGACGACATCAATAGGCATTCATTTCTCCTGGCGCAGAGCTTTGTAATGCAAAAGCCGAGGCACGGCAACCGCGAGGGGCGAAGAACGTAGCGCCGCCGGCTCGGCGGCTGGACCGCCAGCGGGTCGCTGGCAGTCCAGCGTTTACGTGCCGCCGAGCCGGCGGCGGTCCAGCCGGCGAGCCGCCGGCGTTACGGGGCTACCGCTTCACCTTCGATCCGCCGCGCCAGAAAGCGCCGCTCGGCTTCGTTCGCGGTCAGTTCGTACGCGCGGCGGTAGCTTGCCAGTGCTTCATCTCTGCGATTCAAACGGCGGAGGAGATCGGCGCGCGTGGCGTGCCAGAGGTGGTACGCATCCAGCGAGTCGGAGAGCGCTTCAACCAGCGGCAGCGCGGCGGCTGGACCGTCGGCCATCGAGATTGCCACGGCGCGATTGAGCGCGACGATCGGTGTCGGATGTTGCGCGTTGAGGCGGTCGTAAAGGAGCACGATCTGGCGCCAGTCGGTGTCAGCAGCGAGAGCCGCATCGGCGTGAACGGCGGCGATCACGGCTTCGAGCGCGTAGGTGCTCGGCGTCGATCGTCGCAATGACGACTGCAGCAACGCGCGGCCTTCGTCGATTTCGGCACGATCCCATAGCGTCCGATCCTGATCCGAGAGCAGCACAAGATCTCCATCAGACATCCGTGCGTTGCGGCGCGAATCGTGGAGCAGCATCAACGCGAGGAGTGCGTCGAGCTCGGGATCGGGCATCAGCATCCGAAGCATGCGTCCGAGGCGGATGGCCTCGGCGCAGAGATCGTGGCGGACGAGCGTTGTGCCGCTCGCGGCGGCGTAGCCTTCGTTGAAGACGAGGTAGACGACCGACATCACCGCCGACAGCCGTTCGCGCAGTTCGGAGGCCGGCGGAACGCGGTAGGGAATCGCAGCGCCGCGGATCTTGGACTTCGCACGCACCAGCCGCTGCGCCATCGTTGCCACCGGAACCAGGAACGCACGCGCGATCTCCTCGGTGGTCAAGCCGCAGAGCGTGCGCAGCGTCAGCGCCACCTGCGCGTCTTCCTGCAACGCCGGATGGCAGCAGGTGAAGATCAGGCGCAGACGTTCGTCGGGCACCGCGGACTCCTCTTCGAGGTCGATCGATGTCGATGTGGGTGTCATCGCCCCCAGCTCGACTTGCTTTTCCGCGAACCGCGATTGCCGCCGCAGACGATCGATGGCTTTGTGCCTCGCGGTTCCGTACAACCATGCGCTCGGATTGCGTGGAACTTCGTCAGCCCACTCGGTCACCGCGATCGCGAACGCGTCCTGCAGGGCCTCCTCGGCGACATCGAAATCGCCGAGGAGGTGAATGAGGGCGGATAGCAGGCGGCCCCAGTCGGAGCGGAAGATCTCTTCGATGGCGGTCAAGCCGCCAATGATAGTTACGAGAACGTCATGATCGGCCGGACTTCGACCGTGCCGGAACTCGCACCGGGGATTTTTGCGGCGATGTTGATGGCCGCATCGAGGTCGGGCGCCTCGACGAGGTAGTAGCCGCCGAGCTGTTCCTTCGTCTCCGCGAACGGACCGTCGGTGGTCATGCGCTTACCGTCGCGCACGCGTACACTCGTGGCGGTGCCGGTCGGTTGCAACGCGTTTCCGCCCTTGATCGCGCCGGCGAACTCTTTGCCGAAGGCGTCGTACTCGCCCATGCCGGCGCCCATCTCTGCCTCGCTCATCCCTTGCCAGCGCTTCTCGTCCTCATAAATCAGCAGCAGGTATTCCATGGTTTTCTTCTCCTTGCGGTGTAGTCGAACGAGCCCGCGCGAAATCGACAGCTTCGAAAAAATATTTATCCTGGTCCCGATGCAACCGCACTTTTTCAAAACACCCGCGGACTTTCGTAAATGGCTGGCGAAGAATCACGCCTCGGCCACGGAACTCCTGGTCGGCTTCTACAAGAAAGACTCGGGCAAGCCGTCGATCACCTGGCCGGAGTCGGTCGACGAGGCGCTCTGCTTCGGCTGGATCGACGGCGTGCGCCGCCGGATCGACGACGTCAGCTACAGCATCCGCTTCACGCCGCGAAAGAAGACCAGCACATGGAGCGCGATCAACATCGCCCGCGTCGCGGAGCTGACGAAGCTCGGTCGGATGCAGCCCGCCGGCCTGCGCGCCTTCGAGCACCGCCGCGAGGAGAAGTCGGCGATCTACGCGTACGAAAACGAAACTCGGACGTTGTCCGCCGAGGATGAGAAGAAGCTCCGCGCGAACCATAAGGCGTGGGAGTTTTTCAACGCACAGCCGCCTGGCTACCGGCGCTTGTCGATCTACTGGATCACCAGCGCGAAGAAAGAGGAAACGCGCGCGCGGCGACTGGCGACGCTGATCGAAGATTCCGCAAATGGCCGCCGCCTCGCCGTCGTGACGCTGAAGAAAAAAGCGTAGGCGCCGGAACGCTGGCGTCCCGCCGGCTGGCCCGGCGGCGTCTCGCCGCCGAATCGCCAGACCCCCAACTTTCGCTGGTAACAAAACGTCTGCGCAAGCCTCCCATTCGGCAGCGGGACGCAGCCGAGCCAGCCGGCGGGACGCCAGCGCTCCGGCGCGCCGCGCTACTTCGCGGCCTTCTTCTTCGCGCGAATCACCACCGACAACTCATCGTTGCGAACGTTCGCGAACCGCAGCTGCACGCGGCCCTCGGCATCGAGCGAAATGATGGCTGGCGTGTTCACCGAGGTCAGCATCCATCCGGACGGGAGTGTGACGATGTTGAGCGGCCGTCCGAGCGTTCGTTTCCACAACAACTCGCCGTTGTCGAGAACGTAGCCGACAGGATCGGTGTACGTCTCCTGCACGCGGATGCGCGCCGACTGTCCTTCCGCGATCGCATGCGCGAGGTCGCCCTGCACGGCCACGGAATCCGGCTCGACTTTGTTCGGGTAGTAGCCGAGCGCGTTCACGTCTTTGCCGGCCACGTTGTGCGTGACGAGGTCCGCGCCGGTATCGAGGTCGATCATCTTCGCGTCCGGCGAAACGACGCTCCCTTTGCGCACGAAACTGTGCACGGACTTCTGCCCGGCGCGCGTGACGGTGAAATCGTGCGAGATGCGGAACTGATGCGTGGCCGGATCGAGCAGCCAGTAGGTGATCTCGCGATCCTGCTCGGCCCGATGAAACGACTCCTGGGCGAAAACCGCGGGCGCACAAAGAAGGAGAAGAATCGGCGTGACTTTCATGGCAGCCTCCGCGCAACGATCTTCACCGGCAATTGATCGTCGCGATCGTTGAGAAAGCTGATACGAATCCTTCCGTCGGGATCCGTCGAAACGATGGCGGGAGACGCGCATTCGATCAGCTCCCACGACTTCGGCAGGAGGACGACGTTGCGCTTGATGCCGAGCGGCCGATCGAAAACGAGGTTGCCGTCTTTGAGGTAGTACGACGCCGCATCGGTGTACGTCTTCAGGATGCGGATGCGCGTTTCGCCGCCTTTCGGCACCGCCGCGGGCAGATGGACGCGGATGAACTGCGCATCGTCTGCGGTCTTCGGCGAAACGAGTCCGCTCTCCTTCGCAACTTTGCCGCTGACCACTTCGAACGGTAGCTCCTTGCCGGTCGCGCGCGCGAGCACCCGCTCTTTCGTGGCAATCGATCCGACGCGAATCGGATTGAAAAACAACTCCGCCCGTTCGCGATCCTGCGTGACGTCATACGTGATCGCGAACTGATGACTCTCCGGCTGGAGCAGGTCGTACAGCGTGAATTCATCGGCGGCGAAGAGGGGAGTGGAAACGAAAAGAAGAAGGAGCAGAGCGTTCTTCATGCGGACATCGTAGCGCCGACGGCCCGTCGGCTGGACCGCCGCCGGCTCGGCGGCAAGTCAGAAACGGCAGCGAGCCGCTGGCGGTCCAGCCGCCGAGCCGCCGGCGCTACGTCATCGTCCTAAGCTTCAATGGGATGAACTCAATCTCCACGCCCACTTCTCGTTCCATCGCTCGCGTCAACGCGATCGAGGCGGTGGCGACATCCTGCAAGGCAGTGCCCGTCGAGTCGAAAATGAAGACTTCATCGTCGTTGCGCCGGCCGGGGATGCGGCCACGGAGGATGTCAGCGAGTGGGCCGTGGATGTCGTCGCGCGTCATCGCTCCGGCGGCGATGGCGTGGTGGAGATCGCCCATGATCGCGGCTTGATCGAGGATGTCTGGGACGACGCGGCTCTGCGCGAGCAACGCGGGCGCGAGCTCGTTCTTCTCCGGATTGTCGGCGCCGACCGCTCCGATAAAGAGTCCGTCGTGGCGATGTTGGATGCCGAGGATGGGCGCGCGGGCGGGAGTGCAGGTGATGACGATGTCCGACTCGGCGATGGCGTTTTCGATCGACTCTGTGCTGACGATTTCAATGCCGAGGTGCGGGGACATTTCGTTTGCAAGGCGCGCGACCGCTGCGGGATCGGCGTCGAACGCGAACACCTTCGTAATCTCCCGCACGCGCAGCAGCGCCTCGGCATGCGCGCGGCCCTGAATGCCGCAGCCGATGATGGTCATCGTTCGCGAATCTTTTCGCGCAAGATGTTTTGCCGCGACCGCCGTCGCGGCTGCAGTGCGCAGCGTAGTGATCAATGTTGAATCGAGGATGCCGAGCGGCGTGCCGCGGTCAACGTCCATCACCACGATCAAGCCCTGAATTGTCGGGAGTCCGTGCTGTCGCGGGTTGTCGGGAAAGTTCGCGTTGATCTTCGCGGCAAAGACGTCCGCGGCGGCAGCCTTGACGTGAAAGGTTCCGCGTTCGCCATGGACGCCGAGCGTTTGCGGCGGCGCGATGCGCCCTTCGCCGAAATCGCGAAACGCCGTTTCGACCGCGGCGATGCAGTCGTCGATCGTCAGCAGCGCGGCAACGTCGGACGCCGTCAGAATGCGCGTCATCGGAGATTCACTTCCCGCTCCGCTTCGGCCGCCCGAGCGCTTCGTGCAGATCGTCGAAAATCTCGATTCCGCGCTCGATTCTCTCCGCGTCGTCTCGAACGCGTCCGACCAATCCCTCGATCATCATCCGCACCCCCGCGCCCTCCGCGCGATCGAATTTCGTCTCCTTCAAATCGAGGTCGTGCACGATTTCCGCGATCGCACGCACGCCTTTGTCCGCGCCGCCGGTCCGCCGCACGAGCGTCTCGAATGTGCAGCGGTCGCCTTCGTGCGTGAAATCGCCGCCGGCCATATCGAAGCGGATCTCGCCATCGCGCGGCGCCGCTTTCGCTTCGAAACGAAAGCGCGCCTTGGCGTCGATGAAGCGTCGGATGAACCACGCGGAGGCCAGGCGGTCGATGTGGACGCCGGGGCGGGTGACCCAGACTTTTCCGCGCAACGCGAGCTTCGACTTGGGCATGCGCGTCTCCTCCTTCTGATCTTTTTTCAGCCGCGTTCCGATCGCGGCGAGCGCTTTTTCAGCCGCTTTGCGTGCGGGCGCGTCGAAAAAATCGATGCGCCGGATTTCGTCGAGGCGGCGCGTAAGAGCCGCGTGTGCCGCCGTCAACTCGCCGGCGGCAGCAGCGCTTCGCGCACCCTTGAGCGCCGCCCGCGCGTCCGCGGTGAGCGCGTGATAGCCGGCGTCGCGCGTCTGGCGAAACTGCGCGATGGTCGCATCATTTGCGACGCCATCGACGAAGTCGCCTTCGAAGAGATGCGCGTCGCCGCCGCCGGCAGTGATCTCCTGCGCGATCCATTGCATGTCCTCGAGCGCATCACTGTTTCGCGGCAGGAGGTAGACGGAGTTCTTGACCGCCACCGCTCCGACGCCGGCCAGCCGTTGCCGGATCTTGGCGCGCAGGTACAACGGCCGCGGCGGAATCCGATGCACGAGAATCAGCCAGCGCGCCATGCCGAAAGACTACCAAGTGGTATGCGATATAGCAACTGCTATACTTGATAGTCTTGAGAGATTGTGAGCAAATCTGCGAAGAGAGAGGTTTGTCATCCAGAGCCGCCGCAGCCGGGAGTCGCGAAGCGACGGAACGGCGGAGGACGGCGAAGGAACTCAAGATTCCAGAATCTCGACTCGTGAGAGCGTCTCAAAAACGCCAGGAAGCGTCATTTGAGCGAAACAGCAAAGGCGCGAGAGTGAGACGCTGAGTTTCAGCCGGTACCGCGCATCTTGAGTTCCTTCGCCGTCCTTCGGCATCTCGCCGCTCCGCGGCTTCGTGCTCCGGCGGCTCTGGATGACAACTCCTTTCTTCGGCGGCTCAGGATGACAATCACCTCGATGCGACCAACGCTGATCCAGTTCGTCCTTTACTTCCTCCGCCTCGGAGCCCTCGGTTTCGGCGGGCCGGTGGCGTTGACGAATGCCCTGCGCCGCGACCTCGTCGAAACTCGCGATTGGCTGACTCCCGACGAATTCGAGAACGGACTCGCCCTCGCCGCCGCGTGCCCGGGACCGCTGGCGTACCAGCTCGGCATCTACTGCGGCTACATCCGCTTCGGCATCGCCGGTGGGCTGGCGGTGGCCGTTGCCTTCGGTCTGCCGCCGTTCGTCATTGTGACCGCCGCGGCGTGGCTCTACGTCCGTTTTGCTGCCGACTGGCACCTGCGCGCTCTCTTCTACGGCATCGCTCCCGCCATCGTCGCGCTCATCATCAAAGCCTGCTGGAACCTCGGCCGCCGCACGCTGCGCGCCGATCGCATCGCCTGGATCTTTGCGATCGCCGCCTGCGCCATCACGGTCGTCGTGCAGCGCGAGCTCGCGTTGATGTTCATCGCCGCCGGTTTGCTCGGAGCGCTCGTCTTCGCGCCAGCGCCGGCCCGACCGGCGAACGCGTTCGTGCTCATCCCGAGCGCGAAGCTATTCGCGTTTTTCTTCAAGACCGGCCTGCTGGTCTTCGGCAGCGGCTTGGTGATCGTGCCGTTCCTGAAAACGCAGGTAGTCGATCAATACCATTGGCTCACCAACCGCCAGTTTCTCGACTCGGTCGCGATCGGGATGATGTCGCCCGGCCCGGTGGTGATCACTGCCACGTTCGTCGGCTTCCTCCTGAACGGATTCTCCGGCGCCCTCGCCGCGACGATCGGCATCTTCTCGCCGCCGATTCTCTTCACCGTCATCGCCACGCCGATTCTGCTGCGCTATCACAAGCATCCGCGCCTGGCCGGCTTCATCCGCGGCGTCGGCGTGACGGTGGT
>JAXDIO010000024.1:0-31426 GCA_034663965.1 Thermoanaerobaculia bacterium | reverse complement strand
CTATCCGCCAACCTTAAAACTCTGTTCCACGGTGTACGACTGCTTCGACACGACGTCGACGATCTTCATCTTCAGCGTGTAGTCGCCCGGCTTGAGCGCCGGCTTGACCTCGGCCAGCGGAATCGTGCTCAGGATCGCGTAGTGGCCGGGGCCGGGCACGCCCGTCAGCGGCAGCGGCGCGGCATCGGTCAGCGGCGCGCTGATCGTCTTCTTGTCGGGTCCGCCGGTGAGGTCGAGCTTGAACTGCAGCTTCGGCAGGTTCGTGGCCGTATCGATGCCGGGGTTGTTGACCTCGACGAAGTAGTTCAGCTCGTCGCTATTTTTGAAAGTCAGGTTGCCTTTCGGCACGATCTTCAGCTTGCCGAACGCGAACGGCGATTTCGGAGGCTCGGCTGTACCAAGCTCGTAGACATTGTCGGAAAGGATCAAGCGCGACGTTCCGACCGTTTCTTTCGACGGACCGGCTACTTCGATCGGGCCGGAGGTCACGAGCACCGGCTGCCCGGCTTTCGCGAGACCGACGATGGCCGTGTACTTGCCCGGCTGCAGCGTCAACGACTTGTCGACGAAGTAGTCGGTACGCGACGCGGTCAGCTTGGCCGGCTCTTCGAATGCCGTTACGCGCGTGCCCGAGGCATCTTCGATGGCGCCGAAGATCGTGTCGGCGGCATCGGCGGCGATGTTCGCAGACGAGGGGACGTAAACCGCCACCGGCACGAACGGATCGCCGGCCGGCGAGACGAACTCCGCGTACGCGAGCGCGGCGCCCTTGTTCGACGCCTTTCCGGCTTTCGCATCCGCAACAGCGGCTTCGAGAGCGGGCGTCTTGATGCCGGCAACCGGCGCGGCCGGAGCCGCCGGCTTCACCGCCGCAGCAGGCGGCGTGTCGTACGTCGGCACCTTGGTCAGACCCGGCTGCGTGATGAAGCTCGCCACCATCTTCTGCACGGCGTTCGACTGCGGATCGACGAACGGCGTGGCCAGCCGGAACTCTCCGTTCCGATACTGATCGTGAAACTTCACTTCCAGACGCGGAACGCCGAAGAGCTTCTGCGCCAGATCTCCTTCGTAGGTCCAGATCTGGTCAGCCGAGCCGCCCGAATCGCTGAAGCTTCCCGCTCCCGCGTGCGCGTCGTCGCCGGTGTTTGCCTGTGGGGGGGCCTGCGTCGTGATCTGTTTGACGGGAAGACTCGGGCCACCAAAGATGATCAGCATCCGTCCCGGATCCGTCATCGAACCCTTGGTCCGTCCGTGACTGAACTGGGCATCAGCAGTTTTCACGCGCGCGTCGAAATCCTCGTGGAATTCGTTGCGCGGCGTGGCCGGCGTCGGATCGCGGCGCGCCCAGAAGAGGGCGATGAACTCATCCGCCGCGGCGTCAGTCTGGATGTTCTTCCAGGCCGCTTTCTCCTCGGCCGTCATGATGTACTGCGCCGGCCCTTTTCCCCAGTCGGCTTTGGCCGGCGAGAGCGCCGCAAACGCGCTCGTGGCGGCGGCTGCGGTGAGGATCGCGGCGATCAGAAAGTTGCGAGTTTTCATCAGTTTCTCCGGTTCGTTGAACGCGGGTCCAAACATCACAGGACCGAACCTATTCCACTCCGCGGGAGGGCTTATTCGCCGTCGAATTTCTCCATCTCGTCGTAGAGCTTGTCCATCTCGGCGTCGATCTCTTCCTGTTTGATCACGCCCTTGCGGACCAGCAGCGCCGCGATGCTGTGAAGAAGGATGCTGTTCTCCACGATCATCTGTTCGAACTGTTCGTCGTCATCGCCACCATTGCCTTCGCGATCGATGTCATCCATGCCGTGCGCCTCCTTCCCTGCGCGGTGAGGAGATACCACAAATCGGCGCGGGTTGCCGCGCCGCGCGGCGCAATACAATCCCGCGCATGAAACGAATTGCCGCGCTCGCCGTTATTCCGCTCTTCCTGCTCGCCTGTCCGAAACACGAGCCTGCTCCCGCCGGCCCTGCTTCGGCTCCGCCGATGAAGGTCGGCCTCCTCACCACCGGCTCCATCAACGACGGCGGCTGGAACGCAATCGCCTACGAAGGCTTGCAGCAGATTCACAAACAACTCGGCGCCGAGATCTCGAATCAGGAAACGAAAACGCCCGCCGAGTTTGAGGAAGGCTTCCGCTCCTACGGCGCGAAAGGATTCGATCTCGCCTTCGGCCACGGCTTCGAATTTCAGGACGCCGCGCTGAAAGCAGGCAAGGAGTATCCGAAGACGGTCTTCATCACCACGTCCGGCAGCTCCGTCGCGCCGAACGTCTCCCCGATGGTTTTCCAACTCGAGCAGGCCACCTACCTCCTCGGCGTCATCGCCGCGCGCGAATCGAAAACCGGGAAGGCAGGACTGGTCGGCGGCATCAACCTGCCATCGATCGCCTCGACCTTCCTCGCCTTCAAAGCCGGCGCGCAGTCGGTCAATCCGAAGTTCGAGGTGAAGGAGATCTACACCGGCAACTTCGACGACGTCGGCGCCGCGAAGCTGGCCACGCTGTCGCTCATCAACGCCGGCTGCGACTTCATCTTCCATCAAGCCAACGAAGCCGGCCGCGGCGTTTTCCAGGCCTGCCAGGAACGCCACGTCCGCTGCTTCGGCTCGAATAAAAATCAGAACGACATGGCCCCCGACGTGATCGTCGCCTCCGCCGTCCTCGACGTCCCCGCCGCCATCCTGCACATGGCCAAACTCGTTCACGACCACCAGTTCAAACCGCAGATCTACTGGCTCGGCATGCACGACGACATCGTCTCGCTGGTCTGGAACGACAAACAGAAGGCGACCCTCTCGCCCCAGACGATTGCGGAGGTGTCGCGCATTGAGTCGGAGATTCGCAGCGGCAAGTTCGAAGTTCCGCGAGGAAAATTCTAAGAGAACGGGTTCACGCGGAGCACACGGGGAAGCGGAGAAAAGCGATCTTCTCCGTCTTTCTCCGCCCCTCCGCGTTCCCCGCGTGAACCGTCCCCATGCGCCTAACTCACATCACGAAATCCTTCGGCGCAAATGTCGCGGTCGACGACGTCTCCCTAGACTTCGGCGCGGGCGAGATTGTCGGCCTCGTCGGCGAAAACGGCGCGGGCAAGACCACACTGATGTCGATCGCGGCGGGCGAGCTGACCCCTGACACCGGCACGGTCGACTACACGAAGGCCGGCATCGTCCATCAGCACTTCCTCCTCGTGAACGAATTCACCATCGCCGAAAACCTCGCGCTGGCGATGTGGGGACGCGACGCGATGGAGATCATTCGCGATTCCGGCATCGACCTTCGCGGCGCCGGCCGGCGCGTGGCCGATCTCTCCGTCGGCGAAAAGTCGAAGCTCGAATTGATCAAGGCCATCGCGGGCCATCCACGATTTCTAATCCTCGACGAGCCGACCTCCGTCCTCGCGCCCGCCGAGGCGCGCGAGCTGTTCGACGTCATGCGGCGGCTGGCGGCGGACGGCGTCACCGTCGTCTTCATCAGCCACAAAATCCCCGAGGTGCTGGAAGTAGCAACGCGGATCGTGGTCATGCGGCGCGGACGGATCGTCGTCGACGGCGGCGCGATGACCGCGGAGGAGTTAGCCGAGGCGATGGTCGAAAAGCGATCGCCGCAAACGGAGCGCCGCCGGCTCGGCGGCTGGACCGCCGGCGGCTCGCCGGCGCTAAGACTCGACGCCCTCGAAGTTCATCCCGGCGAAATCGTGTCCATCATCGGTGTGGCCGGCAACGGCCAATCGGAGCTCGCGGCGAAACTCCGCGGCACACTTCGCGGCCGCGTCGCGCACATCCCCGAGGATCGCGCGCGGGACGGATTGATCGCGGAGATGAGCATCGCCGAGAACATCGCCCTCGCCGAGCCGCGCTGGAATCCGCGCACGGCCGCGCGCCGCGCCGCGCAGCTGATCGAGCGATTCGACATCCGCGCGCAGTCGCCGCTGCAGCGTGCCGGATCGCTTTCGGGCGGCAATCAACAGAAAGTCATCCTCGCGCGTGAGCTCGAACGACGTCCGGAGATCATCGTCGCCGCCGAGCCGACGCGCGGCCTCGACATCGAAGCCACCCGCTTTGTCCACGACGAGCTCCGCACCGCCGCCGCACGCGGCGCCGCCATCCTCCTCATCACCTCCGATCTCGACGAAGCCTTCGCCCTCGGCGATGCCATTCACGTGATTTATCGCGGAGTGCTGAGCGCGCGGCTCACGCCGGATGAAGCGGCCTCGCGAGCGCCCCGATTGATGGCGGGGATCGGAAGTCGGGAGCCGGGGGTCGAAGCGTGAGCGAGGGCCTCTTCCGCCGGTTCCGACTCCCGACCCCCGACTCCCGACTCCCGATCGCCGTTCTTGCCGCCGCGCTCTCGATCGCACTACTCGCCGTGAGTGGAATCGCCTTCGGACACTCGCCGCGCGAGCTGCTCTCCATTCTTATCAGCGGTTCTGTCGGATCAACCTTCGCGCTGCAAGGGACGCTTCTGAAATCGATCCCGCTGCTGCTGACCGGCCTCTCGGTCGCCATCGCCTTCCGCGCCGGCGTCTGGAACATCGGCGGCGAGGGGCAGTTCCTCGCCGGCGCGCTCGGCGCATTCCTGGCCGCGCGCTACGGCATGATCGCGGCGCTGGCCGCATCAGTCATCGCCGGCGCGATCTGGGCTTCGATCGCCTCGGCCATGCGTCTCTGGCGCAACGCCCCCGAGGTGCTGACGACGATCCTGCTCAACTTCATTGCCATTCATCTACTTGGATACGCGGTCAATGGACCACTGCAGGAAGCGAGCGGCAAGTATCCGCAGAGTGATGCGGTGCCTATCACCTCGATGCTGCCGACGCTCGGCGATTTGCACGCAGGAATCCTGCTTGCGGTCGCCGCCGCGATCGCCGCCTGGTTCCTCCTCTATCGAACCTCAGAAGGACTTCGACTGCGCGCCAGCGGATTCAATCGCAGCGCCGCGAAATGGGCCGGCGTCAATGTCAACGCGCAACTCGTTCGCGCGATGGCCATCTCCGGCGCGATGGCCGGCCTCGCCGGCGGCATCGAGCTCCTCGGCGTCACGCACCGCCTCTTCGAACGCTTCGCCGCCGGCTACGGCTACGCCGGAATCGCCGTCGCGTTGCTCGCGCAACTCCATCCGCTCGGCACGCTCGCCTCGGCATTCTTCTTCGGCGCACTGACCACCGGCGCCGGCGAACTGCAGCGGACAGCCGGGATCTCGTCGACGGTGGCGACCTTCGGACAGGCGATCGTGATCCTTGTGATGATCGTCTTCACAAGACGCGGCGGCGAGACGCCGCCGAGCCAGCCGGCGGGACGCCAGCGTTCCGGAGGCTCGTCTTGAAGCGTTCACGCGCGGTGGACGAATGCAGTTGGAGCGCTGGCGTCTCGCCGGCTGGCGTGGCGGCGTCTCGCCGCCACGGGCGCGCGGAGGACCGCCCATGACCCACCAACTCCTCGCGGCCATCCCGCTCGCGATCGTCGCGTCGACGCCGCTGCTGCTCGCCGTTCTCGGCGAACTGGTCGTCGAACGCGCCGGCATGATCAACCTCGGCATCGAAGGAATGATGCTCACCGCTGCGATGACCGCCGTCATCACCGCGCAACTGACACACAGCGTGATGCTCGGCTTCCTCGGCGGCATCGCCGGCGCCACGCTTGTCGGCGCGCTTTTCGGACTCTTCGCCCTCCGCTTCGCCGCCGACCAGATCGTCACCGGAACAGCGATCGTTCTCCTCGCGCAAGGCCTGACCGGCTTCGTCTACCGCGAGCTACAGCAGAACGACATCTTCAATCAGCCGATCCCGCGCCTCGGCATCGACGTCATCGTCCCTCTGGCCTGGATCATCATTCCGATCGCGCTGGCTTTTCTTCTCTGGCGAACGCGCTTCGGACTCCGTCTCCGCGCCTGCGGCGAACTCCCCGCGGCCGTGACCGCAAATGGCGCATCAGTCGCGCTGCATCGATGGACCGCGCTCGCAATCGAAAGCGTTCTCGCGGGATTGGCCGGAGCCTACCTCGCGCTGGCGCTGTCGAGCGGATTCGCGGAAAACATGGTGGCCGGCCGCGGCTTCATCGCCCTCTCCATCGTCATCTTCGGACGCTGGAAATTCAAAGGCGCCCTCCTCGGCACCGCCGTCTTCGGCATCGCCGCCGCCGCGCAGTACGCATTGCAGGCCAGCGGACGCGGCGTGCCGTTCCACCTGCTTCTCGCGGTGCCGTACGTCGTGACGCTACTCATCCTCTGCGGAATCGCGGGAAGGGTGCGCGCGCCGGAAAGTTTGGGGAAAGCGTAGATTCAGAAGCGAAATGTTGAATGTTCAATGTTGAGTGTTGAATGTTAAATGGGCTCCGCTCCTCGGCCCTTCATTCAACATTCAACATTGAACATTCAACATTCAACATTTGCTTTCTACGCGCGCCCCCAACTTCCGACTGAATCCCACACGCTCGCGACGCCCGCGGAACGTTGCGACGTCTGTTTCGGAATCGACGAAAGCACCGCCGCGATCGCGGGAACGATCTCCGGCGTCGAACGCTGCAACGACTCCTCGTGGTCGGCGATGAATCGCGTCGAGACGCGGCCATCGCGGAACGCGGAGTGCGTCACCAGCCGGCGCAGCCAGGAGATGTTGGTTTTTGTGCCGAGGACGATGTAGTCGCGGAGAGCGCGATCGAGGCGGTCGATGGCGGCGTCGCGCGACTCCGCGTAGCAGATCAGTTTCGCCAGCATCGGATCGAAACTGACGCCGATCTCCGTCCCTTGCGACACGCCCGCATCGACGCGCACGCCCGGTCCGGATGGCTCGCGGTAGAACGCGATCTTTCCGCTTTGCGGCAGAAAGCGATCGTCCGGATCCTCGGCGTAAATGCGCACTTCGATCGCGTGGCCGCGCTGCTGAAGATCTTCCTGACGCCACGGCAACCCGCCGCCTCTCGCGAGCGCGAGTTGCGCGCGCACGAGATCGACGCCGACAACCTCCTCGGTGATCGGATGCTCGACCTGCAAACGCGTGTTCATCTCGAGAAAGTAGAACTCGTTCTCCGGCGTCACGATGAACTCCACCGTGCCCGCGCTGCGGTAATCGACGCCGCGCGCCGCCGCGACCGCCGCAGCTGCCATGCGCTGCCGCAACGCATCGCTGTAGCGCGGCGCGGGCGTCTCCTCGATCACCTTCTGATGCCGGCGCTGGATCGAGCAGTCGCGCTCGAAGAGGTGCACGACGTTTCCGTTGCCGTCTCCGAAAATCTGAAACTCGACGTGGCGCGGTTCCTCGATGTAGCGCTCCAGCAGCAACCGGTCGTCGCCAAATGACTTCTTCGCCTCGCGCTGCGCCGATTCGATTGCCGGGCGCAGTTCATCCGCGGAACGGACAATCTTCATCCCCTTCCCGCCGCCGCCCGCACTGGCTTTGACCAACACCGGAAAGCCCATCCGCGCCGCCTCGGTAGTCAACGTGTTGACGTTCTGCTCTTCGCCGTCGTAGCCGGGAACAACCGGCACGCCGAGCCGCTGCATGAGATGCCGCGACTCCGCCTTCGATCCCATCGCGGCGATCGACGACGCCTTCGGTCCGATGAAGACGATGCCGGCGTCATCGCACGCCGCCGCGAGTTCCGCGCGCTCGGAAAGAAATCCGTAGCCGGGATGGATCGCGTCCGCCGAACATTTCCGCGCCGCATCGATCACGCGCGCAACGTCGAGATACGTCTGCCGCGCATCGCCTCTGCCGAGGGGGATGGCATCATCGAAATAGCGGCGAACGTAGCGGATGTCGTCTGCCTCGGAGTAGCCGAGCACCGACTCGATCCCCGCCTCGCGGCACGCGCGTGCGATGCGAACGGCAATCTCGCCGCGGTTGGGAACGAGCACGCGGCGAATCATCGAGTGCTCCGCCAGCATCGCGAGTGGCAGCGGGACGCAGCCACGCCAGCCGGCGAGACGCCAGCGCTCCATCTCGCGGCTTCGCCGATGCTTGCGCGCCGGAACGCTGGCGTCCTCGCCGGCTGGCCCGGAGGCATCCCGCGCCTCCGTTCCGGGTGGGTGCTCGGGCGCGCCAACCTTACTTCGCCCACGGCGCCTTCTCCTTCTTGAGGAACGCCGCCATCCCGCCCTGCCCCTCGGACGAAACTCTTCGCGCGGCGATCGCCTCGATCGTGTACGGAATCGCGTCGATCAACTCGTGCGACGCAACATGCGCGATCAATTTTTTGCACTCGCGCACCGCTTCCGGTCCGGACGATTTCAGTGCGGCGATCGTTTCCGCAAGGGCGGCATCGACATCGTCGGCGACGCGATGCACCAGGCCAATGCGCAGCGCGCGTTCGGCATCGAAGCGCTCGCCGGTCAGGAACAGCGCCCGTGCGTGCGTCTCGCCGATCTTGGCGATGACGTACGGCGAAATCACCGCCGGCAGGATTCCGAGTTTCACTTCCGACAATCCAAACTTCGCATCGCGCGACGCGATAGCGATATCGCAGACCGCGACGAGACCGACGCCGCCACCGATCGCCGCGCCTTGAATCCGTCCGATGATTGGCAGCGGACACTCATTCATCAGCGCGTACATCCGCGCCAGTTGCGACGAGTCGCGGACATTCTCATCGCGCGTGTAGCTGACCATTCGCGACATCCAGTTGAGATCCGCGCCCGCGCAGAAATTCGCGCCGGTGCCTCGCAGCACGACTACGCGCGCGTTGCTCGCACCGAGGCCCCCGAACAGATCGATCGCCTCGGCGATCAGCTCATCGTTGAAGGCGTTGTGAACGTCGGGACGGTTCAGCGTCACGGTGAGGACGTCGTCCGCTTCCTCGACCAGGAGAGTTTTGTAATTCATGCGGCTGCGGATTGTATGCGGGAGATGGGAGTGGGGAGTTGGGTGTGGGGAGTAGAAGATCGCGGTCTCCCACTCCCTACACCCGACTCCCCACTCCCCAAAAAATCAGTGCTTCGCCGATCGTTTCCTCGGTGTCGATGAGAACGTGTAATTCGGCGTCAACGTGTAGCCGCCGGTGGCGCCGACGGTGCCGTTCGCTTCGACGCGTACAAAGATTGCGATGTTTCCTGGCGGCAGGAGCGTGGGGAAGAAATTCGCCGTCAGCGTCGCCGAACTGTTCGCGGCGATGTTCTGAACGACCGTGGTTGTGAGACTGCTCAACATCGTCACCTTCAGCGGCGTATCGGTCGTCGTCACCGACACCGCGACCGGCGATGTATTCGTCGTGAACGTGTAGTAGTCGACGTCGCTCGCGCTGCAGATCTTCGCCGCGATCGTCTGCGCGCTGAAGACGTTGCCGAAAGCCGTCGCCTGCGTATCGTTCGGTTCGTAATTGTCCGTGCAGACAGGGACGGAGACGCCGCCGTTCGAGATCAACACGAAGTTCTGCGCCGTCGAGCGCGAGTCGCCGATCGCGCCCTTCACAACGAGGTGATACGTCCCCGGAACCGCGTTCGCGATCTCCACTTCCTCGGTCGTATCGGTGTTGTTGACGCCCTTCGTCGCGAGCGCGTTCGGATTGTTTTTGTCGAGCACGTACGGACGCACGGTGGCGCCCGAAGGATCGACGACACGCAGATCGAGATCGTTGACGAGCGCTTTGTCCGCGAGCAGATCGTCATCATCCGGTCCCGGATTCGGCTGCAGCAGGACCTCGGGATCAGACCATCCGAGGACTACCCGCAGTTTCTGCGACGCCGCGAGCGTGATTGGGATGTCGAGCTCCTGCCCGTTCGCAACCGTTCCCGTCCGGATGCGCGAGCCAGTGCCGTTGTCATCGCGAATGAGATCCACCGACGCCTTCGCATCGGCCAGGCCGAAGCCGAACGTGTAGTCCGGACCGGCGTTGCCGAGGTCGTCGGCGCCGGCGATCAGAAGCGTCTTGAGCATCGGCCCGTCCGGAGTTCTGCCGAACGTCTTGCGGAACTGCTGCGTCAACAGGCCCGCGATGCCGGTGACGACCGGCGCCGACATCGACGTTCCCTGAATCGAGGCGTAGCCGTTACTCGGAAACGTCGAGAACTGATCCGTGCCTTTGGCCACGAGCTCAGGCTTGATGCGGCCGTCAAGCGT
Source organism: Thermoanaerobaculia bacterium (assembly GCA_034663965.1). Taxonomy (GTDB): domain Bacteria; phylum Acidobacteriota; class Thermoanaerobaculia; order Gp7-AA8; family Gp7-AA8; genus JADGNZ01. Next base: position 21,379 of record JAXDIO010000024.1, on the reverse strand, counting down.
CGGCCCGCGCGAGCTGAACGAGGCGATTGCCAAGCCGAGGGGCTGGATGGCGCCGACCGTCACAGAATTTTTCGTGCTGGCCATGAGACCGACGCTGAAGGGTGCCGTATGGGTCGGGTGTTTGTCCTTCTCGCAATATCGTTCACCCGCCGAGGTCTGGCCTGCGGAACAGTTGAACGGCGCAGTAGCCGGGCAATCGGTGCCGCTACCATTTTGCGAGTAGCAGAACGTGTGCGAGTCGATCTCGTTCGTGTCGTAGTTGAAGTGTTTGTGCGGCGACCACGGCTGCTGGAGATTGGGATTGCCTTCCAGCGCATCATTGCCCGCCGCATGGACGATCAACGGCTCACCGGCGGCGTGCATAACCTGATCGTAGGGCTCCGATTCCAAGCCGCTGTAGCCGCCGAGGTATTCGCCGGCGCCGTACCAAACCGTGCCTGACCAGCTCAGTTGGTAGTCCCATGAGTTGTTGTCGGCGGCGCTTCCCACAGTCACGAGCGCCGCCTTCGCAGCCATGAGCAGATCAAAGTCGACAATCGCGTCGAATGCTTGCAGCGTGGCCGCGGGCGACATGCCTTTCGCGAATGTGTTGAGCCCCGCGGCGACCATCGTGCCGGAGACATGCGTGGCGTGGGTGTTGACCGGACGCGTGGAATCGAAGTGGCTGACGACGCGCCCGCCAAACTCCGAATGCGCAACATCGGGAGTGCCCTCCGGCTCGAAGATCGACAGGACCACGCCGTTGCCGGTCAGGTTGTATGGTGCACTGAAAAGCGGCGTGACGCTGGAGATCTGCGCGGCGACAGAATTGAGGCTTTTGATATGAAGTGGAGGTCCATACACGCCGAACACACGCTCGTCCTGCGCCAGCGTCAGCGTGGCTGATGACGGAATCCGCACCGTCAGCCGCTGCCGGCCTGCGCTGCCGACTGCGAACGGGGTGTCGATCGTGCCGCCGACCGCTTCGATCGCAGCCTGCGCTTCTTCGAACGTCACATCGTTCTGAAAAAGGATCCGCAGCCGCGCGAATGCCGTCCCCTTCGTCGCCTCGGCATACGCATCGCGCGCGATCTTGTGCGAGGCGTCGTACGCTCGCAGCGAACGGATGCGCGCATCGCTCGGAACCGCGGCGCCGTCGCGAATCCGGACCAGATAGCGATGATTCGCCATCGGCTGCTGGACATCGATGCCTTCGGCGGCAAGTTCGGCACTGGCGGCGGCGTCGAGCGGGACGTCGCTTTCGAGGATGTAGTGCCGCATCGGCGCAGAACGGTCCGGCGGCAACGCCTGAGCAACGATCGGCAACAGCAGCAGCACGAAAGCGGAAGCAAGTCGATGGCGCGTGAGCATTGTGGATCGGTCTCCGTACGTCGATTGAGCGGCGGAACGTCACGCGCGACGGGTTGATTGCTTTCGATCAGGGCGTAACGGCTTGTTCACAATAAAAAAGTGGTGCCCGAGGTCGGACTCGAACCGACATGAGGGTTAACCTCGGCAGATTTTGAGTCTGCTGCGTCTGCCATTTCGCCACTCGGGCTTAATTCACTTCACTCCACCGCTTCGCGGCTCCGTGCAACTCTTCATCTGTCAAAACGCGATTCGTTGACTTCGCGAGCTGGAAAATCTCCTTCGCCAGCCCTTCGTCCTGCGGATAACCCTTCGCATCGAGCCAGTAGATCACGTTCGAGAGTCCGCACATCGGACCCACTTCGATGATCTGCTCGAGACCGAACATACCTGCCGGGACCCCCGAGTAAACGCGGTCGGCCAGCCACTCGCTTCCCTTTTTCTTCGCTTTGATGATGGCCGCTGCATGAACGCCCGTCCCCGTGCGGAAGGCATCGTGCCCAAAAACGGGATACTGATCGGGCAGCGGAATGTGTACGGCCTCGGAGACAAAGCGCACGTACTCGGGCAGTTTCGTGAGGTCGTTGTCGATCCACTCCATCAGCTTCAGATTGACCATTAATAGATCGATCGGAGTGTTTCCGACACGCTCGCCGATCCCCGCCGCCGACCCGTGAATCCGATCCGCGCCCGCTTCGATCGCAGCGATCGAGTTGATGACGCCCAGTCCGCGATCGCTGTGCCCATGCCAGTCGATCTTTACTTCGGGATTAACGCGATCGACGACGCCGCGCACGAATCGAATCAGATTGCGCACACCCCACGGCGTGGCGTGACCGACCGTGTCGCAGACACAAACGCGCTTCGCCCCCGCCTCGATCGCGGCCGTGTAGAGCTTCTCCACGTCCTCCGGCTTCGCGCGCGTGGTGTCCTCGGTGACATACATGACCGGCAGCCCCTCGGCCACCGCAAACCGCACCGCCTTCGCCGACTGCTCGATGATCCAGTCGAGATCCCACTCCTCCGCAAACTGCCGGATCGGCGACGAGCCAATAAACGTGCACGCCTCGATCGGAATCCCCACCCGCTGCGAGATCTCCGCGATCGGCCGGATGTCGTTCTCATGCGTCCGCGCCGCACAATTCGCCGCGATGTTCAGCTTCGCATCGACGATCTCCCGCGCCAGCCGCTCGACCGACTTCTGCACATGCGGCCCCGCGCCGGGAAGACCGATATCCGAGGTATCGACACCAATCTCATTCTGAAAGTGCAGGATGCGAATCTTCTCGTCGATCGAAGGATCCGTCACCGACGGCGACTGCAACCCATCGCGTAGCGTCTCATCATCAAACTGAATCTTCTTCGACGACGGCCGCGCCGCGCGCTCCGCGCCGAGGTTCCAGTCATAGATGAGGTCGTGAAGAGGGTCGGTCATTCGAGTGCGAATACTAACAAAGGGCTCCCTTTTTCACGCGGAGGCGCGGAGCACGCGGAGAAAAGACTTTTTATCTCCGCGATCTCCGCGTCTCCGCGTGAAAATCGGTTCTCTGCGAATCAGCCGCCCGCATTGCCCGACCGGCTTAGTTGTTGCTCTCCCCATGGCCGTGGTCGCTTTCGAAAAAGCTCCGCCCGAGGCGCGGCTCGTGTTGCCTGTCCCCATCCGCGAGCTCGGACTCCGGCTCGAGGAATCGCCGGTAGCCGAGTACGTCCATCGCCTCTACGCCGAGTTGGACGCAGCCGGCCTCCATCACTACCGCCCGCTCTGCTACCTCTCCGACGAATGGGGCTGCCCTTCTGAGGAGCCGGTCATCGGCATCCCCTTCTACCTCGGCGACCCGCGCGTGCGGCACATCGAGGATGCAATTAACGACATCGAGAACGAGCGCGAGATCATGATGTATCTCCGCCACGAGGCCGGTCACGCCTTCAACTATGCGTACGACCTCTACCGCACCGACGAGTGGCATGCGCTCTTCGGATCCTTCCGCCGTCCCTACCGCGACGACTATCCCTTCGTCCCCTTCTCCCGCGACTACGTGCGGCACATCGCAGGCTGGTATGCGCAGAAGCATCCTGATGAGGATTTCGCCGAGACCTTCGCGGTCTGGCTCGATCCCGACTCCCATTGGCGCCGCCGCTACGCGAACTGGGGAGCGATGCGCAAGCTGCTCTACGTCGACCGGATCGCGCGCGAAGTCGGCGACGTGCCGCCTCCGCATCCCAACGGAGAGATCGACGTGACCGTGGACGAGATGGAGCAGACTGTCGAGCAGTTCTATCGCGACGTTCACGCCGACGAGTCGGAGATGATCGCCGGCCTCGCGCTCGACACCGACCTCTCCGACATCTTCGTCGATCCATCCCGCCGTCGCGAAGCATTCGACTATCGCCCAGCCGTCGAGCTGCTGGCCGAGCATCGCCGCGACATCATCGACAAGGTCAACGAATGGACCGGCGTCCGCCGCACGCTGGTGCGCGCGCTGGTCACCGCCGCCGAGGAGCGCGTTCGCGAGCTCGCCCTGCTCTCGCAGCGCGACCGCAGCCGCTCCGAAATGATCGAGCTCACCGTCTACATCACCGCGCTGTCGATGACCTTCCTCACCGGAAAGCGTCCGCTGCGCCACAGGAAGGTTCCATGAAAATCGCAGTGCTCTTCGGGCAGTTCGAAGACTACGAAGAACAGCCCGGCGCAGACCTCGATGCCGCAAAACCGAAACGGAAACGCCGGAAGAAAAAGAAGACGGACGTTGAGGCGATCACCGACGCCCTGCGCGAGCTCGGACACGACGCCAACACCTTCAGCATCGACGGCCGCCCGCAGACGCTGGCCCGCCTGGCGCGCGCGGACGCCGATCTCTGTTTCAACCTCATCGAGTCGTACAACGGCGACGACACCATGGAGATGCACTTCGCCGCTTACCTCGACCTGATCGGCAAGCGCTACACCGGAGCCGGGCCGCAGGGGTCGTATCTGGCCATGGACAAGAGCATCGCCAAGACCATCATCCGCGACCACGGCCTCTTCACTCCCTACTCCATGGTCATGGACAAGGGACGCGTCGGGCACGCGCAGGACATCCGTTTCCCGGTCATCGTCAAGCCGGCCACCGAGGATGCCTCGAAAGGGATCGACGCGGCCGCGGTGGTGTCGTCGATCAAGGACCTCTTCGAGCGGATTTCGTTTATTCACGATGAGTTCGATTCGGCCGCGCTGATCGAGGAGTACATCGAAGGCCGCGAGATCTACGCCGCCGTCCTCGGCAACGATCCCCCCGAGGCCTTGCCGCTGATCGAGCTGGACCTGTCGAAGCTCCCAAAAGGAACGCCGAAGATCGCCAGCTACGACGTGAAATTCGACGAGAGCACCGAGGCCTACAAGAAGACGAGGTCCGCCCCTGCTCGCGACCTCGACGAGGAGGTCGTCGCCGGCGTCCATCTCGCAGCGATCACCGCCTTCCGCGCCCTCCACCTCCGCGACTACGCCCGCATCGACCTCCGCCTCGGCGCCAACGGCCGCATCTACCTAATTGAAGCCAACCCCAACCCCTGGCTCGACCCGATCGCCGAATTCGCGATGGCCGCAAAAGAGAGCGGACGGTCATACACGCAGATGATCGACGCAATCGTGAAGGGGGCGGTGGGGAGGCGGCGGTAGAGCGGCGAGTGGGAAGGGTGCCATGATTGCGTCTCCAAGAGGAGATCGCCATGCACATCGACACCGGGAACACTGCCTTCATGCTCCTGTGCTCCAGCCTCGTCATGCTCATGACGCCAGGCCTGGCGTTCTTCTACGGCGGACTGGTGGGCCGCAAGAACGTCCTGTCGATCATGATGCAGAGCTTTGTATCGATGGGCTGGACCACGGTGCTCTGGTGGGCCTTCGGCTTTTCGATGTGCTTCAGCGGCGATCTGAAAACCGGCACTGACCTCGGCGGAATCATCGGCAATTTCCACTGGGCGTTTCTCTCGGGCATCACGCTCGATATGCCGTCTCCGATCAACGCCTCGATCCCGATGATCGTCTTCTGTACGTATCAGATGATGTTCGCCATCATCACGCCGGCCCTCATCACCGGAGCGTTCGCCAACCGCGTGACGTTCAAGGCCTACATGCTCTTTCTCACGGCCTGGCTGGTCTGCGTCTACTTCCCCTTTGTGCACATGATCTGGGGCGGCGGAATCCTGGCCAGTTGGGGCGTGCTCGACTTCGCGGGCGGAATCGTGGTGCATAACATCGCCGGGATCGCCGCTCTCGCCTCCGTTCTCTATGTCGGCCGGCGCAAGGTCGAAGATCGCGGGCCGCACTCGATCCCGCTCGTAGCCCTCGGCACCGGACTTCTCTGGTTCGGCTGGTACGGCTTCAACGCCGGAAGCGAATTCCGCGTCGACTCAGTAACCGCCGTCGCGTTTCTCAACACGGACATCGCCGCCAGCTTCGGAGCGATGGCGTGGCTTTGCCTCGATTGGATGCAGTTCCGCAAGCCCCGCTTCCTCGGCCTCCTGACCGGCGCGGTCGCCGGACTGGCCACCATCACTCCAGCCGCGGGATATGTCTCGCCGGCCACCGCCTGTCTGATCGGACTCATCGCCGGCGCCGTCTGTTTTTACGCCGTGGCGCTCAAGAACCGTTTGAAATGGGACGACGCCCTCGACGTCTGGGGCGTCCACGGAGTAGGCGGCTTCCTCGGCATCATCCTCTGCGGCATCTTCGCGACAACGGCCTTCAATCCCGCCGGCGTAGACGGCCTGCTGCGCGGCAACCCTCACTTCTTCCTCGTGGAACTCGCCGCCGTAGCCATCTCCTCAGCATGGGCCTTCCTCTTCACCTACGGAATGCTCTGGCTCATCGACCGGATCACGCCCGTAAAAGTCCAGGAGTCCGACGAACTCGAAGGCCTCGATCAGTCGTTGCACGGCGAGACCGCCTACCTCGAGGGGACGTGATCGCGGCCTGACCCTTCTCTTCGTCGCTGCGGAACCTTTCGATCGATCGGGACGATTTCGATACCATGCCTTCAACGCGGAGGTTGCCGGATGACCAAAGGAAATCGTATGAGTGACACGCTCCGATTCACAGCGATGATGTACCGCGAAAACGGCGGCTACGTTTCTCCCTGCCCCGAGTTGGATGTTGCCAGCCAGGGCAACTCTGTCGAAGACGCCTCGGCCAGCCTTCGTGAGGCGGTCGAACTGTTTCTGGAGACTGCGGATCCATCCGAGGTTTTGGCAAGGATGCCTTCGCCAATCGCACCTTCCTCGTGAGTTGTTCGAAGCCGCTCTTGAGCAACCCGCACCTCCGCGCCTCCCCCAAACACCAAAAAATAGAAAAGCAACAGGTCCTGGACCTATAGGGTTAGGCTCCAGACCTATTGCTATAGCTGTTTTACCTTTTCGAATAGGTCCCGGACCAATTGCCTTAGGCTCCAGACCTATACCAATAGGCGTTTTCACTTTTCGAAGAGGCTCCGGACCTATTCGAAAACGAAAAACGCCTCCTTCCACACAAAACCTCGCTCCGCTACACTCGTTCGCACGTGACTCCGTCCGAGTTCCTCGAAAAGTGGAGTGGTTCCGCGGCCGCAGAGCGGTCGAATGCGCAATCGTTCGTCATCGACCTCTGCGCCGTCCTCAACGTCGATCCCCCACACGCCGCCACCTCGGATGCCGACCGCGACGCCTACGTTTTCGAGAAGCCGGTTACCGTCCCGCACGAGGGGCGTCAGCAATCGATCGGCTTCATCGATCTCTTCAAACGCGGACACTTCATCCTCGAAGCGAAGCAAGGCTCCGACGAAGACAGCTCGCGCCTCGGCACGGCCAAGCGCGGTCAGCCCGCCTGGCACATTGCCATGCAGGACGCGTTCGGCCAAGCGCTCAAATACGCCCGCGCCATGGACGCGCCGCCGCCGTTTCTCATCGTCACGGACGTCGGCTACTGCTTCGATCTCTACGCCTCGTTCGACCGCACCGCCAGCTATCGCGCCTTCCCCGACGCCGTCAATTCGCGCTTCTACCTGCGCCATCTCTTCCGTCAGCCGCACGATCCCGAGCCCGATCCGATTGAATTCGAGCCGGAGGAGCGCCATCTCACCGACTTCGGCCGGCGACTTCGCCGCGTCTTCACCAATCCTTACGATCTCGATCCATCCAAGCACGCCGCGAACATCACGCGCGAAGTGGCCGCGCGCATCGCCACGATCGCCAAGCAGCTCGAAACCGCCGGGCACGATCCGGAGCTGGTCGCGAAGTTCCTCATGCGCTGCCTCTTCACCATGTTCGCCGAGGATGTCGGACTGCTTCCGAAGCGCATCTTCTCCGACGCATTCGAAGGTTGGTGGGACGCACCCGAGCGCTTCAAGCCCGCCATCGAAGAGCTGTGGCAGAAGATGAACGAAGGCGGCGTGCTGTGGGGTAAAGGAAAGGTCTGGCGCTTCAACGGCGGCCTGTTCAGCGATCCCGCCGCGATCGATCTCAATCGTTTCCAGCTCCACGCGCTGCGCGAAGCGGCGGAAAGCAACTGGGCGCACGTCGATCCGTCGATCTTCGGCACGCTGCTGGAGCGCGCGCTCGATCCGAAGGAACGCCACCGCCTCGGCGCGCACTACACGCCGCGCGCATACGTCGAGCGCCTCGTTCGTCCGACCATCGAAGAGCCGCTGCGAAAGGAGTGGGAAACCGTCCGCGCCAGTGTCCGCACGCTCGTCGCCGACAACGCCGCAGGAGAAAAAGAAGCGCTGCGCCTCCTCGGAGAGTTCCTCGACCGCCTCGCACACGTCCGCATCCTCGATCCCGCCTGCGGCACCGGCAATTTCCTCTACGTCTCCCTCGACGTGCTGAAGCGGATCGAGAACGAAGTGCTGGACATGTACAAGAACCTCGGCGGTGGCCATATCACCAGCTACGGACGCCTCGTCTCCCCGAAACAGTTCCTCGGCATCGAGATCAAACGATGGGCAAAAGAGATCGCCGAACTGGTGTTGTGGATCGGCTACCTGCAATGGCAGCTGCGTAGCCAAGGCTTCAGAACTAACCCCGAGGAACCAATCCTCCACGACTACCACAACATCGAATGCCGCGACGCCGTGCTGGCCTACGACGAGAAGGTCGCGCTGCTCGACGACGCCGGCCACGCGGTCACGCGTTGGGACGGCGAGACGATGAAGCGGCATCCGGTGACGGGCGAGCATGTGCCGGACGATTCAGCGCGAATGCCTGTGTACCGCTATGTGAATCCGCGGAAGGCGGAGTGGCCTGAGGCAGAGTTCATCGTCGGCAATCCGCCATTCATAGGGAACAAGAGGATGCGGATTGCTCTGGGCGATGAATACGTAAAAGATTTGAGATTAGCGAACCGAAAGGTACCTGGGTCCGCAGATCTTGTCATGTACTGGTGGGATCATGCAGCGGGCCTGTTAGAACGCCAAGCAATTCGGCAATTTGGTTTGATCACGACGAATAGCATTTCTCAGACGTTCAATCGCCGAGTACTTGACGAGCACGCCGGAGACATAAGCGTCATTTTCGCGATACCTGATCACGCTTGGGTCGATTCCGCTGATGGTGCGGCTGTCCGTGTTGCAATGACCGTCGCAGTGCACGGGGAAGCGCTCGGTGACCTCCTTCGCGTCACACGTGAGATTGAGACGTCCAGCGACGAAGTCGCCGTCGAGTTCGTCGAGAACCGAGGACGCATTCAGTCGGACCTTACCGTTGGACCCGACCTCGCATCAGCTAGGCCTCTCCGCTCGAATGTCGGCTTGTCATTGATGGGAGTCATCCCGGCGGGACAAGGATTCGTACTCGCCGAATCCGAGCTAAATGGCATTGAGGCAAATGCAGTGAAGCCGTTTACGACAGGCACGGACTTGCTCCGATCAGCATCTCATCGTTGGATTATCGACTTCCACGGAATGACCGCCGACGAGGCGCGAACGACTTATCCGAAGGGCTTTCAGCACGTCGTGGACTATGTTTATCCAGAGCGGCGCACTAACAAAGATAAAAAGTTCCGCGAAGAATGGTGGCTTCACGGGAGAAGCCGTCCTGAACTGCGCAACGCCCTTCTTGGATTGAACCGTTTCATTGCCGTCGTTCGTGTCGCTAAGTTTTACGTGTTCCACTTTCTGCCAAGTTCCATGCTTGTCGATAGTGGCGTCATCGCGGTATCCCTTGAAGATGCTTTTTATCTCGGCGTTCTGTCATCGCGGGCGCACACCAAGTGGGCTAGGCGAGTCAGCGGAACTCTGGAGGACCGACCCTACTGGAACACTTCTGTCGCTTTCGATCCCTTTCCGTTCCCCAGTTTTGACGGCGATGAGACGCACCGTATCCGCCAACTTGCTGAACAACTCGACGCCCACCGCAAACGCCAGCAATCGCTTCACCCCGGCCTCACGATCACCGGCATGTACAACGTCCTTGAAAAACTGCGCAGCGGCGAGGCGTTGACGGAGAAGGAAAAAGTCATCCACGAACAGGGACTGGTCTCCGTGCTCAAACAGATTCACGACGATCTCGACGCGGCGGTATTCGACGCCTACGGATGGCCGCACGATCTGACGGACGAACAGATCCTCGAACGCCTCGTGGCGCTGAACGCCGAGCGCGCCGAGGAGGAACGGCGCGGCATCATCCGCTGGCTCCGTCCCGAGTTTCAGAATCCGGCCGGCGCAAAGAGCGAACAGCAGACCACCATGGCCGGCATCGAGATCGAAGAAAAAGAAGCGGAGGCCAAACCAAAAACCGCCATCCCCTGGCCCAAAGACCTCCCCTCCCAGATCGCCGCCGTCCGCGACCTCATCACCAGCAACCCGAACGAAACCTGGACCCTCGACCGCACTGCCAAATCCTTCAAAGGCGCGAAGCGGACGCAAGTCCAATCCGTCCTCGATTCCCTCGCTGCCCTCGGACTACTTGTTACGTTCGGCGAAGCAGCGGACCGAGCCTGGAAGTCAGAATAGGTAGCCCGGTAGTTGTCCATCTCACATGCGCTTTCCTCTCACAGCAGCCACCACCATCAGAATCGAGGACAGGATTCGCGAACTGCTCTCGCAGAGACCGATTATCGATGACCGCGCGAACAAGATGGCTAGCGATCACGCGACACTACCTTTGTTTCGAGGACGAGAGGGGTTCTTTGGGATATCTGTCAGCGGCGAGATGCTGGTTTTCAGATGGGATCATTTCGATCAACCACAACCGGCACTGCCGCGCGGGACTGCATATGGAGCGCTGATTGTAGGATCAAGGAAGTTTCCAGAGCTAGCGGCGCTTCTTCCGTCGCGCGAAGAAATGGATGAACCCTGTGAGAGCTGCGCAGGAACCGGTTCGCATCCTCTGTCTCGGGAACGGAATGATGATCGGATTCTTTGCGACTGTGGCGGCCTTGGGTTCACTCCTCATTTGTGGCCGAACGGAACCGTCTCACCGCCTCGGCCAAAAGGAAATACATTCCCCGATATCGTGCCGACCAGCATTGGCTTTACAACGATTATCGAACTGTGCCCCGATCACCACATTCTCGATACCCTTTCTCTTGATTCGCTCACACGAACAATGTATGAGCACCCTGAGATCGAATGTCACTACTACTCAGCCAAGAATCGACCGAATAACGCCGTCCTCGGCCGCGCGATCGATCAGGGAGTGTTCACCACCGGGCCAGAAGAGTATTTCTACTATGAGAGAGAACCGGGCACCTGTGCGTTTCTTCGAATTGAACCGCACACGCTAGATGATAGATTTGTGGAACATCTATTTGCGTGGGAGGTTGAGTATCTCGACTGGCTCCGAAACATCACGAGAACCGAGATGTTTTGGCGCTCCCGCCTTCAACTGAATGACACGCGCAGGCGCCAGCTAGATCTTCTAGCGACTCGCGATAGCAACCCTTTTGAAGCTAAGCCCGGTCTGTTTGGATTCAACGTCGATCTTCTAAAACTGCCTAATTGGATTAGTCAACAATGGCAGCGATGGAGACGACGGCGACGCAAGAGCCTCGAGAAGTGAGTGCGAGGTGTCAGCGCGATTAGCTGTACGTCTACCTTCAGCCGAGGGTCGCCAGCTTCGCTCGCGTGAACGGCGTGAACAGACCTTGCGGCTCGATCTCCAACGCCTTGGCGATGCGGATGATGTTCACGAGCGCTACGTTGCGTTCGGCGCGCTCGATCTGACCGATGTAGTTGCGATCAAGGCCCGCCAGCTCCGCGAGGCGTTCCTGCGAGAGGTTCCGCTCCGTTCGAATCTCGCGAAGCCGTTCGCCGAACAGCTTGAGGATCTCGTCGCGCATCGATGACTGCATTTGGACTTGCGCGCGACGAACTCTCCACCTACTATAAGTATCTCTTCCGTTCCGATGACAAGTAAAGGAGTCTGACGATGACCGCCTCCCCCACCCAAATCCGCGACCTTTTCCTCCATCCGCGTCCGACCTACTCGCCTGCCGAAGCGGCGGAGGCGGTGGGGATGTCGTTCGAAGACTTGTGGGGATCGGCGGCGCTTGGTGAGTTGGAAGCGAACGACAACGGGGACGTGCCGTGGGACGAGCTGGTGTCGTACGCGATGGATTTCTGGGAACAGGCGGACGTCGAGGAGGCGCTGGGAGCGGAGCTGGCGGAGGTCTTGCCGGAGTTGCTGCAGCTGGACGATCTGGCGGTGCGCATCCCGCGGATGGAAATCGTGGCGCTGGAACGGATCGCTGTCCGCGACGGCCGCTCGGTCGATGCCGTGCTGGCGCGCGAGCTGCGCGATCTCGTTTCGGCGGAGTCGTCGTGGTTATCGGCGGCTATCCCGGGATTTACTCGGGCGCTGAACTGGCCTTAGGGAACGGTTCAGGCAGGGCGTGAACCGTTCTGTGTTTCTTCCCTCGCAGGCTAAAGGTCGGAAGGATCAAGACCCGTCCGCTTTGCGATCCGAGCCAGCATTCGCGGGCCGATCTCCTCCTGGCCGTGGAAGGCAAAGACAAAGTCCGGCCAGCCCGGGCGTTGAAGTATCTGATGCGACGTGCCGGCGTGCCGCTTGACGGACCAGCCGATGCGAAGGAGAGCAGCGAGAACGCGATTGGCTTTCGACGAAGGCCAGTTCATCCGGTGACCGCGAAGACCCCGTGAATCTCAGGGATTTCCTCGCCGTGCTCGAGACGGTCTGCGAGAACGCGAAAGGCCAGAGCCTTGGTTTTCGCAACGGCCTCTTCCCTTGTCGCTCCGTAGCTCAGAACACCGGGAAGTTCGGCCACCTCACCGATCCACCGCCCATCCTCTTCGCGCTCGATATCGACGTTGAACTCGCTCATGGCGGGGATTGTAATCCTCCGTCGAAAAATGATTGCTATTTCGAACGCCACTTCACGGCATCGCCTCGGCACTCCGTGCTCTTCCAGCAGTTGTGCTTCCAGCTCACGTTGTTGTTTTCTTCGCACGCGATATTGACGACGGCGTCGGCGCCCAGTTTTCCTGCGTCGACTTTCATATTCTGCTTTGCTGCCTCAACTGACGGCGAAGACCCGCGTTGGCGGGCGCAGGAGATACCAGTCACCTCTTTGATGATTTCGAATTCGCGGGTGGGCTTCGTTTCCACGAGTTCGACGCCTGCCGTAGCTCGACGGATCGCCGGATCTTCAATTGCCGTCGTGGCACAGCCCAACGCGACGAGAAGGGAAAAGAATACGATTGCTTTTTGCTTCACGTGTTCTGCCTCCGCGGCTGTCTTAGCAACAGGTTAGCCAACGCCATTTGATCCGCGGATGTTTGCTTCGAACAGGTGAGCAGGTCGGCGGCGGCGGCTACATCAAGCGCCTGGGAAAGGCGAACGATGATTCGAGGCGGCGCTGGGAGCGGAGAGAGCGGCTACACTAACGGAATGAAAGCCGCGATTGGTTTCGCTCTGTCAATCCTCGCTGTCGCCTCGGCGGCGGTTGCCGCGTCGCCGTACGACGTCATTCCGTTTGCGCTAAGTGCCGAGGAGCAGCGGCAGGTGGCGAATGGAGTGGTCATCGCCAGGATCGTTCCGCTCGATGGGATGGCGCAGAGCGGCGTGGCCATCGGCACGATCGCCGCGCCGATCGGCGAGGTGATCAGGGGAATCGAGGATGTCAAACAGCACACGAAGTACTTTCCTCGGCTCGTCGAAGCGCGCGTCGTCAGCGGCAGCGGCAACCTGCGCGTCGTGCACCAGAAGATCGACGTGCCGTTTCCGCTGCAGGACCGCCACTACGACATCACTGTCACCTCCAGCCGCGTTTCCACTCCCCGCGATGTCTGGGCGTCTTCGTGGACGTACGTGAAAGGGAGCGGCAACATCACCGACACGACCGGCGGCTGGACCCTTACGCCGATCGATGCGAATACCACGTTGGCCTACTACCACGTGCACGCCGACATCGGCACATGGCTGCCGCAATGGCTGCTGAACATGGCCAACCGCTCGACACTGCCGGACGTCATCACTGCCATGCGCCGGTACTGCCGCGATCACCCGGGCGGCAGATAGTTCCAGAGCCTTGGTTTTCGCTACGGCTTCGTCCCTCGTCGCTCCGTAGGTCAGAACTCAGGGAAGTTCGGCCACCTTAGGGAAACGGTTCACGCGGAGGGCGCGGAGAGGCTGAGAGCGAAGAGAGGTGCCAGAAGGTCCAGATTGTCGTCGGTCCTTCCGAAGAGTTCAGCGGACATACCCATCGCTCGGAACATTCGCGGGAAGCAGACCATTGGCTTCGAGGAGGTCAGGGATCATGGTCCGGAGCCTGGCCGCGAGCCCCTCGATCGTCTCAGACTCGGTTGCTAATCCCGGCACATCATCGCTCGTCGCAACCCAGGCGTTCGCTTCCGGGTCCCAGTCCGCGTGAACGTGGTAAGTCTTCGACTCCATCGCAGCGGAAGGATAACAGGAAGCAGAATCACGATTTTGTGGCGGCCGCCTCCGCGGCCGCGGAATCGTGACGACATCCCGACCCCGCAAAGCGCGGGGCTAAGTTTGTTTGGCGCGCCTTCGCGCGCGGACCAGCACCGCGAAAATCCTCGTCGTCGTCCTCGGCAACAATCCCACGAGGTCTGTCTACGCTGAGATGACCCGTCAGGCGCTTTTGCGCGCGAGGAGCGTGGTGGGGCGGAGGGAGCCGAAGGTCACGATCGCGAGGAAGATCGACGCGATCGCCGAGCCGACGGAGCGCGACGGGCAGCCGTGCGCGGCGAAACTCTCCGCGTATTCGCGGCCGTGGCGGATGTCGTCGATGATCGCCTCGCCGCCCGGCTTCAGCACGCGCGCGATCTCGCCGATGGCCTGCCGCCGTCCGGCCGCGTCGTAGATGTTGTGAATGGCGGAGCAGGAGACGATCACGTCGAAGGTCGCGTCGGGAAACGGAATCTTGCGCATGTCCGCGGTCTGCACGTCGACGCGGTCCGACACTCCCTCCGCTTCCGCGTTCTGCATCGTGGCCTCGGGACGATTGCCGGACAGATCCTCCTCCTGCCACAGATCGATACCCGAGGCGGTGCCCGTGGTCAGGCGCTTCGCCGCGCCGACCAGCATCAATCCGCGTCCGCAGCCGACGTCGAGCACGCGTTCGCCGCCCGTCCAGCGATGGTTGTCGAGCAACTGTTCGCGCGTGCGCATCTTGCCGATCTTGCTGTCGTACAGCATCCAGAGCGCCATCAGGAAGCAACTCGCGGCGGGCCACGGCGCGATATGCGAGAGCGGAAGGATCACGCCGCCGCCTCCGATGTTGCCCGACCACCATCCCATTCGCGCAGTGATCCAGATCAGGAATCCCGCCGCGGTCACGAGCAGCAGATTGCGGATCACGCCGGGCGCATCGACGCCGTAGTCGGGAGTCTTCATGACGTAACTGTAGCGTTTTCGTCGGACGCGTAGCTGATGTGCTAAAAGGCGCCGAGGAGCTATTAAACATGAAAACCATTGCCAATCTCGCAGCCGCATTGCTGCTCGCCGCCGCATCGTTTGCTGCCGACGTCCCCGCGCCCGCTCCGCCGGCCGAGGGAACCGCGGCGCCGAAGTTCAACCTGCCCAGTCAGGATTCGCCGTCGGTCTCGCTCGATCAGTTCAAGGGCAAGTGGGTCGTCCTCTACTTCTATCCGAAGGACTTCACCTCGGGATGCACGCTCGAAGCGCACAACTTCCAGCGCGATCTGGCCAAGTACGAGGCGAAGAACGCGGTCATCGTCGGCGTCAGCGAAGACAACGTCGACTCGCACAAGGGCTTCTGCACGAAAGAGGGACTGAGTTTCAAAGTCCTGGCCGATACGACGGAGCACAGCGTGGCCACGAACTACGGCTCGGTGATGGTGCATGAAGGCACGACCTACGCGGCGCGCAACACGTTCCTCATCGATCCGCACGGCGTGATCCGCAAGGTCTACCTGAAAGCGAAGCCGGCCACGCACAGCGATGAGGTGCTCGCTGACCTCGACGCTCTGCAAGCGAAGAAATAGCTGGTAAGGTGCGCGCGGAGGCTTTCATGTCAAAGATCAATGGAGAAAAAGCGCGCGCCTCGATCGAGTCGCGCCGCCGCACCGCGCAGCGAGAGAAGGATCGCGCGAAGAAGGCCGAGATCGCCGCGGCCACGGCCGCGCATCCGGCTGCGAAGAAAAAGAACGCGAAGTAACCGGAGTGCGGGGGCTTCGGCCGCCGCTTCCCCTCAGGCGTCCCGAGCCTCACCAGCACAGACAAAAGTGTCTGTGCCACACTGGCTCTCCCCTGTAGCAGCATCTGCGAGTGCGGCACGATCAATGTGGCACAGACACTCCTGTCTGTGCTGGTGAGGCTCGGGAGAGCTGACACGACAACGCGCGTCGTTCCTCTCAAATGCAAACACTTCTCATCGTCGATGATGACCCCAACGTCGGACTCGGGCTCGCTGTAGCGCTCGAGTGCAACGGACGGCGCATCATCGTTTGCCGCGATCTCGAATCGGCGCAGATCATCCTGGCCGAGGAGCCGGTGACCGACATCGTCACCGACGTCAAGCTCTCCGGGCCGTTCCGTTTCGAAGGACTCGACTTCATCACCGAGGTCATGCGCGTCGCACCGTCGGCACGCGTGATCCTGATGACTGGCCATAGTTCCGACGAATTGGTGGCCGAGGCGGAGCGACGCGGCGCGGATGCGGTGCTGTCGAAGCCGTTCGGGACGGATGTGTTAGAGCCGCTGCTGAGCGAGCCGTCGGGCGATGAATCGCCGTCGCTGGTGATCGTGCCGACGCTGGATGAAGTCATCGGCAGCGGCGATCTTCGTCCGCGCTTTCAGCCGATCGTGTTGCTTGCCGATCGATCGATTCACGCGGTCGAGTCTCTGGCGCGATACCGGGCCGGCGCTCCGTTCGACCGGCCGGATTTGCTGTTTGCCTACGCGATGCGGCGCAACGACGTAGCTCGGCTCGAAGCGGCTTGCATCGAAACGACCATGCGGGCAGCGGTGACGTTTCCTTCATCGTTGTTGCTGTTCCTCAACGTCCATCCCGCCGCGCTGAACGACATCAGCATCGCCGCGACGCTGGCAACATCCGCGCGGCACAGCGCTATCGATCTCTCGCGCGTCGTGCTCGAAATCACCGAGCAGCAGGAGCTTCGCCAGACTCCTTCCCTCTTCGAGGCCATCGATCAGCTTCGCAACCTCGGCGTCCGCTTCGCCTTCGACGACGTCGGCGTCGCCTACTCGCATTTGCCGCTGATCGAAAAGATCCGTCCGGCGTATTTGAAGATTAGCCAACTCTTCGGAACGCAATTCGAATCCGATCCGACCAAGCTGAAGATCATCCGCAACATCGTCGCGTTAGGCGCGGAGTTCGGCTGCGATGTGATCATCGAAGGGATCGAGGATGAATCCTCCGAGATCGCCGCGCGAGACCTCGGCATCAAGTTCGGGCAGGGCTATTTGTTCGGCCGGCCCGCGGATGCGCCGTAGTGCCGCCGAGCCGGCGGCGGTACAGCCGGCGAGCCGCCGGCGCTACGTGGGCGGCAGGAACGTAGCGCCGCCGGCCCGGCGGCTGGACCGCCAGCGGCTCGCTGGCGCGTTTCGCTACGCGGCTTCTCTTCTGATCATCGCGTAGATCGTCGGGGTCACGACCAGCGACAGCATCAGCGCGAAGAGCAATCCGCCGATTACGCAGATGGCGAGAGGTTGGAGCAGTTCGGATCCGGAGCCGAGGGCGAGCGCGAGTGGCAGCATGCCGAGCATGGCGGCGAGGGACGTCATCAGCACGGGG
Organism: Thermoanaerobaculia bacterium; assembly: GCA_034663965.1. Lineage (GTDB taxonomy): Bacteria > Acidobacteriota > Thermoanaerobaculia > Gp7-AA8 > Gp7-AA8 > JADGNZ01. Next base: position 3,819 of record JAXDIO010000024.1, on the reverse strand, counting down.
CGGAAACGGCGGCGGCCGGAGCGGATGAGGGCGGTGGTGAGGTCTTCGCCGGCGCGGAGGTGGTCTTCGACGGTGTCGAGCATCAGGATGCCGTTTTTGGAGACGATGCCGACGATCATGATCATTCCCATCATCGAGACCACGTTCAGCGTCGTGTGCGTGATGAGCAGCGCGACCAGGCTGCCGGAGAGCGCGAGCACGGCACCGGCGACGATGGCCGCGGGATGCGCGAACGAGCGGAACTCGACGACGAGCACCAGGAAGACGAGCGCGATGGCCAGGCCGAGGGCGACGAGGAGTTCGTGGAAGGAACTCTGCTGCTCCTGATAGAGGCCGCCGTATTCGATGCTCGTGCCGGCGGGGAGATGGATTTCGCTGGCGAGACGCGACTTGATGTCGGCGATCGCTGAGCCGAGGTCGCGGCCTTCGAGACGCGCGGTGACGGAGACGGCCTGACGCAGTCCTTCGCGGCCGATCTCGGTCTGGCCGGGATCGTAGTTGATGGTTGCGATCTGATCGATGCGCACGTAGCTGTTCGACGACGGCGCCTTGATCGGCAGCGCGCGCAGGTCTTCCAGCTGCGGACGCGAGCCCCCGAGGAGGACGCGGACTCCGGTGGCTCGTCCGTGCTCGATCACGTTCGAGACCACGTCGCCGCCGAGGGCTGTGGTCATCGCGCCGTTCACGTCGGCGGCAGTGACGCCGTACATCGCCGCGCGTTGCGGGTCGATCTGGAAGACGACGGCGGGACCGCTGATGACGATGCCGTTGAACGCATCGACGACGCCGCTGACTTTTGAGATCGATGCCTTGATCTCCTCGGCGGTGCGATGCAGCGCTGCGGCATCCTCGCTGAAGACGCGGATCTCGATCGGCTGCGGTGAGCTGACAAGATCGCCGATGAGATCAGAGAGGATGCCGAGAAATTCGATGCGCAGAGCCGGCTCGCTCGATTCGATCTTGCGGCGCAACTCGCTGGTAACCGCGTCGGTGGTGGCGGTGTCTTTCAACTTCACCGCGAAGTCGCCGGTATTCGGCTCCGTGACGCCGGCCAGTCCGAGCTGCGCGCCCGTCCGCCGCGAGTAACCATCGACCTCGGGAGTCTCCTTCAGCATTGCTTCGACGTGGCGCAGCATGCGGTCGGTTTCGTCAAGCGAAGCGCCGGGCGGCGCGGTGTAGTCGAGGATGAAACCGTGCTCCTCGAAGGCCGGGAGAAACTCGGAGCCGAGGCCTTTGTAGATGAAGTACGTGAGCACCGCGAGGACGCCAATGACGATGAGCACTGCACCGCGCCGCGCCAGCGCGAGGCCGAGCAGCCATTCGTAGCCGTTGATGAGGCGCGTGAGCAGCGGGCCGTGTTTTTCTTCATCATCGCCACCGGCTTCTTCTGTGATCGCCGGAACGCGGATGAAACTCTCTGCAAGTACCGGCGTGAACGTCAGCGCGAGGAAGAGTGACGTGAGCAGCGCGACGCTCATCGTCAGCGCGAGCGATCGGAAGAAGACGCCGGTGATGCCAGTGAGGAGCGCGAGCGGCAGGAAGACGACGACCGGCGTAATGGTCGAGCCGATGATCGGGCCTGCGATCTCGCTGATGGCGTTGTGCACGGCCTCGGCCCGCGACTCGCCGCGGGCCATGTGCGTGTAGATGTTCTCGACGACGACGATGGCATCGTCGATGACGAGGCCGATGGCCGCGGCCACTCCGCCGAGGGTCATGAGGTCGAAGCTCAGTCCGACGATCCACATGGCCACGAACGTGACCAGCACCGTGACCGGAATGACGAGCGTGGCCACGAGCGTCGTTCCCCAGTTGCGCAGGAAGCCGTAGAGGATGGCGACGGAGAGAATGAGGCCGATCAGAATCGCGTCACGGACGGAACTGACGGAACTGCTGACGAGCAGCGACTGGTCGTAGTACGGCTTCACTTCGACGTCGCGCGGGAGCGACTTTTTCAGCACATCGACTTCCGCTTTGACGCCATCGGCCACGGAAAGAATGTTCGCGGTCGGCTGCCGCAGGACGTTGAGCAGAACGGCTGGGCGGCCGTCAGCCGTAACGATCGTGAAGCGCGGTTCGAGTCCGGGCGTGACACTGGCGACGTCGCCGACGCGGACCGGCACGTTATTGACGTTCGTCACGACGATCGCGGCGAGATCGTCGATCGATGTCGCTTGCCCGCTGACGAGGGCCAGCTCGAGCTGGTGGTTTTCGTTGATGAGCCCCGGCGACGTGATGACGTTCGTGTTCTTCATCGCGTCCGAAACCTGCTGCAGCGAGACGCCGCGCGCTTCGAGGCGGGCACGATCGACGAGGACGTGGTACTCGCGCAACTGGCCGCCGAGCACCTGCACGCTGGCCACGCCATCGATCCGAGCCAGCGGCGGACGAAGCGTGACCTCGGCGAGATTGCGCAGCGTTCCGGGATCGCGTTTCGGCGAGGTGATGCTGTAGCCGAGGATTGGGAAGACGGCGAAGGTGAGCCGGTCGGTGCGTTCGAAGGAGGCGCCCGGCGGCAGCGACGCGGCGAGCTGCGACACGCGCGCCTGGACGATCTGCAGCGTCTGGACGATGTCGGTCTTCCAGTCGAAAAAGAGGTCGATCTCAGCCGAGCCGCGCGCCGTGGTCGATTTGATTCGTGCGATGCCGGGGATGCCGCTCATCGCTTCTTCGATGGGCCGGGTGACGGAGACGAGCGTCTGCTGCGCCGGCGCGACGCCGTTCTGCGCCACGATGATGATGCGCGGGAAGTCGGTCTGCGGAAAGAGCGCGCGCGGGATGCGCATGAGCGCAATGAGGCCGCCGATCGAAAGCAGCGCGATCACGAGCAGCACCGCGCGCTTCTGCGTGGAAACGATGCGGCCGAGGTTCATCCGCCGCTTCCCGTCGCGGCGGCAGGCTTCGGCACGACGTCGGCGTTCTGCACCTTCGTCCCGTCCGGAAGGCCGTAGTTGCCTTCGATCACGATGGTCTCGCCGCCCTTCAAGCCCGAAGTGATCTGAGTCCGTTCGCGGCTGTGCGCGCCGGTGGTGACTTTGACTTCATGCGCGACGGATTTGTCGTCGACGACCATGACCGTTCCGGCGTTCGCATTCGTCGCGTCGAGTGTGACCGCGGCGGTGGGAACGACGACGGCGTTCGCAACGCCGCCGCTGTTGACGGTGACCCGCGCGGCGCTGTTGGGACGCAGGCGGCCGTCAGCATTCGGCAGCGCAATCCACAGTTCGACAGCGCGGCTCTGCGGATCGGCGGCGCGGCCGACCAGGCTTACGGTTCCCTGCAGCGTGACACCGGGCAGCGAATCGGGCTGGATCGTGGCAACGTCGCCGGCGTGAACGTGCATCGACGCGTCGACCGACAGCGGCGCTTTGACGATGACGGTGGAGGTGTCGGCGACGGTGAGCATCTTCGTGCCGGCAGTGGCGAAGTCGCCCTGGAAAAGGAACTGGTCGCCGACGACGCCGTCGAACGGCGCGCGAATCGTGGCGTAGCCCGCCTGCGCCTGCAGCGCGGCGAGATGGCCGGCAGCCTGCTGCGCTTTGCTGTGTGCGGCGGCGAGATCGGAGGGATTCGTCGTGTCCTTGTGCAGCCACGCCGCTTTCTCCGCCAGCCGCAAGTCATCCTCGGCTTTTGTAACGTCGAGCTGCGACGCTTCCAAATCTTTCTTCGAGATGCCGCCCTGTTCGTAAAGCGTCTTGCGGCGTTCGAAGGTTTTGCGCGCGGTGTCGTACGTCCCCTGCGCGTCGCGGACGGCCTTGACGTCCTGCGCGTTCGTCAGCGGAATGGCGCCACTGCCGGTGTTCGTGACGCCGATCTGTG
>JAXDIO010000382.1:0-15964 GCA_034663965.1 Thermoanaerobaculia bacterium | reverse complement strand
TTTGCACCGTTTTGTCCCTTTCGCGTCCCTGTTTTCTTCGTCGAAACCATCGTAGCGACTGGGCTTACAGAACGGTGCTTCTTTTCTTCTGCGCTTTTCACGACAGACAGACACTCTTGTCTGTGCTGGTGAGGCTCGGGACGGCTGAAAAAGATCAACGCTGTCTTTGCGCGCCGACCTAAATCCCCGTAACGCGCACCACTTCCTCGAAACTCGTCACGCCTTCGGCGAGTTTGCGGAGAGCGGACTGCCGCAGCGTGCGCATGCCTCGCTTCACGGCCATCTCCTTGATCTTGAGAAAGTCCTCGGAGCGGTCGATGAGGTCGCGGATGGCGTTGTCGATGGGGAGGATTTCGAAGATGCCGGTGCGGCCGAAGTAGCCCGTGTTGCGGCAGCGGATACAGCCCGCGCCTTCTTTGACGATGATTCGTTTGCCGGCCGGCGCCTGCAGGTTGAGCATTCCGGCCTCGTCGACGCTGAGCGGGCGGTTGCGTTTGCAGTCTTCGCAGATGCGACGCATCAGTCGCTGCGCCATCGTGCCAACGAGCGTCGATGAAATCAGGAAGGGTTGGATGCCGAGGTCGATGAGGCGCGTGACCGAGGTCGCGGAATCGTTCGTGTGCAGCGTCGAGAAAACGAGGTGGCCGGTCAGCGCCGCTTGCACAGCATTCTGTGCAGTCTCTTCGTCGCGGATTTCGCCGACCATGATGATGTCGGGGTCCTGGCGAAGGATCGTGCGCAGTGCGGCGGGGAACGTGATGCCGACCTTTGCCTGCACCGAGGTTTGATTGAACTCGTCCCAGACCATCTCGATCGGGTCTTCGATCGTGCAGATGTTGATCTCGGGCGACGCCAGCGACTTCAGCGCCGTGTAGAGCGTGACGGTCTTGCCCGAGCCGGTTGGGCCGGTGACGAGGATGATGCCGTGAGGACGCTTGATCCAGTCGGCGAACGTGCGCAGCTCATCTTCGTAAAACCCGAGGCCTCCGAGGTCGCGGATCAGCACCTCGGGGTCGAAGATGCGCATGACCAGTTTCTCGCCGAATGCAGTCGGGAGCGTCGAGACGCGCAACTCGATCTCTTTTCCTTCGCGCTCCGTCTTGATTCGGCCGTCCTGCGGGCGGCGCCGTTCGGCGATGTCCATGCGGCACATCGTTTTGATGCGTGAGGTGATGGCGAGGTTGACGAGTTTCGGCACGCGCTGGATTTCGTGCAGCACGCCGTCGATGCGGAAGCGGATCATTGCGGCTTCGCGCTTCGGCTCGATGTGAATGTCGCTGGCGCGCGAGTCGTACGCGTGCTGGAGCAGAAAGTCGACCGCGTTGACGATGTGCGCGTCGCTGGTCTCGATCTCGTTGCCGGACTTCAGCTTGACGTACTGCTCGAGGTTGGAGAGATCGATCGCGCCGCGGCCGAGATCGCGTCCGGCTTTCGTGACCGAGGCGCGGAAGCCGTACTGCTCGGTGATCACGCCCATCACGTCGCTTTCCGACGCCACCACGATCTCGATCTCCTGCTTCACCATTTGGTGGTAGGTGTCGAGAGCGACGGTGTCGAACGGATTGACGACCGCGACGATCAGCTTGCCGTCGCGAACCGCGACCGGTGTCATGCGGTGCTTGCGCGCGAACGGGCGCGAGATCTTCGACTCGATCATTTCGACGTCGAGCTTGAGCGGATCGATTTTGTAGAACTTGAGCGCTGCATCCTCGGCGATCAATCGCGCGAGGAGGAAGTCATCGATGCGCATGCCGCTGCCGCTGGCGTCGGTGAGGTTCATGCCCATAAGGGCCTTGAACGGACTGGCCTCTTCCTCGCCGCGCGCCCGTGCGGAACGCGCCTGCGCGCGGAGCTGGCGATCGAGATTGTCGATCTCAACCTTCTGCTTCTCATCGACGAAGCCGGCGTTCTGCAGCAGCTCGCCGAGGTACGAGACCGTAACTTCGCGCGACTTGCGGCCGGCGGTGAGCGGGGTGGCAGTCATGAACGGTGAATGATGCGCTACTTCGCCTGTTTCGTGATGCGGACGTTGCGGACGACTTGTCCGTCGGGCTGCTTGTACGTGCCGGTGATGGTGTCGCCCGACCACGTGAAGGTGATCGGGAAGCGTTGGTTATTCATCTCGACAAATCCGGTCAGCACGCGCGCGGCAAAGTCGACGTGAAAGTCGATGGTGCCCATCGACTCGTCTTTGCCGTCGACGATCTTGCCTGCATCGATGGTGACGACGTCCTTCGACGGCCCGGGCTTGATGTAGTACGACGCCGTCTCGTTATGACACGCGGGACGGACGGCCGTGCAGATCGACGTTCCCGTCCAATGACCGAGGAGCGGTTGGCGGGGATCGGCGGCGGCGAGGAAGAGCAGCGCCGTGAGGGCGAGGGTGGTTCTCATAGCGAACGGAATTGTAGGGCGAGAATGACGTAGGTACACAAGATGCAGAGGCTGGCTCGGGAGGTAGTTCAAAATGCTGCTGATACTTGCCATCATTCTGCTTATCGCCTGGTTGTGCGGGTTCCTGGTTTTCCATGTCGCCAGTGGTCTGATTCACCTTCTCGTCGTGATCGCCGTGATTCTCTTCATCCTGCATTTCGTTCGCGGCCGAAGAACCGTTTAGATCACTTCGAGCAGGAAGCCTTTCAGGTACTCCCCTTCCGGACAGAAGAGCGACACCGGATGGTCCGGCGCGGCCGTCAGGCGGCGGAGGAATGACACCCGCCGCCCGGCGTCCTGCGCCGCGGCGAAGATCACTTTCTGGAAGAGGTCGAGCGGCATGTGGCCGCTGCACGAGAAGGTGAGCATGTGCGCGCCCGGGTCGAGCAGCTTCATCGCGAAGAGGTTGATGTCCTTGTAGCCGCGCGCGGCGCGATCGACGTCGCCGCGCGACTTCGCGAATGCGGGCGGATCGCAGATCAGCAGATCGAATCGCGACGCCGTTTTGCGCACGTAGTCGAACGCGTCGGCGACGACGAAGCTCGCCTCGAATCCGTTCAGCGCGTGGTTCGTGCGCGCCATCTCGATCGCGGACGCGGAGATGTCGACATTTTCCACCGAGGAGGCGCCGCCGGCCGATGCGTAAACGCCGAAGCCGCCGGTGTAGGAGAAGAGATTCAGCACGCGCCGGCCCTGCGCGAGAGCGCGCGTGAGCTGGCGGTTCTCGCGCTGATCGAGGAAGAATCCGGTCTTTTGTCCCGAGGGGGGATCGACGCGAAAGCGAAGTCCGTTTTCGCGGATCTCGGTCGACGGCTCGCCCTCCCCCACCCACTCCGGTTGCATCGAGAGCTCCTCGATCTTTCGCGGCGGGATGTCGTTCTTGAACCAGATCCCGCGCGGTTTCAGCTCGCTCTGCAGCACATTAATAATGAGAGGGCGCAGCTGCTCGATGCCGGCGTTGGCGATCTCGATGACGAGGATGTCGTCATACCGATCGATGACGATTCCACTCACGTCATCGCCCTCGGCATTCACGATGCGCATGGCGTTCGTGGCGTCAGTGCTTGTCCGCCGGCGGATCGAAGCGATCAGACGATCGCGGATCGTTTCCGCGGTCAGCAACTCATCGCCAAACGTCAGCGCGCGGAGCCGAATTTGCGAGTGCCGCGAATGGAATCCCGAGGCGATGCGGCGGCCGCGCGGGTCATGAAGATCGGCGATGGCGGCATCCTCCGGACCGCTTTCGCGTGCGATGGCGCCGGCGAAAATCCACGGATGGCGATTGGCGACCAGCCGCTCTTTGCCCGGCTTCAGCGTGAGGATGCGGCGGTTGGCGGTTTCGAAGAGGTCATTGACGTGATGCATGGGCGGCGAATCGTACGACGTATGCTTAGCTGATGAGCGATGAACAGGTTGTGGTGTGGGCCGTTATCGGCGTGTCGGTCGTGCTGGCCACGGTGATCGTCGCCTTTCTTGCGCGCAAGTCCTCGGAGTTGTCCGAACGGCTGATGCGGCAGGCGGTCGCCTTCGGCTGGGAAGCGCCGCAGCGCGTCTGGTGGAACGGCGCCATTCGCGCGCGGTGGCGCGGGATGGCCGTCGAGCTGCGCCACATGGGACGTCAGAAAGGAGTGCCTGAGCGCATCCTGCTGGCAGTCAACGCCGCCTCGCCGGCGCGGGTGATGGTGAAACGTCGCGGCGGCTTCCTGAGCAAACCGCTGACACTGTTCGGTCCGCCGATCGTCGAGCCGATGAACCCCGCCATTCGCGAACAGTTCTGGATTCGGTCCGATGAGGCGCCGCTGGTCGAGCGGCTGTTCGCGCGTGCCGAGGTGGCTCCGGAGTTCGAGCGAAACCTGATTGCGCGATTCGATGTCGTCGACCTGAAGCTGAAACAGCTTCGCATCCTGCGCGCGATCGACGACAGCGCGGTGAAGCAGCACTTCAACCGTCCCTTTCTCAAGTTCGGACGCGACTATGAGCTGATCGAGACGATCGCCTCGGAGGAGTGGAAGCTGGCGGTGATGATCGTCGAAACGCTGGGACTTCGCGGCTTTTGAACAGGAAATTGGCATAAAGCCGCGCCTTTTTCGATTCCATCCGTATCCGATTTATTGTAAATTGACTCACGGCTCGCCCGACGAGCCGATCTCAACCACAACTAGAGCCGATCGACCTGCCCCGGGAGCGAGTGTGTGTACGTGCGAGGCGCTGCGTCGTGATGGTTTCGCAGGAGAGCCATGCGTCTACGCGGTCGTTTCTCACTTATTGTTGCGTTCCTCCTCACCATCGTCTCCGCGCACGGCGCACATGCGCAGTGCGTGAGTCTCACGACGCTCGGTTCGGCGTACACACAGAACTTCGACGCGTTATCGAACGTTGCCGGATCGACGACCAACAACCTCACGATCCCGGGATGGTTCCTGACCGAGTCCGGAGGCGGGGCCCGCGACAACGAGCAGTACGCCGTCGATACCGGCGGCAGCACGACCGGCGACATGTACAGCTACGGCGCGGCAGCGTCGACTGAGCGCGCACTCGGCCAGCTGCGAAGCGGCACATTGATCCCGCTCTACGGCGCCTGCTTCACCAACAACACGGGTGCGGCGCTGACGAGCCTCGCGGTCGCTTACAACGGTGAGGAGTGGCGCCTCGGTACGGCGGGCCGTACCGATCAGATGAACTTCGAGTACAGCACGAACGCCACCGACCTCGTGACCGGCACCTGGACCAACGCCGCCGCGCTCAATTTCGTGACGCCCGACACCGCCACGACCGGTGCCAAGAATGGCAATGCCGCAGCAGACCGCACAGCGGTCTCCTCGACTGTCAGTTCGCTCAACATTCCAAACGGAGCAACCTTCTGGATTCGCTGGAACGATACCGATGCCACCGGCGCGGATGACGGTCTCGCCATCGACGACTTTTCACTGACTCCGAATGGCGCCGCGCCGAATAGCGCTCCCACGATTACTCCGCCGGCAAATCCGGCCGCAACCGTGGCGCAGAACGCGGCGCCGTTCCCGGTCAGCCTGACCGGCAGCGACGACCACAGCATCTACAACTGGTCAGCCACCCCGGGAACGGGAGTGGCCTCGGTCAACGTCACGGGCGGACAGGGAACAGCCAACGTCACCTACACGGTCACACTGACGGCCGGTTACAACGGCACGGCTACGTTCACGGCATCACTCACAGACAACGTCAATACGCCTGCAACCCAGGCGGTCAACATCACCGTCATCGCACCGCCCGCGGCTCCGACCGGATTGGCCGCCACGGCGGGTACGAGCCACATCATGCTGACGTGGAACAGCGTCAGTGGCGCAACGTCGTACAACGTCAAGCGCTCGACGGCGGCCGGTGCGGAGACGACGATCGCCTCCCCCGGCACGAACAGCTACGACGACACCACCACCGTCGATGGCACACCCTATTTTTACGTCGTCAGCGGCGTCGGCGCGGGCGGCGAAGGCGCGAATTCGTCGGAAGTCACGGCGACGTCGATGGCCGCACCGGCCGGACTGGCAGCGACGCCGGGCAACGCGCACGTCGTCCTGAACTGGAGCGCCGTCGCCGGCGCGACCGGCTACAACGTCAAGCGCTCGACCTCGACGGGCACCGAGACGTTCCTCGCCACGGCGCCCACGAACACGTTCGACGACCTCACCGCGGCAAACGCTACGCAGTACTTCTACGTCGTCACTGCGACGAACGCGAATGGCGAAAGCCTCGCGAGCAACGAGGTCAACGCCACGCCGGCCGGACCGGGCATTCTGGTCATCAGCCAGGCATACGGCGGCGCCGGCTGCGGCACAGCCGGCTGCTCGACGTACAAGAACGATTACATCGAAGTCTTCAACCGCGGCGGCAGCCCGGTCTCTGTCAACGGCTGGTCGGTGCAGTACGCCGCTGCCACCGGCACCGCGTGGCAGGTGACGAATCTTCCGAACGTCTCGATCCAGCCGGGCCAGTACCTTCTGGTCGCGGAAAGTGCGGGCGCGAACGGCGTGAACAACATCCCGACGCCTGACGCCACCGGCACCATCGCCATGTCTGCCACCGCCGCGAAGGTGGCACTCGTCAACAGCACGACCGCGCTGAGCGGCGCCTGCCCCGTCTCGGCCACGATCATCGACCTGATCGGCTACGGTGCGACCGCGAATTGTTCCGAGACCGCGCCGGCTCCGGCGCCGTCGACGACCACCGCAGACGTCCGCGCCGCGGGCGGCTGCACCGATGCTGGCAACAACAGCACCGACTTCACGGCGGCCGCTCCGAATCCGCGCAACACGGCGTCGCCGACGCACTCCTGCAGCGCCCCGGTCAACAACCCGCCGTCGATCACGCCGCCGGCCAATCCGATCACCACAGTCGCGCAGAATGCCGCTCCGTTCACGGTCAACCTCACCGGCAGCGATGACGGCGGGATTTACAACTGGTCGGCCACGCCGGGTACAGGCGTGGCCTCGGTCAACGCCACCAGCGGCGCGACGTCGGCAACGGTGACCTACACGGTCACTTTGACGGCCGGCTTCAGCGGCACGGCCACCTTCACAGCGACGCTGTCGGACAACTTCAACTCTCCGGTCAACCAGACGGTGAACATCAACGTCGTGGTCCCGCCTTCTGCGCCGACCGGCCTCAACGCAACGGCGGGCAACGGCCACGTCGCACTGACCTGGAACGCGGTCGGCGGCGCGACGTCATACAACGTCAAGCGCTCGACGACTAGCGGTTCCGGCTACGCCACGATCGCATCGCCCGCCGGGCCGTCTTACGACGACACGTCGGCGGCCAACGGAACGACTTACTACTACGTCATCTCGGCTGTAAACAGCGGCGTCCAGGGGGCGAACTCTTCGGAAGTCTCCGGCACGCCAGTCGGCGCGCCTGCCGCGCCCGCGGGGGTCATCGCGACGGCAGGCGATACCCAGGTTTCTCTCGCGTGGAACAGCGTCGCGGGCGCGACGTCCTACAACGTCAAGCGCTCGACGGTCAGCGGCAGCGGCTATTCAACCATCGTCAGTCCGACGACGACCTCGTACACCGATACGGGTCTCACGAACGGCACTACCTATTACTACGTCATCACAGCAGTCGGCCCGGGCGGCGAAAGCGTGAATTCGTCCGAGGTGTCGGCGACGCCCGCCGTACCACCGGCAGCGCCGACGGGACTCACGCTCTCGGTTGGCGACGCGAAGGTGTACCTCGCCTGGAATGCCGTCGGCGGCGCGACCTCGTACAACGTCAAGCGGGGCACTGCGACAGGCACGTACACCACCACCACGTCCGCGCCGTCCGCCAGCTTCACCGACAGCACCGTCTCGAACGGAACCACGTATTACTACGTCGTCACTGCCGTCAACGGCGCGCAGAGCGCGAACTCGTCCGAGGTCAGTGGCACGCCGAATACGGCGTCGAACCTGGGCGTCGTCTTCAGTCAGGTTTACGGCGGAGGCGGCAACGCCGGGGCGACGCTGAAGAATGACTTCTTCGAGCTGTTCAACCGCGGATCGCAGACCGTCAATCTGAGCGGCTGGTATGTCCACTACGCGTCCGCGACGCAGACAACTGCCTGGAATTCGCCGCCTGCCGCCATAACCACTCCGACCGCGCTATCCGGCACGATCGCACCGGGCCACTACTACCTCATTCAGGAATCGGCCGGTGCAGGCGGCACCGTAGACCTGCCCGCGCCAGATGCCACCGGCACGCTGGCACTCGGGGCGGGCGCGGGTAAGGTCGCGCTGGCTTCCGTAGCGACGATCTCTGTGTCGTGTCCGACGGATCCATCGATCGCCGATCTCGTTGGGTACGGCCCCACGGCGAATTGCTTCGAGGGTACGGCTCCCACGGCCGCTCCGGGCAACAACACCGCAGTCCTCCGCATCAACAATGGGTGCACGGATACGAACAACAACGGGAGCGACTTCACCGTCACGGCAAGCACTCCGATCCCGCGCAACAGCGGAGCGGCGGGCGTGTCCTGCGGAGCGCTGTCAAACAATCCGCCGTCGATCAACGCGCCGGCGAACCCGGCCGCAACGGTTACACAAAACGCAGCGCCGTTCGGTGTGAACGTCTCCGGCAATGACGACGGTGGCGTTTACAACTGGTCGGCTACTCCGGGCACCGGCATCACGTCTGTGATCGTGTCGAGCGGCCAGGGAACGAGCAGCGTGACGTACAGCGTGACGCTTCAGAACAACTTCACCGGCACCGCCTCATTCACAGCCACGCTCTCCGACAACGTCAATGCTCCGGTCAGCCGCACCGTAAACATTCAGGTCAACGCGCCGGCGGGAACGGACAACGCGCCGACGATCAACCCGCCCGCGAATCCGATCACGACCGTCGCGCAGGAAGCGCCGCCGTTCACTGTCGGCCTCACCGGCAACGATGATCACGGCGTCTACAACTGGTCCGCGACGCCGGGAACGGGTGTGGCATCGGTGAACGTCACCGGCGGCCAGAGCACGGGTACCGTCACGTACACAGTCCTCGTCCAGAGCGGCTTCAATGGCACTGCGACGTTCACCGCGACGCTGAGCGACAACGTCAATCCGCCGGTGAACCAGACGGTCAACATCACCGTCAACCCCAACGTCCCGCCCAGTCACCTCGTCATCAGCCAGTTGTACGGCGGTGGCGGCAACAGCGGCGCGACCTATCAGAATGACTACGTCGAGATCTACAACCCCAGCAACGCTGCGGTTTCTACGACCGGATGGTCGATCCAGTACGGAGCGGCGACCGGGACGACGTGGCAGGTCCAGCCGCTCGGCGGCATCATCGGACCGGGTGAGTACTACCTCGTGCAGCTCGGGACGGGCGGCGCGATCGGCTCGGTGAATCCGCAGCCGAACATCTTCGGCAGCATCAACATGAGCGCCACCGCCGGCAAGGTAGCGCTCTCGAATGCAGGCGCGCCGCTGGGCAGTTGCAGCGACGCCTCGATCGTCGACCTGATCGGCTTCGGTAGTACTGCGAACTGCCACGAAGGCTCGGCGAACGCACCGGCGCCGAGCAACACCACAGCGGACTTCCGCAAGAACGGCGGCGCCACGGACAGCGATCAGAATGGCAACGACTTCCTGATCGGGACACCGAATCCGCGACGCACCACGCCCATCCAGGAGGTCGGACCGTCGATCCTCAACATCGATGGCACCGATGGCAACGGAGGCTCCACCACCGCGCCGCGCGATGGCAGCGTCACGGTCAACTTCAGCGAAGCGGTCGACGTCGACGCCAACTGGTTCACGCTCACGTGCGTGACGAGCGGCTCTCACGCGAACGCGACGTACGCGAGCAACAACAACAAGACGACCTGGGTCATCACGCCGAACGGCAACTACATCCCTGGCGAACAATGCACGGCGACCGTCATCGCGACGGCGATCCACGACAGCGACACCGATGACAGCAGTCCGGGAACGGACTCGCCGCCCGCGGACAGCTCGCGGACCTTCACCATCACATCCGATGGCGCCGGTACGACGCCGGAGAATGCGGCCATTCATCTGGCGATGGGAAATCCGTCCAATGCGACCACGGACGCGGTCGTCCAGCCGAACAACTACCTGATCTCCAAGCCCGAGTATGCCGAGTCGTACAGCCGCGACCTCGGACGTCCGAACTGGGTGAGCTGGCATCTCACGAGCGCCTGGACCACCGGCGTCGGTCCGCGCACCGACACCTTCCGGCCGGATCCGCTCCTGCCTCTCGGCTGGTACAAGGTGCAGGCGTTCGACTTCTCGTCCAGCGGTTTCGATCGCGGCCACATGGATCCGAGCGCGGACCGCAGCTCGTCCGAGCCGGTCAACGAGGCCACGTTCACGATGACGAACATGGTCGCGCAGGCGCCCGGAAACAATCAGGGTCCGTGGGAAAACCTCGAGTCCTTCCTGCGCACGCTCCTTTCGGCAGATGAGATCTTCATCATCTCCGGTCCGAACGGCGTCGGCGGTACGGGCAGCAACGGCGGTGTCACGAACACGCTCGCGAACGGCCACGTCACGGTTCCCGCGAGCACATGGAAGTGCGCTCTCATCCTCCCGAACGGCAGCGGCGACCCGGTTTCGCGCGTGACGGCATCCACGCAGACGTTGTGCGTGATCATGCCGAATCTCGATTCCATCCGTCCCGACGACTGGCACACCTACGTGAAGAGCGTCGATCAGGTCGAAGCGCTGACCGGCTACAACCTCTTCTCGAATGTGCCGGCGGCCATTCAGAACTCCATCGAGGCTGGCACGTACGGCGGCGGCACGAACCCGCCTGGGGCAGCCGATCAGTCAGTGAGCACCAACGAAGACGTAGCGAAGTCATTCACCCTCGACACCGCGAACGCGACCGCCAACCCGCTCACGTACACGATCGTCTCCGGTCCTTCACACGGCTCGGTCAACGGCTCGAACGGGTCCGAGACGTACACTCCGGTGCCCAATTTCAACGGCACGGACACCTTCACCTACAAGGTCAACGACGGTTCGCATGATTCGAACACAGCGACCGTGACGATCACCATCCTCGAGGGGAACGATCCGCCAGTCGCGACGAACGACTCGAAGACCGCTACCTCCGGCGCGCAGTTGTCCTTCCCGTCGACGGATCTCTCCGCGAACGACAGCGCCGGCCCGGCGAACGAGTCGACGCAGACCCTTACCGTCACCGCGGTCACTGCGACGGCGACCACGAACGGCGTTGTCTCGCTTTCGAGCGGCACCGTGTCGTACACGTCAACCGCCAGCTATAGCGGTCCGGCGAGCTTCACCTACACCGTCTGCGACAACGGCGTCACAGCCGGCCTGTCGGATCCGCGCTGCGCCGACGGCACAGTCAACGTGACGGTCAATGCGCCGCCGACGACGCACTTCAGCGTCACGGCTCCGGCGAACGTTACGGCAGGTTCCCCGTTCAACGTCACCGTCACGGCGCTCGATGCATCGAACGCCACGGTCACCGGCTACACCGGCACCGTCCACTTCACCAGCTCCTCGGCCGGAACGCTTCCTTCGGACTACACCTTCGTCGCCGGCGACAGCGGCTCGCACACGTTCAGCGTCACGCTGACGTCGACCGGCGCGCAGTCGATCACCGCCACCGACGGCGGCATCACCGGCAGCGCGAACACCACTGTCGCTCCGCGGCCCGCCACGCACTTCAGTGTCACCGCCCCCGCGAATGTCACCAGCGGAGCCGCGTTCAACGTGACGGTTACCGCGCTCGACTCGACGAATGCGACCGTGACCGGCTACACCGGCACGGTCCACTTCACCAGCTCCTCGACCGGATCGCTTCCCGCCGACTACACCTTCATCGCCGGGGATAACGGCTCGCACACGTTCAGCGTCACGCTGACGTCGACCGGCGCGCAGTCGATCACCGCGACCGACGGCGGCATCACTGGCAGCGCGAACACGACCGTCGCTCCGCGGCCCGCCACGCACTTCAGTGTCACCGCCCCCGCGAATGTCACCAGCGGAGCCGCGTTCAACGTGACGGTTACCGCGCTCGACTCGACGAATGCGACCGTGACCGGCTACACCGGTACCGTCCACTTCACCAGCTCCTCGACCGGATCGCTTCCCGCCGACTACACCTTCGTCGCCGGCGACAGCGGCGCGCATACGTTCAACGTCACGCTGACGTCGACCGGCGCGCAGTCGATCACCGCGACGGACGGCGGCATCACCGGCAGCGCGAACACGACCGTCGCTCCGCCGCCCGCCACGCACTTCAGCGTCACGGCTCCTGCGAACGTCACCAACGGTGTTGCCTTCAACGTGACGGTCACGGCGCTCGACGCGTCGAATGCGACCGTGACCGGCTACACGGGCACGGTCCACTTCACCAGTTCCTCCGCTGGAACGCTCCCGGCGGATTACACCTTCGTCGCGGGCGACAACGGCTCGCACACGTTCAGCGTCACGTTGACGACGAATGGCGCGCAATCGGTCACCACCACCGACGGCGGAATCACCGGCAGCACGAACACCACAGTCGCGCCGCCGCCCGCGACGCACTTCAGCGTCACCGCGCCGGCCAGCGTCGCTCCGGCAACTCCGTTCAGCGTTACCGTCACCGCACTCGCGGCATCGAACGCCACCGCCACCGGCTACACGGGCACGGTCCACTTCACCAGCTCCTCGGCCGGAACTCTCCCGGCGGATTACACCTTCGTCGCGGGCGACAACGGTTCTCACACATTCAGCGTCTCGCTCGACACGCCCGGCTCGCAGACGATCACGGCTACCGACACGGTGACCGCATCAATCACAGGAAGCGCGTCGGTCAGCGTCGTCTGTCCGCCGGGACCGGCTCCGACCGCGAACGCGTCGAACAGCGGCCCGGCCTGTGCGGGAACGACGGTCAATCTCTTCGCCACCGGCAACGGCTCGATCTTCTCGTGGACCGGCCCGGGTGGCTTCACCTCGTCGCAGCAGAATCCGACCGGCATCACCGTCGCCGGTACATACACCGTGACGGTGAGCAGCCCCGGCCCGTGCGGCGGCAGCGCGCAGGCATCGACGACGGTCGTGATCAATCCGATCCCGTCCGCCACAATCACCACGCCCGCCACTGTCTGCGCGACTTCGGCCGGCAACATCGCCTCGGTACCAAACGCCGGTGCTGGCGCGGCGTACGCCTGGTCGATCACGAACGGTTCGATCACCGGCGGCAGCGGAACCGCCAGCGTCACCTACACCGCGGGCTCGTCAGGCGGCGTGCATCTGACGGTCACCGTAACGACAGCGGCCGGTTGCAGCGCCAACGGCACCGCGGACGCCGCAGTCGCCCAGCGGCCGACCATCACGCTGCCGGCCACGATCAACACCGCCTGCGGCGCGTCGTCGGTCAATATCCCCTTCACGCTGACCGGCATCGGACCGTGGAACATCCTCTGGTCGGACGGAGTCTCGCAGAACGGCATCATCTCGTCTTCGTCATCGCGCAACGTGACGGTGTCGGGCTCGATGGTGCTCAGCGCAATCGTCACCGACAGCAGCTGCTCGAATGGCAGCGCTTCCGTTTCGATCAACGTCAGTTCCGCGCCGGTTATCACCACCCAGCCGGTCGGTCAGATCGTTCAGCCGTCGCAGAACGCCACGTTCACGGTCGTCGCGAGCGGCGCGAACCTGCACTATCAATGGTTCGTGAAGCACGCGAACGGCGCGACGCTCGCCGTCGGCATCGACTCGCCGTCCTACACCACCAACCCCGAGGGGAACGCAATGTGGTTCGTGCGCGTGACGAATACGTGCGGCAGCGTCGATTCCGATCGGGTCACCGCGATGGTCGTCACTCCGCGCCATCGCCCTTCGCATTAACGCCGCTCATCGTGACGCCGGAGTCCACACGGACTCCGGCGTCATGGCCGGCCGCCGTTCGGAGCGGCCAGCACTCCCGCCGGCTGCGGCGCGGGATTGGTGAGCGCGTACAGCCGCAGCTGGAACATCGAGAGCCACATCGCCGCAAAGAGCGCGATCAGGATGATGAGCCCTGTCCGTCCCGTGAGCGACTCCGCCAGCGCCGGCATCATGCCGAAGAGCGCGATCACGAGCGGCGTCATCAGCAACACGTCATACAAGTACGGATGCAGCACCACCGCCTGACTGAACACGGCGGCGTAGATGAGGTACGGGCCGGTGAGTGTCACGAGCACGATGATGGCGATGCGCGGCGCACGCCCGCGAAGATAGGCCGCGAACACGGCCAGCAGCGAGATCGCGCCGGCAAAAAAAAGTCCTGGCCAGTGAAAGAGAAACCGCGTGTTGCCGTCGCGATGCGCGCGAAGCATGTCGCGTCCGAAGGCGATATCGAGGTGCTCGCCGTAGAACATCGCGTCGCCATCGAGTCCGCTGCGGTAGAGGAAACCGGATCCGTAGAGTTTCACGCCCGTCCGTCTCGCCTCCGCTTTCGCGCTCAGTAACTGCACGCCGTAGATCGCCGCTGCAAACATCGGCGGAAGGATCAGCACCGCGGCAAGCCGTTTCCACGGAATGCGCTCGCCGCGCAGCAGAAGGAGCGCGGCCAGGTACGACGCCACGAACCCCACGGCCACCATTATCTCGATGTAGGCCAGCGCAAACATCGCGAGCGCCTGCAGGATCGTCAGGCGCCGCGTGCGGCCACCGTCCAGCGCGCGTTCCTCCAGCAGCAGAAAACCGATTGCCGCGAAGGTCCCCGTGACCTGTTCCGACGCGTGCCAGAAGACAGAGAGGACGTCGGGAAAGGTCAGCCAGACGCTTTGCGCCGCCACGCCGGCCACGAATGCGGGTACCGGCGTGGCGCCGAAACGGCGCGCCGTTCGGTAACACAGCAACGCCAGCAACGCCGCGGTCAGCAGCACGAGCAATTCGTTGTGCAGCGCCAGCAGCTTCCAGCCGTATCTTCCTGTGATCCCGATCCAGATCTTCTCGACCAGGAAGGCGCTGATCATGTGCGCGCCGGTGGCGGAACGATAGATCGTGCTGCCATCGGCGACCGGCCAGAGGAGTCCGTGCGAGGCGAAGTATCCGTGGTCGAGCCAGCGCACGAGGATCGTGTGCGCGCGCTGCGGATCGGCAGATGTCGAGAGCAACGGCACCAGGCGCTGCTGCACCGTCATCCATGAGTAGCCGAGGGAGATCAGACCTGGGATGAGGAAAAAGAGGTAGAGCGTAACGCCGCGATACCGTTCGCCTTCGCGCCCGTTCACCGAGGCCTCACGCTCTGCTGAAACAGCCATTGCCAAAGCTCGGCATCGCCGTACGCCCGGTCCCACGAGTTGTGGCCGACGCCCGCGAATTCGACGAGCGTCGCGTCCGCGCCCTCCTGCTTCAGCGCCTCGGCCATACGCCGCGATTCCGTCACCGGAATGACAGGATCGGCATCACCGTGAAACATGCGGATCGGCAGATTCCGCAGCGCGTGTGCGGTGAACGCGTACGGATCGTTCGTCCCCATCGTCATCGGCGATTGCTGCACGGCAGTCGTCGTCTCGTGCGGCAGCAATCCGCCGCACACGATCACCAGCGCGGCGAAGGTATCGGGATGTGCGAGCGCGAGATGCCACGTTCCGTAGCCGCCCATCGACAACCCGGTGAGATAGATGCGCGATCGATCGCCATGGAACTCGTTGACGCTCTGCTCCAGCGCTGCCATCGCCGCATCGGCCGGATCGCCGAGCCAGCGCGAATCGACCGGCGCCTGCGGGAAAACGGCGATCGCGGGAACGCGATCGGGATTCGCGCGGATCGCTGCCGCCACTCCGATCTGGGTCGACTTCAAACCGTCCGCTCCCCGTTCGCCGGAGCCGTGCAGAAACAGGATCACCGGCCATCGCTTCGATGTGTCGAACGCGCGCGGCAGGTACACCGTGTACGGATACGCCGTCCCGCGAACGGTCACGGTACGAATCAGAAATCCTGTTTCGTGGGGCGTCATCGTGCGGCAGGAGAGTAACGCGGCGCACGCAAGTAACGGCAGGCTGTGCAGTCGAATGCGCACGCGCGGAGGATACAACTTCGCTTCAATTGCGCATTCG
>JAXDIO010000369.1:0-6666 GCA_034663965.1 Thermoanaerobaculia bacterium | reverse complement strand
GTGGCCACCCGGTCGTCGATCCCCTCGTTGTAGATGCGCGCGATTGCCGCGGCGTCGTCCGCCGCGGCATCCCGCGTCTTCATTTTCCGGTCAGTTCCTTCACCAGCCCCGGCACGCTGTAGACCTTCTTCAGCGCGTCGAGGATGCCGGCCGAATGGACGGCCACGGCGCGGCCGACCCGGTCGTCGAACTGGTAGTCCCACGGGAGCGACTGGATGTTGCCGTCGAAGATGATGCCGACGAATTCGTTGTTGCGGTTCACCACCGGGCTGCCGGAGTTGCCGCCGATGATGTCCGCGGTCATGACGAAGTCGTACGGCGTCTTGTCGTTGTCGAGCACCGCCTTCTTCGAAATCCACGACGAGGGCAGTTTGAACTCGCCCTCGTTGCCATGTTCTGCGGCGTGCTCGAACGTGCCGCCGATCTCGGTGGCCCACGGAACGTTCGCACCGTTCTCCGTGAATCCCTTCACCGTTCCGTACGAAAGCCGCAGCGTGAACGTGGCGTCCGGATAGGTATCGCCGCCGCTGGTCTTGAATTGTGCGTTGGCGATCTTCGCGTACGACTGGCGCAGCGGCTCGGCGATGTTGTTGTCGTATTGCGTGCGCAGTTCGCGAGCGTGCGCATCGACCATGCGCGCTACCTGGATCATCGGATCGTTCGACGCGTCGACGGCGGCCTTGCCGCCTTCGCCAAGCGCTTTGCGCGCGGCGACGTCCTTGAGCTTCGTCCCGTGGACCAGTTCCGCGGCGCGCTCCTGCGGTGACTTGCCGGCCAGCACCTGCTTCACCAGCGGATCAGTCGGCGCGACTTCCAGCCAGTTCGAGAGCGAATCCGTCAGCGTGACGATCTCCAGATCCTCATAGATCGGAGCTTCTGAATACAGACCTTGCTTGAGCGAGGGCAGGTTCGACTCGCGATACTCACGCAGACGTTCGCCGTTCGGCTTCGTCGATTCATCGCCGAGGCGGAGCAGCGTACGCGCCGTCTGAAAGAGGTGGCTGTTGAAGGCCACGCCGCCTTCGATGAAGCGGTACTCGAGGTAGATCGGACGATAGGTGTTGATCGCGGCGTCGACGTTCTGCCACGCATCGCCATACGATGTGTTGAGCTGCGCGTCGGCGGTCACCTTCTGGCGCAGCGCCGTTTCGCTGGCCGCTTTCGCCGCCAGCACGGCCGGATCCTGAAGGCCGGCGATGCGCCCGAGGTAGGCCTTGCGCGAGTTCTTCACACCGAAGAGATCATCGTGCGCGCGGCGGTCGTTCTCGAGGCTGCGCTGCGCGTAGTTGGTCAGCAGCACCTCGCGGCGCCGCAGCAGATTGAGCGTGAATGGATAGGCGATGTCGCGGAAGAACTGCAGATGCGTCATCGTGTTCAGACGGCTCGTCGATCCGGGATGACCGGAGACGAAGACGAGATCGCCGTCCTTCGCACCGGTTTCGCTCCACTTGAGGTAGTCCGCCGGATGCACCGGCTTGCCGTTCTCGTACGCGCGGAAGAAACAGACGTCCAGGTCGTAGCGCGGATACTCGAAGTTGTCCGGGTCGCCGCCGAAGAAGGCGATGGCCACTTCCGGCGCGAAAACGAGCCGCACGTCGGTGTAGACCTTGTAGCGATAGAGTTGATACTCGCCGCCCTGGAACAGCGTGACGACGTCGCTACGTAGTCCGGTGGCTTTCACCGAGTCCTGCTCGATCGTACTCATCACGCCACGCCGCGCCGCCTGCGCGGCCGCGGTGGTCATACCGGGCGTCACGGCGGCGTTGACCTTCGCGGTGACGTCTTCGATCGACTGCAGCACGTTGAGCTCGAGATCGACGCACTTCACCTCGTCGGCCTGCGTCTTGGCGTAGTAGCCCGTGGTGACGTAGTCGTGATCCTTGGTGGAGATCTTGGCCAGGCAATCGAGCCCGACGTGATGGTTGGTGAGCGCGAGGCCGTCAGCCGAAACGAACGATCCCGATCCGCCGCTGTTGAATCGAATGGACGACTTCTGCAGATGGTCGAGCCACGCCTTGGTCGGCTCGAACCCATACCGCTGCTTGAAGATCGCGTTCGGCGTCCGGTTGAAAAGCCACATGCCCTCGTCCGCGACAAGCGGCAGCGCGAGGAGCAGGAAGAGGATTGCGAGGAAGGACTTACGCATCAAAATTACCTCCAGTTGATTTGCGACGCGGATTCTATGCACAAACTGCGCGAGACCGTTTTTCACGCGGAGTCGCGGGGACGCGGAGGGGCATTGCTTTACACAGTTCTTTGTGTAGAATGACGCACATGGCTACCAACCTGGCAATCGACGATGGCCTGCTGAACGAAGCCCAAGCCATCGGCGGCCTCGGAACGAAGAAAGCAACCGTGACGCAGGCGCTACATGAGTTCATCCAACATCGCAAGCAAATGAAGATTCTGGAGCTCTTCGGAAAGATCGATTTCGATCCGAAGTACGACTACAAGAAGCAGCGCCGGAAACCGTGAAGGTCCTTGTCGACTCACCGATCTGGTCGCTGGGGTTGCGCCGCAAATCTCTTCCGGAAAACGCAGCCACGATCTCGGCGTTGGCAGTGCTGATCAAGGATGGACGAGTCGCCATCATTGGCCCGATCCGGCAGGAAATCTTGTCCGGGATCAAAGAACGCGCGCAGTTTGATCGCCTGCGCGAAAACCTTCGCGGCTTTCCCAACTCCGAGGTCACGTCTGCCGACTACGAGGAAGCTGCTTCGTTCTTCAACCGCTGCCGAGCGAAAGGCATCCAAGGCTCCAACACCGATTTCCTGATTTGCGCAGTCGCCGTCCGCAACGAGTTCTCGATCTTTACGAAGGATGCGGACTTTGTGCATTTCGCAAAGGTTCTTCCAATCACGCTTTTCGACGCCTAAGTTACGCCTTTCTCCGCGCCCCCGCGCCTCCGTGTGAAAGGTTCTATCTCCAATTCGCTACGACGGTGACTGGCGATGGATCCGCCTCCCCTCCGTTCGCGATTACCCGTCCATCTGGCGCGAGATCGTAGTCGGAAGAGGAGACGGGGTTGACGTCGAGCCGGTAACGGGGACGGGTGGCGGTGATGGCGAACGTCGTCGCGGTCTGGACATCCACCTCGGTCAGCGTGTTGTCGGCGGTGAGGTAGTCGAGGTGCGCGCCGTCGGGGGACCAGCGGGACGAATGGCCGCCCGTTGTCGTGACCTGCCACTTGCCGCCGGTGCCGAGGAAGGGGACGACGTAGATTTCGTCGCGGCCGCTCTCGTTCGAGGTGTAGGCCAGCCATCGGCCGTCGGGAGAGATTCGGGGATCGTGTGCTGCGAATTCGCCGGCGATGATCGCGCGCGGTTGAACACCAGCAATCAATGGCACTGCCCAGATCTGCGGCGCGGCGGGATTTTGCCAGAGCGAGACTGCGACCCAATGGCCGTCGGGCGACACAGCTCCGGGGTCGGCGTCGCCGGCGAGACGGGCTACGAGTTGGCGCGGACCGTTGCCGTCGGCACGGCGGCGATAGATGGCGGCGCGCGCTTCCGGCTTGTCCCGCGCGGCGTAGATGATCTCCGTGCCGTCGTGGCTCCACACAGGCGCCTCGTTGATCGAGCCTTCTTCGAACGTGAGCCGCGTGCGTACGTCGTGATCGGCGTCGATGACCCAGATGTCGGCGCGCGGCTCGCCGGCGTTTGTGACCAGGCGATGGCCGTCGGGCGAGAGTTTGAGGTCGTAGTACTTGGCCACCTCGCCGAGCGTGCCGAGGTTCTTGCCGTCACGTCCGAACCAGACGAGGTGCGTGCCGGACAGCGTGCCGCCCGGTTGATAGATGAGCGTGCGGCCGGCGGCATCGAAGACGCCGTGCCACGTCGAGGCATCGAAGCGAACATTCTGCGCGACGATGGACGGACTGCCGGTCAACACGCCGCGGCTGACATCGAACGGCTGCGAGACGAGCGTGCTTTCGCGCAGCAGCAGCAGGCGGCCATCGATGTAGGCGACATTCGCCAGAGTCTGCGCGACGACGTGATCATCGCGGCCGTCGAGCGAGCGGACATGCAGCGCGGTGGCGCGTGAGCCGGGCACGAAGTGATTCGCCGCGAGGTAGAGAAACGACTTGCCGCCGGGGAGGAAGAGCGGCCAGCGATGCGTGGTGATGCCGCCGCCTGGAGTGGTGAGAGCGACCGGCGTGCCGCCGCTGGCGTTGACGCGATACAGCCCGGCGCGCGTTTCGGGCGTGTAGACGATGACGTTGTCCTCGCTCCACGTTCCACCGCGGGCATTCGGCGCCTCGGTGACGACGATCGGTACGCCTCCGGAGGAATCGACGGTCTTCAACTTCCCGTGCGCGAAAAATCCGAGAGCGTGATTGTCGGGCGACCAGAAGGGAAACATCGCATCGTCGCTGTTTTCGATTTCGCGCGGTTCGGCGGCATCGAGCGAGCGCACCCACAGCGTGCGCTTCCCTTCCGGCGACGCAGCGACGAAGGCGACGCGGCGGCCGTCGTGCGACAACACAGGCGAGCCGGCGTAGTCGCCGGTGAAGACGAATCGCAATCCGCGCGGCGGGCCGATTGACGCAACGACCGGCTGGCGCAGCGAATCGATCTCGCGTCGTGACCACATCGCGATTGCAGCCGCGGCGCCGATTGCAAGGAGAAGCGCGATCGCCCACGCGACGCGCTCACGCCACATCCGTCCGCGCGCGCGGGCCATCGGCAGCGGCGCCGATGGATTCGTTTGCTCGTCGCGGATCCACTGCAGCGCGAGCATCACGTCGTGTGCGGTCTGAAAACGATCGTCGGGATTTTTCGCGAGGCACGTGCGGACGACGCGGTCGAGCGACACCGGCGTCATCGGACGCAGCGTCGAGATTGGCGTCGGATCGCCGGCGATGATCTGCGCGATCATCCCGGCCCGGCTCCCGGCGTTGAACGCGCGGCGGCCGGTGAGCATCTCGTAAAGCATGCAGCCGAACGCGAAGATGTCGGTGCGCGCGTCGCTGCGGGCGTATTCGATCTGCTCCGGCGCCATGTAGCAGAACGTCCCCACCAGCGTTCCCTCGGCGGTTAGCGGCTCGTCGGGCAGCATCGCCGTGATGCTTTGCGGCGAGGTGGAGGCGACCAGCGCCGCGTCCATCGCTTTGGCCAGCCCGAAGTCGAGCAGCTTCGAGCCGCTGCGCGTGAGGATGACGTTGCCAGGCTTGAGGTCGCGATGAATGATGCCGGTGCGGTGCGCTTTGTCGAGCGCGTCGGCGATTTCGATGCCATGGCGGAGCACGTCCGAGACCGGCAGCGGGCCGCGCGCGAGACGCTCGGTGAGCGGCTCGCCGTCGAGATACTCCATCACCAGATATTCGACGTCGTTCTGCGAGCCGACGTCGAACAGCATGCAGATGTTCGGATGGTTGAGGCTGGAGATCGCCTTCGCCTCGCGCTCGAAGCGCGCTCGCAGTTGCGCATCGCGCGCGAACTCCGCCGGCAGCACTTTGATGGCGACGTCGCGCGAGAGCCGCGTGTCGCTGGCGCGGTATACCTCACCCATCCCGCCCGCGCCAATGGGCGTAGCGATCTCGTACGGGCCGAGCCGGGTGCCGGGAGGAAGGGACACGTGTGGCGAAAGTCTAATCCCAGTTCGTGTCGTTCATCTTCGCCACGATCTTCGCTACCTCGATGTAGTCGGCGCCGTCGCCGAGTTGGTTGAGCGATGACGTGAAGAGATGCTGCGTCAGCGCGAGCATCGGCGTGGCGGCGTGCTGCTGGTGCGCGATCGATGCGGCGATGCGGATGTCTTTGTCGTGATGCGCGAGTTTGAAGACGAGCGGCCACTTGTGCTCGAGAAGCCGCATCGGCAGCAGGTTTTCGGAGGCGTTCGATCGTCCGCTGCCGGCGTTTGTCACGGCCAGCGCGGTCTTGAGATCGATGCCGTATTGCTTCGCGAGCAGCAGGCACTCCGAGGTGATCCAGACCGTCGCGCCCATGATCGTGTTCGTGAGGACTTTGATGGCGTGGCCGGAACCGACCGGACCGACGTAGATGATGGTCTTGCCGCAGAGTTGGAGGATTTCGCGGGCCCTCTCGAAGTCCGCTGCATCGCCGCCGATCATGATCGTGAGCGTGGCGTTCTCGGCGCCGACGGTCGCGCCGGTGACCGGCGCATCGACGAAGGCCACGCCCTTTTCGGCGAGGCGAGCGGCAGTTTGCTTCGAAGCACTTGGATCGCCGCTGGTCGCATCGATCCACAGCGTTCCGGGACGCAGCGACGGCAACAGCTTGTCGACGATCTCATCGACCTCCACGCTCGTCGGCAGCATGGTGATGATGACCTCGGCGTTCGCACAGTCGGCAAGATCGTTCGCGAGGGTCGTCCCGTGCTCGCGCGCATGGCGCTCCGCTTTTTCGCGGGTGCGATTCCAGACGACGAGTTCGTGTTGTTTGGAGAGGTGGCGCGCCATCGGGAAACCCATGGCGCCGAGGCCGATGAATGCGATTTTCATCGGTGCATTCTATGGGGAAGCCGAGCTGGCTGATGTGGAGTGGGCGCTCCCACACGCCGCGTCCCTGCGCCTACTTCACATCAGAACAGCAGCTCGATCGAGACCCTCCGGCACGCGTTGCAGAGAGAGAGAGGTAGCTTCAGCAATTGTCGACGGAGGCACGCCCATTCGCCCGCTCTTCCGTCGTTTGGGTCCGAGGTGGG
>JAXDIO010000408.1:0-12103 GCA_034663965.1 Thermoanaerobaculia bacterium | reverse complement strand
AACTGCGCGCCCGCGTCGACGCGCTCATCCGCCGCAGCGGACGCCGCCTCAATCTGCGCGACTCGCACATGACCACCATCACTCCCGAGGAGATGGCGTCGCTGATGAATGCCGGCGAGGCGTCGCCGTCGCGCAAAGGTCCGGTCATGCAGACGAGCGGAGAGGACCGCGTTCAGTTCGATCCCGAGTTCAACCAACGGCTGCAGCGCAACGTCGACACCGTTTCGAAGTTCGATCAGCCGTTCGCGCTCTACTGGCTCAAGGCGAATGACGACGATCCCGAACTGAATCGCTCGCTCGCGCAGCTGTGCCGGCAGGAGGATGTGGTCTGTCACAACCGCGCCGGCGAGTTCGTGGCCATCCTCAGCGGCACCGATCAGAACGGCATCAAGGGATTCGAAAACCGCCTGAACGAGAAACTCGGCAGCCGCCTCGATCCGAAACGCGTCCGCCGCGGCTACTCGCTCTACAAGCCGGGCGACTCGACGGAAGGGTTCACGCAGAAGGCGACGAACGCGTAGTTACGAACGCAGCGAATTCGAAAAATGGCGGCGAAAGCCGCCGTTTTTCTTTTGTATGATTTGCAATTCGCTCCGTCGCTGCCCCCGTACGTCTCGATCATGGAGGCCACCGTGCGCACGTTTCGACTCCTCGCGCTAACCTCATTCCTCGCCGCCTCGGCATTCGCACAGCACGACATGCCGTCGCCGTCTCCGAAGCCGGCGGTCATCGAGTCCGGCCTCGGCAACGTCCACTGGCCTGTCTCGACGAAGAACGCGCAAGCGCAGCACTTCTTCGATCAGGGGATGAAGTACCTCTACGGCTTCAACCACGAATCCGCCGTCGCGTCGTTCCAACAAGCCACGCACCTCGATCCGAACCTCGCCATGGGCTACTGGGGCGCCGCCCTCGCGCTCGGACCGAACATCAACATGGACGTCGATCCCGACCGCGAGAAGCAGGGTTTTGATTACACCCATGCCGCGATCGCGCATCAGTCGCACGCCTCGGCGAAGGAACGCGCCCTCATCGCAGCACTGGCAAAGCGCTACAGCAACGATCCGAAAGCCGATTTGAAAGCGCTCGGCCGCGACTACAGCGCAGCCATGAAATCGCTCACGAGCAAATATCCCGACGATCTCGACATCGCCACGCTCTACGCCGAGAGCCTCATGGATCTCCATCCCTGGAAATTCTGGTCGCACGACGGCAAGCCGAACGAAGGGACAACCGAGATCGTCTCGACACTCGAATCCGTCCTCCGCCGCAACCCCAACCACCTCGGCGCGAATCACTACTACATCCACGCCATCGAAGCGTCGCCGCATCCCGAGCGCGCCCTCGCCAGCGCCGCTCGCCTCAAGACGCTTGCGCCGATGTCCGGCCACCTCGTGCACATGCCCGCGCACATCTACCAGCGCACCGGCAACTACGCCGGCGCCGCGCGCGCGAACGCCAACGCCGCCGCCTCCGACCGCATCTTCATCAAGAACCACGGCGGCGAAGGCATCTACGCGGCGATGTACTACAACCACAATCTCCAGTTTGGCCTCGCGTCCTACGCGATGTCCGGCCGCTTCAACGAGGCGAAGACGATGGCCGACGAGTTCGCGGCCAACGCCACGATGATGGCTAAAGAAATGCCGCCCGCCGAATACGCCGCCGCGAGCACGCTCCTCCTCCTGGTCCGCTTTGGCCGCTGGAACGACGTCTTGAAAGCGAAGCCGGTCGACGTCGGTCCGCTATCGACGACCTTTTCCCATTTCGCGCGCGGCTCCGCATTCGCGAAACTCGGCGACGTCGCCGGCGCTGAATCGGAACAGAAAGCGTTCGAAGCCGCCCGCGCGAACGTCCCCGACGATCCCGGCCTCTTCCAGAACTCCGAAAAAGCCGTCGCCGAAGTTGCCGTTCACGTCCTGGCCGGCAGCATCGCCGAAGCCCGCGGCAACACGCGCGACGCGATCGCCGAATACACGAAAGCCGTCGCCCAGGAAGACACCCTCGACTACGACGAGCCGACCGACTGGTTCTACCCCACCCGCGAAACCCTCGGCGCCGCGCTCCTCCGCGCGGGTCGCGCATCGGAAGCCGAGAAAGTGCTGCGCGCCGACCTGAGTCGCAATCCGCACAACCCCCGCTCGCTATTCGCCCTCGCCGCCGCGTTGCGTGCACAAAAGAAGGACGCCGCGTCAGTCACCGCGGAATTCGGGCGGGTGTGGGAGGGCGGGAAGTTATCGCTCGCGGATTACTAATTTACAGAGAACGGGTTCACGCGGAGACGCGGAGGAGCGGAGAGCAGCAGGGAGCGATAAGGAGTGTTTCTGACCCGCATGAAGAGTTACACGATGAACTGAACGCGAACCTTCGTGAAGTCCTGGCGTTGCTCCTCGAAGATGTCCGCTCCCTCCCGAAGCCTTCCTGAAATTCCTCTGACTCCCTCCGCGTCCTCCGCGTCTCCGCGTGAACCGTCTCCCTCTCGAACCCGCGCGTGCGCACCGTCGCACCCCCACCCGACCAAGTAACTTAGATTTCCGTTCTCTCTCTCATCAACCACAAACCAAAAGGAGACCCCATGCATCGATCGATGGTCCCCCTCTGTGTACTTCTCGCCACCGTACCGCTGTTAGCGGCGATCTCCTATCCGCCTCCGACCATACTCACCGGCGGGTCGGGGCCGTTTGCAATCGCCGTCGCTGATTTCAACAACGACTGCGCGGAGGACTTCGCCACCGCGGATCAGTTCGCGAACAGCGTCACCGTCCGTTTCGGCAGCGGCGGCGGTTCGTTCCGGACGCTGGCCACGATCAACGGCTTCGTCGCGCCGCAGGCCATCGTCTCCGGCGACTTCAACAACGACGGCGCGCCCGATCTCGCCGTCGGCAACACCGCCGGATTCAGCGCCGATCCGGTCGGCCACATCATCTCCATTCTGCTGAACAACAACGACGGCTCCGGCACGTTCACGGCTCTCGCGACCGCGAACAGTCCCGCCACGAACGGCTTCGTGTCGCGCCTCGTCGCTGCCGACGTGAACGAAGACGGCAATTTCGATCTCCTCGCCGTCGACGCCAACACTTCCCCAACGGCGTCCGCCTCTACCTCGGCGACGGCACCGGCCACTTCGCCGCGGCCAGCGTCATCTCAACCGACACGCATTCGCCGCTCGCGGTCGTGGCGGCCGATCTGAACGGCGACCATCACCTCGACCTCGCGGTTCCCACCGGCGACACGACCGCCATCTTCCTCGGCGCCGGCAACGGCACGTTCGGCGCGCCGGCCTACATTCTTTATCCCGATCCGATCGAAGGCGCGGACGGCGCCGTGCACGTTGCGGCGGCGGACATCGATCACGACGGCGACGTCGATCTCGTCACCACCGCCGGCAACTTCCTGCGCGGCGTCACGGTGCTGCGCAACAACGGCGACGCCACCTTCACGCGCAATCGTTTCCAGATCAACACCGTCGTCACCAACCCGGTTTTCGTCGCGCTCGCGGATCTCGACGGCGACGGCAACATCGACATCGTCACGGCCAACCAGTTCGGCTGCACTCCGGACGGCAGCAACCTGAGCGCGCGCCCCGGCAATGGCGACGGAACCTTCGGCGCCATCGTGCCGATCAGCGTCGGCTACGGTCCGACCTGCATCAATTCGCACTGGCAGCCGAACGCCATCGCCGCGATCGATCTCAATTGCGACGGCGCGGCCGACCTGATCGTGCCGAACATGAACACCCCCTTCACCAGCGTGCTCCTCACCGCCGGCGCTTCCGACACGACCGCGCCCGTCGTCACGGCGCCGCCGGCCGTCAGCGTCGCCGCCGGTCCGTCGTGCTCGGCCGTCGTCAGCGACGCGCAGCTGGGACACGCCACCGCGACCGACAACTGCAGCAGCTGCGTGGTCATCGTCCGCAGCGGCGTTCCGGCCGGCAACGTCTTCCCCGTCGGCACCACCAACGTCACCTACACCGCCAACGACGGCCACGGCAACAGCGCCGCCGCCATCCAGCACGTGACGGTGACGGACGCGAATCCGCCAACGATCACCGCACCCGTGAACGTCACCACGACCGCCGGCGCGAGTTGCAACGCCACGGTCGATCCCGGAACGCCGGTCGCCTCCGACTCCTGCTCCAGCGTGACCGTCACCAGTTCCCGCAGCGACGCACAGCCGCTCGGTGCGCCGTATCCGATCGGCGTCACCACGATCACCTGGACCGCGACCGACACGAGCGCGCACATTGCAATCGCGACGCAGACGATTACCGTGACCGATGCCACGCCGCCGTCGATCACCGCGCCGGTAAACATCACCGCAACGGCCGGTGCGACCTGCTCCGTCACCGTCGATCCCGGCACCGCCACCGCCAGCGATAGCTGCTCGAGCGTGACAATCACCAGCGCGCGCAGCGACAGTCAGCCGCTCGGCGCGCCCTTTCCGCTCGGCACGACCACCATCACATGGACGGCCACCGACGCCGCGAACAACAGCGCAAGCGCGACGCAGACGATCACCGTCACCGCGCCGCCGCTCGTCATCACCGGCGGAACCGCGAATCCGAATTCGCTCTGGCCGCCGAACCACAAGTACGTTCCCGTCACCGTCAGCTACACGCTCAGCGGCGGATGCGGAACCGGAGCCTGCGCAATCAGTTCCGTCACCAGCAACGAGCAGGTCAACGGCCTCGGCGATGGCGACACGTCGCCCGACTGGCAGATCGTCGACGCGCACCACGTCAACCTGCGCGCCGAGCGCTCCGGCACCGGCAGCGGCCGCATCTACACGATCACCATCACCTGCACCGACGGCGGCGGCCACACCAGCACGAAGACCACGCAGGTCACCGTCGCGCACTAACACCTTTCGTAGGCCGGCACACACGCGCGTGTGCCGGCCTACGTTTCTTTGTAGAAGATGACCGTGTCGCAGAAAGAGCCATCCGGATTCAATGCGTATCCCGGAATCACTCCCACCTCGGTCCATCCCGCCCGCCGATACAACGACTCCGCCGCATCGCCGCGCTTCGTGTCCAGCGTCAGGAGCGTGAAGCCGGCAGACCGGGCGCGGCGCTCGATCTCCTCCATCAGCATCCTGCCGAGTCCCTTACCGCGCGCGCGTCGATGAACGAGCAGCTTGGCGATGTCCGCACGATGCCGCTGGTTCGGCATCGACGCGGGACGCAGTTGAAGGGTGCCTGCAATCCCATCCTCATCGCGAGCGACGAGGACGATGGCAGCCTTGCCGATGGTCGCGCGCCACCACTCCGTCGCCTCTTCCAGCGTCGTCGAATCGAGGAAGCCGACCGAGGCGCCGGCGGCGGTGGCGTCGAGAAGGAGGAGGGCCAGACCTTCGATATCGGCATCGCTAACTGGCAGGATCAGTTGCTCGATCACGGTCGAAGTCTAGCTTGGCGTTCCGTCAGACTTTTGTGAGTTCGGCTCGGGTCACCGAACCTGAAGCTCATTCCCACGTACTATGCCTCGCCCGGCCGATGCCGGACATGGGGGAAAAATGAAGAACTTCGTGACCGTGGTTGCTTTGCTGCTCGCTGCTGCCTGCAGAACACCGTCATCCGTCACGCCGCTGAGCGTTCCGCTGAAGTACAAGACGATGGCCAGCCCGGCGGAGATCCCTTCGCTTCCCGCGTGTGCCGTCATATCCCGCGTGGACGTCGAAGACACCCGCGACAACAAAGCGATCGGGAAACGGTACGTCCAGGACAAGCCCAGCGCAGTCGCCTCGGTTACCGCATCGAACGACATCGCCGCATGGGCCAAAGAAGGTTTCGAGACCACGCTAACGAAAGCCGGCGCCCCCGTCGGGACCAAGGGATCGGTCCTCCACGTGCGCATCGAAATGATCACGACGAACGAAAACGTCCTCCATCGCGCCGGATACGACGGCCGCATCGCACTGGCTCTGGAACTGACGCCGTCCGCCGGCGGACCGGCCTGCTGGAGCGACCACGTCGAAGGCTCATCCGAAAATTACGGCTACGCCGGTAGCATCGAGAACTATCAGGAGACTCTGAATCACGCGCTTGACCGCGCCGCCATGCGCGCCTTCTCGTCGCCGGCATTCCGAAAAGCAGTCTGTTCGTGTGGCTGAAGTTCATCCGCAGATGACGCAGATGAAACGCAGATTGGATCTAGTCTGCGTAAATCTGTGTCATCTGCGGATCAGCGTTTCCCAACTCCAGAGCCGCGACGTCACTTTCTTCGGCAGCGGGAATCCAAGCTGGTGCGCGAGCATGCAGACCTGCCCGCGATGGTGGGCTTCGTGCGAAAGCATGTAAGCCAGCATCTCCAAACCAACCGGCCACTCCGGAGCCCAACCGTCTCTGCGAAACGTCTCGATGCGCCCTGCCCCGGCGTCCGCGAGCATTTCCACGCAACGGGCAGCGCTCTCCGCTAGTCCTGCACTCGCCTCATCCGGCGTGCAGCGCGCGCGATTGAGCAGCCCCGGAACCCTCAGGTGCGGCGCGGACAGCCTGACCCACTTCGCGCGAACGTTGTGCACGTGCGTGAAGATCGCCGCAATCGTGCGCACCTTCCCCGGCGGTTTGGCTGTCCACGCGGCAGGGTCGAGATGTTCGATCACGATCTGATTCATCCGATCGTTCACCGCAAAGATGCCGGCTGCGTCTCCGCCGAAAGGATTCGGACCGTTGTCTCGACGCGTGGTCATAGAGACCTATGGTACCTGCCGACCTACCCCTACGCGGCCACCGTCATTCCACCGTTATTGCACGATATGGTTTGTGATCGCACGTCACTATCTTGCAAAGGCGAGACGTCTCGCACGAGCCTTCACTGACGGCGCAGCGTAGTCAGTCCATCTTGAACTCATGCCCGTTGCGCCCGCATCGGGGCGTCAACAGGCTCCGGGGGGAGCTCATGTTCCATCGTTACGTGCGGATTCATTCACTCGTGCTGTTCGCGGCATCGATCACCTTCTGCATCTCTACCGCGGTCCATGCGCAAGTGCCCGGCGCGAGCCGCATCTGGACTACGGTTGGTTCGGCCGGAACAGTCGACGAGACGGACGTCTCAAAAGTCTTTCTTGATCACGCCATCGTCCAGTCGGGTCATCCGATTGGAGGGGTGTCGACCGCCGCGGCGCAGGCGACACCTGTCCTTCGCCCAACCACCTCGGCAGTCATTCGCTACAACATCACGCCGGTGGAGGGCCTATTCGTCTCCGGCGGCATGGCGTTGCAAGTGCGCTATTTGGACGTGGGATCCGATGCGCGCGTCGTTGTCAAGGTCATACAGGTTGACATGGCAAGCGGCCTGGAAAAGGTCCGCGTAACCTTTGACAGCAATACCGCAACGGCCAGTACGGGCTACACAGTGGGAGGAGCGGAAGAATGCGTCGCTACCCGCTTCGACTTCATCAAGAACGGGTATTACGTCGAAGCTACGCTTACCCGCAGTTCCGTCGTGGCCAATAGCGCGGCGGGAATCCAGCTGATCAAAATAACGCCGCCACTCTGCCTGAAATGACGAACAGCCGTTGATGCTGCCCAGCCGTCCGGCTGCGTTGCTCCATTGGATTCCCGGGCCGCCGATCGCCTCGGCTGCCCGGGCACTCTTCGCACTCGCCGCCGAGCCGGCGGCCACGGCGATTTGAGAATAAGCTGGCCCGCACGACAGGACGGTGACGCCATGCCATTGCTATCCGAGGCACTGCGCTTTGCACAAAATCCTTCCACGAAGGTTGACCAGCTCCAACGCGCCTGTGAGCTTCTCTCACTCGACACATCGGGTACGCAGGACGAACTTCGAGCCCGCCTGCTGGCGCACCTGAATACGCTGGATTCCGAAGCGCCGGTGGTCTGCCTGAATCCGAAAGTTCAAGCGTGACGTCTTACTGCGACTTGGGACGTACGGCCATGCGCGGCAACGCCTTCAACATGCTCAAGCGGTTGCCTTCCGTGTCGTAGAACGAGACGTACCGTCCGATTCCGGGGATGTCCATCGGCTCGCCGAGGACTTTACCGCCCGCGTCGGCCACCGCCTTCATCGATCGTCGACGGAGATCACCACGGAGGGAACTGCGCCGGCCAATCGGGTTTCTTCGGATAGAAACCGCCGTTGATGGCGCCCGCTTTCTTCGGTCCATTGTCATCCGACTCGGTCGTCGCCACGGTCACGTAAGCCCCCATATCCGACCCCATCATTTGCGTCTGCCAGCCGAACACGTCGGTATAAAACTTCGCCATCCGCATGCGATCCTCGGCCGGCATTCCAAAGTGGACGACAGGACTCATCTTCACACGAACACCTCATGCCCTGCCGCTGCACGAATGTTGCCGACGAAGGCTCATCCGCAGATTACGCAGATGAACCCAGATGGAAGCGGTTTTATCCGCGCATATCTGCGCCATCTGCGGATGGTCATCTCTAGTAGGGCCACGCCAGCGCCGCCGCGAAGCCGGGAATCTCCCTCGCCAGCCACTCCGATTGCGCCGACATGACATCGCGCAGCTCGCGCCCCAGGACTGTGTCGACCGACTTGCCGTCGCGCGCGGCGATTTTCTCCAGCGCCACGACCTCCATGCGCGGGATTCGCACCTCGAGATCGGCGAGCTGCAACAGCTCCGGCAGCGCCTCCGCGAGTTCCGCTCCGAGCGCCGCCTCGATGTCCGCCTGTTCCCAGAAATCCATCGCGAACGACACCAGCTCATCCCACGGCAGCAGGATCTCACCGCGAACCTCAATCCCTTCCAGCTCCCCCACTTCCATCCAACCCAGAACATCTTCGAGACTCATCCCGGTCCCCTCCGCCGCTTCGACAGCGGAGTAGGTCGCTCGCGGGTGAAGAAAGAGGGCGCGAATCTTCGAAACGATTGACAGGCCAGAGTGACTCGTATCAGTGTCTTTGCCAAGCATCATGGATGGAGCTTACGCCAATGATGCTGTGCAATCAAGCACCTGATGAAACGCGATGAGGCTCTGAAGACACTCGGCCGGCGAATCGCCACCCTCCGCCGGGAGAAAGGCCTCACGCAGGAAGCCCTCGCGGAGGCGATGGGCGTCTCGCGGAACCACGTCGCCGATATCGAGCTGGGAGCGCGCAACACGGGAGTGTGGAGCCTGCTCCTCATCTGCCGTGCGCTGAAGATGCCGCCTGCGGAAATGTTTACGGATTTCGCAATTTCCGAAAAGCGGCCTAGCCGAAGATGAAAGAGCGACAATGAAGCGTCCTTGACGCTTGTATACTTGTGCGATATACGTAGCGCGTGGCCACCCTCGACCCTTCCTCGTGGGAAGGTTGCGACTGGGACGATGGAAACATCGGCAAGAACTGGGCGAAGCATCGCGTCACGGATTGGGAGATCGAAGAAATCTTTCTCAACCAGCCGATCGCGTTTGGGACCGATGTCGCGCATTCCAGAAGTGAGGCTAGATACTTCGCCCTCGGTCAGACGAACCGCGGGCGATGGCTGTTCGTTGCGTTTACGGTGCGCGGCAATCTCGTCCGGCCAATAACGGCGCGCGACATGAATGCGCGGGAGCGGAGATCTTATGAAACCTCGAAAGAAGATACCAACGTTCAAGGATGAAGACGAGGAACGCGAGTTCTGGGGCAAGGCGGATTCGACGGAGTACATCGACTGGTCTAAAGCACAGCGGATCACGCTTCCGAACTTTCGGCCTACGCTCAGGACCATTTCGCTTCGGCTGCCGGAATCGATGATCGCGGAGCTCAAATTGCTAGCGAACCAGCGGGATGTTCCTTACCAGTCGCTGCTGAAAGTCTTCCTCGCCGACCGAATCAGTGAAGAGCGTGCGCGACAGAACGGAGAGCGGAAGACCGCGGCTCGTAAGCGGGCGGGCTGAGAGGTGGCTTCACCAATGACTAACGACGATGCAAGGAAGACGTTCGATACGGTCGAAATGGTGCGGGCTATTCGTGATGAATTGAGTACCAAGATCGCGACGATGTCAGTCGAGGAAGAGAATCGTTGGCTCCGCTCTATGGAGTTCTCCGATCCGACGCTACAGCGCCTCATGAAGCTCGCTAAACACCAGGCGACGTAGGCGTCAGACTTCCGGTTCGTAGCGCCGGAATCACGGCTGACCGGCTCCGTCTCGCCAAGACTCGCTGTCGGCGGCGAGACGCCGCCGGGCAGCCGCCGAGACGGCAGCGTTCCGACTCGCGCGCTACGAACTACCCGCAGCAATCTTCTTCTGCGCGACGACCCGCATCGAGTGATCCAGTATCCGTTTGCGGATGCGGATCGACTGCGGGGTGACTTCGACCAGTTCGTCGTCTTCGATCCATTCGAGGCATTGCTCGAGGGTCATGATTTTCGGGGGCGTCAGCTGGACGGCCATGTCGGAGCCGGAGGCGCGCATGTTGGTCAGGTGCTTCTTGCGGCAGACCTGGACGACCATGTCGGCGTCGCGTGAGTTTTCGCCGACGATCTGGCCGCCGTAGACCTTGAATCCCGGCGAGATGAAGAGGACCGTCCGCTCCTGGAGCGGCTCGATCGCGTATGCGGTCGTGTCGCCGCCTTCCTTCGAGATCAGCGCTCCGCGATTGCGGCCGGCGATCTCGCCGCGGTACGGGCCGTACTCGAGGAACGTGTGGTACAGCAGTCCCGTGCCGCGCGTTTCGGTCAGGAACTCGGTGCGGATTCCGAACAGACCTCGGGTTGGAATCTTGAACTCGATGCGCACGCGGCCGGAGCCGGGGTTGACCATGTCGGTCATTTCGCCGCGGCGCGTCTGCAACTTCTCCATGACCGCGCCGACGTGCGCTTCGTCGATGTCGACGACGAGTGCTTCGTACGGCTCGGACTTGCGTCCATCGATCTCTTTGAGGATGACCGTCGGGCGCGAGAGCGCGAACTCGAAGCCTTCGCGGCGCATGTTCTCGGCGAGAATCGACAGATGCAGCTCGCCGCGGCCGCTGACTTCGAAGCGGTCCGGCAGATCGGTCTCTTTGACGCGCAGGGCGACGTCCTTGCGCAGCTCGCGATCGAGCCGTTCTTTGATGTTTCGCGAGGTGACGTACTTCCCCTCGGTGCCGGCGAACGGCGAGTCGTTGACCAGCCAGAACATCGACACGGTCGGCTCATCGATCGCGATCGGCGTCAGCGCCTCGGGGTTTGCAGCCGAGGCGAAGGTCTCGCCGATTTCGACATCGGCGAAGCCGGCGACGGCGACGATCTCCCCTGCCGAGGCTTCGTCGATCTCCGTGCGCTTGAGGCCTTCGAAGGCCGTGAGCTTGGTGATGCGGCCCTTCTTGTGCGTGCCGTCGCGAAGGATGAGCACCACGTCCTCGGCTTGGCGCAGCTTGCCGCGCTGGATGCGCCCAATGCCGAGGCGGCCGACGTATTCGTTGTAGTCGATAGAGGAGACGAGGAGTTGCAGCGGCGCGTCGGCGTAGCCGGGCGGCGGCGGAATGCGCTTCAGAATCGCGTCGAACAGCGGACGGCAATCCTCAGTCGTATCTTCGAGGTTCGTGCGAACGATGCCCTGGCGGCCGATGGCGTAGAGGATAGGAAAATCGAGTTGCTCGTCCGAGGCGCCGAGCTCGATCATCAGGTCAAAGACTTCGTTGACCACTTCGACCGGACGCGCGTCCTGGCGATCGATTTTGTTGATGACGACGATCGGCAGCAGTCCGAGGCCGAGCGCCTTGCGCATGACGAACCGCGTCTGCGGCATCGGTCCCTCGGCGGCATCGACGAGGAGGATGACGCCGTCGACCATCGAGAGAACTCGCTCCACTTCCCCGCCGAAATCGGCGTGGCCGGGGGTGTCGACGATGTTGATCTTCACTTCACTCGGATGAATGAAGGTGGCGGGCAGGTCGTGGCCGGACGCGGTGTGCGTGGCTTCGTGGTGAACGAGATGCCCGAGCGCGTCGGGCTCGTCGACGAGATAGCGGATCGAGGTGTTCTTGGCGAGGATGGTGATCCCGCGCTCTTTCTCGAGATCATTCGAGTCCATGACGCGCTCATCCATCTGCTGGTTGGCGCGCACGGCGCCGGACTGGCGGAGGAGAGCGTCGACGAGCGTGGTTTTCCCATGGTCGACGTGGGCGATGATGGCAACGTTGCGGATGTCGTATCGAAACTGCGGCATGT
>JAXDIO010000342.1:0-3581 GCA_034663965.1 Thermoanaerobaculia bacterium | reverse complement strand
TACGCCGGCAAGGCGAAACAGAAACTCGGGACGATGAAGACCGCATGAAGAAGTACGTCGTTCTCCTGCTGCTGCTGACGGCCTGCGCGACGAAGAAGGCCGATGAGAACGACGTGCCGTCACTGGTGCCGCCCGCGGAAACTTCATCGGCGGCGAACGCTGCCTCGGATGCACGTCTCGCGGAGATGCAGACGTCGATGACGGAGCTGCTCGAACGGATCGATGTGCTCAACGCGCGCATCGCTCGCCTCGAGGCAGCGCCGCAACCGGAGACGCGTGTCGCGGTGCAGACGCAGCCGCGAGTCGTAGAACCCGCGCCACGTCCCGCATTGGAGCCGGCGCCAGTTCCATCGCCCGCTCCCGTTCGTGCGACGGCGCCGCCGGTGAGCGGACCACTCCAGAATGCCGCGATCGCCGACAGCTATCGCGGCGCGCTCATCCTCTACGGCAAAGGACGCATGGCCGACGCGCGCGCCGCACTCCAGCAAGTCTTCGATGCCGATCCCTCCGGCGAGCTGGCTGACAACGCGCTCTACTGGATCGGCGAGACGTATTACGCCGCCTCCGATTTCACGAACGCGATGCGCGCGTACGAGCGCGTCACGAAGGAGTATCCCGAACAGAACAAGGCGCCCGACGCCATGTTCAAGATCGGACTCACCTTCGAGAAAACCGGCGACCTCGGCATGGCGCGCAAGACCTTCGACGAAGTGATCCGCCGGTATCCGTACTCAACAGCAGCCTCCTCGGCGAAGCTCGAGTTAAAACGCGTGAAGTACTGATCAGGGAGTGGGGCGTAGGGAGTGGGGAGTGGTAGAGGCAATCTCTGAGTCCGATTTTCTACTCCCTACACCCAACTCCCCACACCCCGCACCCGATACAATCCCAATCCATGGCTGACGAAAACGAAAGCGGGGCATCGCTTCTTGCGCGCCGCGAATATGCGCGCGCGGTTCCGCTCCTCAAACGCGATCTCGACAAATACCAGTCCAATCCCCGCATCCGATTGCAGTACGCCGACGCGCTGGCCGGCGCGGGCCAGCACGAGGACGCGATCGCGCAGTACGAGCACACGGCGAAGTACTACGAGGACAACGGACTGACCGTGCAGGCCATCGCCGTCGCCAAAAAGGCGGAGAAACTGCGCGGTCAGATCGCCGCGCCGGCGCCGCAGGAAGAGACGGCCGGGAAGAGCGATCCGCTTTTCACTCGTCCCGTGCCCAAGTCGCCGCTCTTCGAAGTCCTGAGCGAGGAAGAGCGCGACGCGCTGGTGCGCGAGATGGAGCTGGAGTCGCACGACGAGGGCAGCGTCATCATCAGCGAAGGACAGCCCGGTGCGTCGATGTACATCATCGCCAGCGGCGAAGTGAAGGTCTTCACGAACGGAGCCGGAGGCTCGGCGCTCTACCTGGCCCGCCTCGGCGAGGGCGATTTCTTCGGCGAGGTGAGCATGCTCACGGGTAAGCCGCGCACCGCCACCATCACCGCATCGCAGCGCACCGAACTGCTCCGACTCGACAAAGACAAACTCGACAACGCCCTGGCGATGTACCCCGGAATCCGCAAGGTCCTCAACGACTTTTATCAACGCCGCGCCGAGCACACGGTCGAGGCGATGATCGAAAGTTTGAAGAGAAAGTAGGAGCAGACCTTGGCCGTTCTTCCCATCGTCAAATACGGCGATTCCGTTTTACGCAATCCGACGCAGCCGGTCGGCGACATCGATTCTGCGTTGCAGAAGCTGATCGACGACATGGTCGACACGATGTATGCCGCGCCGGGTGTCGGACTGGCCGCGAACCAGGTCGGCATCCCGAAACGGCTGGCGGTGATCGATCTCACGGTCGGCAAGAAGCCGGGCAACCTGCACATCTTCATCAATCCGGAGCTCGTGGAGATGGAAGGGCAGATCACGGAAGAAGAGGGATGCCTTTCGATTCCCGACTTCGTCGAAAACGTAACGCGGCCGGAGCGCGTGAAGGTTCGCTTCACCGACCGCAACGGGCAGCAGCGCGAGCTCCGCGGCGAAGGACTCATGGCCCGCGCGCTCTGCCACGAGATCGATCACCTCAACGGCAGCCTGTTCATCGATCACCTTCGCGGTTTCAAAAAGGACCGCATCCTGAAAAAGATTCAGAAGCTGGCAAAGTCGGGGATGTGGGGATAGCTACGGCGCGACCGCGATGTTCGCGTCCGGAGCGCTGGCGTCTCTGTACGTACCGGAGACATGGTGGACAGGTGGCCGGAGACATGGTGGACACATTCACCGACCGTTAGCGTACGACAGAACCGGGGCTACGCAGGTCGATTGACCCGAGCTGTTTGTGAAAGAAGTGAATGGTGAATACGCCGTCCTCGGCTGAGGGGCGGACGGCTAGGAGCTGCCCTCCGAACGCTTGGCTCAAGTAGAAGTCGCACTTGTTGACGTGGAGCATTCCGTTGATGCGCAGCTTGTGAACGCGATCGTCGGGACCGTACTCCGGCATCGGCAGGACTTCCGGATACGAACGCACGCTGGGCCGGTAGCGAAAGGCCGGAACCTCCAGGCCGATCGCCTCGTGTGGCCGTTCCTGATTGTAGATGTCTCGCCAGGCGTCGAAGGCACGCTGCATCTCAGCGAGCGACGCGTAGTAGCGGTTGCTCAACAACTCGGCGTTCAGTGTGCGGTGGAAGCGCTCGTCCTTGCCGTTGGTCTGCGGATGAAGAGGACGCGAATGGGAGATGGCAACGCCGATGCGGATTAACCAAACCGTGAGCTTGGTGTAGGGATCGCCAGTCGGGTTGCCCCACGGCCTGCCGTTGTCCATGTTCATGCGCCAGGGCAGCCCGTAGCGGCGAAACATCGAGATCAGATGCGGCTGGACGGTCTGCGTTTGCTCGTTCTCGCAGGCCTGCAGCAGCATCGAGTAGCGCGAGTGGTCGTCGAGCACAGTCAGAGGAAAGCAGCGGCCTTGTCCGACCTGGAAGTGCCCTTTGAAATCCATCTGCAGCAGGTCATTGGGAGCGTCATGCTCGAAGCGCTGCCACGGATGAATCAGCGCCGACGCGTCGGCGCTGATTCGTCCGTGACGTTTGAGGATCTGCCCGATCGTGCTCGCTGCCGGCACGACCGGCAGCGTTCGCTGCAACACCCGCCGGATCTTCCGCGCGTTCCACACCGGATGCGCATCGCGCACCTCGAGAACGAGCTGCTCGATGCGCTCCTCGGTGCGCTTTGGTGAGTGCTGCGGCTTTCGAGAGCGATCCTCGAACGTCTCACCATCCTGCTTCGATCGTTCGATCCACTTGTAGCCCACAGTGGGCGACACACCGAAACGTCGGCACAACTCCCGGATGTTGGCCCCTTCAATCCTGGCCAGCGTTACGAACTCTCGTCGATTCGACATCTTCGACCCCACTTTGAACGGCATTGAGCAGCTTCCTTTCGCCGCTCACTGTGCGCTTCTCGGGTGTCCACCATGTCTCCGGCCACCTGTCCACCATGTCCCCGGTACGTACAGTCTCGCCGGCTGGCTCGGCTGCGTCCTCGCTGCCGAATGGGATGCTTGCGCCGCCCTCGGTTACCAGCGAAAGTTGAGAGT
>JAXDIO010000335.1:0-8919 GCA_034663965.1 Thermoanaerobaculia bacterium | reverse complement strand
CCGCCCCAGATGCCGATGATGAAGTACATCGGCACGAGCAGGATTTCCCAGAAGACGTCGAAGAGGAAGAAGTCGAGCGCGCAGATCGTGCCGATCATGCCGGTCTGCAGAAGAAGCAGCAGGATGTAGTACTCCTTCTGCCGGTGATCGATGGCCGAGTACGACGAGACGACGGCGATGATGCCCATGAACGTCGTCAGCAGAATGAGAAGTAGCGAGATGCCGTCGATGCCGAAGTCGTACTGCACGCCGAGGGAT
The DNA here is from genome assembly GCA_034663965.1 of Thermoanaerobaculia bacterium. Lineage (GTDB taxonomy): Bacteria > Acidobacteriota > Thermoanaerobaculia > Gp7-AA8 > Gp7-AA8 > JADGNZ01. The sequence goes on along the minus strand of JAXDIO010000335.1, from coordinate 8,661 downwards.
GGAATCCAGGAGTAGGTTTCGCGGAACTGGAAGAGGTGCGTGCCGGTGCCGTGCGGATCGAAGTTGAACCAGAGGTAGAGCGAGGCGATGAAGTCGATGACGGCGAAGGCGGTGGCCGTGTAGCGGATCGCTTTCCCGTTCTCTTTTCGAACGAAGAAGAGGATGACGATCGCGCCGATCAGCGGGATGTAAGTGACAAGGTTGAGAATCATCTTCCGTCGTTCCCCTTAAGGCTTCGTAAACAAGTAAACCGCGGCGACGAGGACGATTCCGCCCGCCATCACCAGCGCATAGTTCTGAACGAATCCGCTCTGCATCTTGCGGAAGAGGCGCGAACCGCCGCGCGCCGAGTAGCCGACGCCATTCACCGCGCCGTCGACGATGTAGCGGTCGACGAGATTGGAACCGTGGCCGAAGAAGATCACCGTCAGGTGGCGGACGCCGTTGACGATGCCGTCGATGATGTGCGCGTCGAACCACGACAGCGCGCGGCTGAACGCGAGCGTTCCGCCGACGAAGACGAAGTTGTAGAACTCGTCGACGTAGTACTTGTTTTCGAGCAGGCGGTGCAGGAACGCGAAGCGCAGCCGGAGCCGCGTGGCGCGCGCGAAGGCGGAGTCCTTCTTGTACAACACGTAGGCGATGAACCAGCCGAGCGTGGCCACCGCGATCGACGACAGAATCAGCAGCAACTCCTGCAACCGGCTGGCTTCGGGAAATTCGAAGTGCTCGCCGCCCAGCGGCAGAAGAACCGGCGCGAGCCAGCGCTGGAAGATCGTCGGATGCGCGCCGCCGAACATCTCCGGGATTCCGACGAAGCCGCCGATGACGGCGAGGATCGCCAGCACCCACAACACGCCGGTCATGCTCCACGGCGATTCGTGCGGCGTGTGCGCATCGGTGGTGTGACCGTGCGCTTTGTCGGAATGAATGTCTCCGTCATCGAGGTGAGGATGCGACGGGATGACGTCGTGCCCAGCGTGCTCCGGCTCCGACTCCGGATGCCCTTCCACATGCGCGGCGCGGTAGTCGCCGGAGAAGGTCATGAAGTAGAGGCGGAACATATAGAACGCGGTACAGGTCGCGGCGATCATGCCCAGCAAGTAGAGGAAGCCGTGGTGCTCGAAAGTCGTGGCCAGGATCTCGTCCTTCGAGAAGAATCCGGCCAGCGGCGGGAAGCCGGCGATGGCGACGCAGGCGATCAGCATCGTCATGCGCGTCTTCGGCATGTACTTGCGTAGCCCGCCCATCTTGCGCATGTCCTGCTCGCCGCCGCAGCCGTGAATCACCGAGCCGGCGCCGAGGAAGAGGCAGGCCTTGAAGAAGGCGTGCGTCATGACGTGGAAGATGGCCGCGGTGAACGCGCCGACGCCGGCAGCGAGAAACATGAAGCCAAGCTGCGACACGGTCGAATACGCGAGCACTTTCTTGATGTCGTTCTGGGCGATGCCGATCGTGGCCGCGAAGATGGCCGTGACCGCACCGACGACGGCTACCACCAGCATGGCGTCGGGCGAAAGGCGGAAGAGAACGTTCGAACGGACGACCATGTAGACGCCGGCGGTGACCATCGTCGCGGCGTGGATCAGTGCGGAGACGGGCGTCGGTCCGGCCATGGCGTCGGGCAGCCAGACGTACAGCGGAATCTGCGCGGACTTACCGCACGCTCCGATGAAGAGCAGCAGGCAGATGGTCGTAGCGATGCCGGCGTATGCGGCGGGATTCGCGCTGGCGAGCGCGAAAACCTTCCCATAGTCGGCCGTGCCGAATGTGTTGAAGATCAGGAAGATGCCGAGGATGAAACCGAAGTCGCCGATGCGGTTGGCGACGAACGCTTTCTTGCCCGCGTCGGCGGCGAAGTTTTTGTCGTAATAGAAACCAATCAGCAGGTACGAGCAGAGGCCGACCCCTTCCCATCCGACGAACATGACCATGTAGTTCGCGCCGAGGACCAGGAGCAGCATCATGAACATGAAGAGGTTGAGGTACGTGAAGAAGCGCGTGTACCCCTCTTCGTGCGCCATGTAGCCGGTGGCGTAGACGTGGATGAGGAAGCCGATCCACGTGACGATCAGCAGCAGCGTGCAGGAGAGCGTGTCGATGCGGAAGGCGAAGTCGACGGCGAAGTTGGCGATGCCGTTCGCGCCGACGTGGCCGAGTCCCGCCGGGATCCAGGTGTAGTAGGCGTGCTGGAACGCGGACGACATTCCGCCGCTGACGTAGGTGATGACGGTCCACGCGGCGAGCAGCGCGGACAGTCCGGTCGATCCGAGGGCGACGGCGTTGGTGATCGTGCGGTTCTTGTGCGTGTGCGGGTTCGCGGCTGCGCGGAGGCCGTTGATCAGCGCGCCGAGTGCCGGCAACAGAGGGATCAGGAGGAGGATGGTGTTCATACCATGTGCTCCATGCTGCGCTGCGCAAAGCGCGGCGTCAGCATCTCCGGTGATCCCGCCAGACCTGCGCTGGAACCACCGGCTGCGCGGCGCCACCGGAGATCCTGAAGTTGCGCTTCGCGCCCCTTCAGGATGAAGTAAACGCTACCCATTCATGGACCTCGCTTCATCCACATTGATCGTGCTCTTCAATCGATACAACTGGATGATGATCGCCAGCCCTACCGCGGCCTCCCCTGCAGCCACGGTGATGATGAAGATCGTGAAGATCTGTCCTTCCAGCGATGCGAAGCGGTGCGAGAACGCGACGAGGTTGATGTTGACGGCGTTCATCATCAGCTCGACGGCCATGAGCACGGTGATCATGTTGCGGCGGATGATCACGCCGACCAATCCGATGGCGAACAACGTCCCCGACAACATCAAGTACGCCGCGGTGCTCGGAATCGCTTCAGGCACTCATCGCCTCCTTGATCTCGTGCTCGGTCTCGGAACGCTCGAGCATGTACGCGGGGATGTTCTCTTCTTCGGCGGCCGACAATTCACGTTTGCCGATGACGATCGCGCCGATCATGGCAACGAGCAGGAAGAGCGATGCGACCTCGAACGGAACGAGATAGTCGGTGTAGAGCGCCATCCCCACCGCCTCGGAATTGCCGACTACTTTGCCGCGCCGGATCAATTTGCGCGTCACGGTGCCGTCGGCATTCTTCACCTTGCGATGGCGATACGTGTACGTCGTGCGCAGCGGCTTATCGCTCGGCGCGGGATCGTGATAGACGCCCGGCCGCACCAGCGTGACGAAGAGGATGAACACCGCCAGGCCGACCGCGAAGCCGCCCTTCCAGAAATTCGAGAGGACCTTTTCGTCCGGCAGATGGCGAACGTTGATGAGCATCACGACGAAGAGGAACAGCACCATGATGCCGCCGGCGTAGACGAGCACCTGCACCGCGCCGACGAACTCCGCTCCCTTCATCACGAAGAGCACGGCCACGCAAAGGAACGTGAGCAGGAGGAACAGCGCCGAGTGCACCGGGTTCCTCATCGAGATGACGAGGATCGACGCGGCGACGGCAATCGTTCCGATGACGGCGAATACGAGAAGTTCCGGACTCACGCCGTCCCTCCCTCGATCTGCTTCGTCTCCGACTCATCCGGCGGCAAGCCCGCGTACTCCGGCCGCCCTTCCCAGTACTCGAGCTGCTGCATGTTGAAGTAAAGATCGTTGCGGTCGTAGGTCGCCAGCTCGTAGGTCTTCGTGGTCAGCCAGATCGACTTCGGTTTCGTCGGACACGCTTCTTCGCAGAGCGAGCAGAACATGCAGCGCTTCACGTCGATGTCGTAGCGGTCGAGGACTTTCAGCTTCTTCATCTTGCCGTCCACTTCGCGCTGCTCGTCGTGGACGTCGATGTAGATGATGTCGATCGGGCAGGCCAGCGCGCAGAGCTTGCAGGCGATGCAGCGGTCGAACGAAAACTTGAACATGCCACGGAAGCGGTTGGCCGGTTCGAGCCGCTCTTCCGGATAGCGGATCGTCACCTTCGGTTTGAACAGCTCCCGAAAGGTCGTTTTCAACCCCTCGAGCATGTCGAGGAGAAGAAACTTGTCGGACCACCTAGGCTTCGGATACTCGACGTGCATGAATCACCTTTGCGCGCGGCCGGAGCAACAAATACAGCGTGAACGCGATGATCGCCGCCCCGGCGATCGAGAGAACGACTTCTCCCTGGAAATTGAACTGCTGCCCGAGGAGCACGACGACGCCGGTGACGGCGATGTTCGCCAGCGCCAGCGGAATCATCCACTTCCATCCGAGGTCCATCAGCTGGTCGAAGCGGAAGCGAGGGAACGTCGCGCGGAACCAGATGTACATCAGCATGAACAGCATGACTTTCGTGATGAAGATCAGCGCACCGAGGATGCCACCTAGAGGGAGGCCCAATACCGTGGGCATAGCCTTCAGCACGCCGGTGGTGAGTCCGTAGCCGTTGATGGCGAGCGTCCAGCCGCCGAAGAAGAGGCTGACCATGAGGCAACAGTTGACGATCATCGATGAATATTCGGCAAGCATGAAGAACGCGAACTTCATCGCCGAATACTCGGTGTGATAGCCGGCTACCAGCTCCGACTCCGCCTCCGGCAAATCGAACGGCGTGCGGTTGTTCTCCGCGTTCATCGCCACGAGGAAGATGAACGCGGCGATGAGCTGCGGGAAGAGATTCCAGATGTGGCTCGCCTGGTAGTTGATGATGTGGACGAGATCGAAACTGCCGCACAGCATCAACACGCCGACGATCGACAGTCCGAACGGCACTTCGTACGACACCATCTGCGCCGCGCTTCGCAGTCCGCCCATCAGCGAGTACTTGTTGTTCGAGGCCCAGCCGCCGAGGATGATGCCGTAGACGCCGGTCGAGGTCAGCGCGAGGATCAGCAGCAGTCCAACGTTCACGTGCGTGACCACGAACGTCGGCGGCGGGCCGTACGGAATCAGGCAGAAGACGAGGAAGGCCGGAATCAGCGGCAGCATCGGTCCGAGAAAGTAGGCGACCTTCTCCGAGCTCGACGGAACGATGTCTTCCTTGAGGATGAACTTGATCGGATCGGCGATGATCTGCGCCAGACCCCACGGGATGCCGAACTCTTTTCCAACGCGATTCGGTCCGAGGCGGGCCTGCATCAATCCGAGAAGCCGCCGCTCTACCCAGTTCATCGCGGCGACGATGACCTGGACGATGATGAACGCGACGAGGAACTTGACGAGCGGCCAGATGAGGTAGCGCATGAGAGGTTCAGGCATTGCTGACCTCCACGAAAGTCAAGAGCGAATGTTGAATGTTGAATGTTGAATGTTCAATGTTGAATGAGGGCTTCGCCACGGGGTGGCTGCCTCGGTTCCATTCAACATTCAACATTTGCTTTTTCATCGGTCCACCTCGCCCAACACGATGTCGATCGTGCCAATCAGTGCGACCAAATCTGAAACCAAATGCCCCTTAGCCATCGCCGGCAGCGCCTGCAGATTCACGAATGACGGCGGCCGCACGTGGCAGCGGTATGCGGTCTGCGATTTGCCGTCGGAGACGATGTAGTACCCGAGTTCCCCTTTCGGCGATTCGATCGAGTGATATACCTCGCCCTCGGGTGGGCGCACGACGCGCGAGATTTTCGCTTTGATGTCGCCCGCCGGCGTCGCTTTCACCAGCGGGATGCACTGCTTAAGGATCCAGTTCGACTGCCGCATCTCTTCCATGCGGCAGAGATAGCGATCATACGTGTCGCCGTTCTTGCCGATGGGGATGTCGAACTTCAACTCCGAATAGCACTCGTACGGCTGCGCGCGGCGGAGATCCCATTCGACGCCCGATCCGCGCAACGGCGGGCCGGTGATGCCCCAATCGATCGCATCCTCGGGGGAAATCACGCCGATACCGACGGTGCGCTTTTTCCAGATGCGGTTGTTGGTCAGCAGCGACTCGTATTCGTCGACGGCATCCTCGAACTTGTCGACGAACTTCTCGACGTCGTCGAGCCAGCCGGGCGGAAGATCGTCGGGCATCCCGCCGATGCGCATGCAGTTCAGCGTCAAGCGCGCGCCGCAATACTCCTCGAAGAGATCGAGGACCTGTTCGCGTTCGCGAAAGCAGTAGAAGAAGGGCGTCATCGCGCCGATGTCGATGGCGTGCGTGGCCAGCCAGAGCAAGTGCGACGAAATCCGCTGCAGCTCGCAGAGCATCACGCGCATGAGTTGAGCGCGTTTCGGAATCTGTTTGGTGATGCCCATCAGCTTCTCGACCGTCTCGACGAAGCCGAGGTTGTTGGTGGCGGAGGCGACGTAGTCCATGCGGTCCGTGTGCGGGATGCACATCGGATAGGACATGTTCTCGAACAGCTTCTCAGTGCCGCGATGGAGGTATCCGATGATCGGCTTGGCGTCGATGATCCGCTCGCCGTCGATCTTCAGGATGACACGCAGCACGCCGTGCGTGGAGGGATGCTGCGGCCCGAAGTTGACCTCCATTTCGTGGACGTCAAACATTGCGTTCCCTCGGGTGTGGGGTGTCGGGGGTGGGGGGTCGGAGAACGAGGGAATCGTGGCGGAGCGAACCTCCGACACCCGACTCCCGACAGCCGACACCCTGCATCATCATTTCCCCGCTCCCGCCATCAACAGCTTCAGCATCGACTCCGTCTCGTCTTCGCCAGGAACGCACAGGGTGATGTCTGTTGACTCGCCGCTGGCCAGGGCGGCCGCGTAACCTTCGCAGTCCCAGCCGCACGCGGTGCAATCGGTTTGCGCCATCGCGGCGAAGAGCTTGTCTTTCAGGCTGCCGTCTTTGGCCAGCTCCATCCGCTCCGGCAGCGCCTTCTCGGGATCGTGCCACGGCGCGTCCTCGGTCGGCTGCGCGGTGTCGGCGACGACGCCGGCCAGCTCCGGCGCGGGCTCCTGTCCTCCGGCCGCAGCACGCGCCGCGATCTCGGCAGCGGGCCAGGAGCCGTAGTGAACCCACGGACCTTTGTAGATATTGACGTCTTTGACATCCTTGCCCGTCGATCCCGGCTGCGGTCCTGCGCCTTCCGGAAAAACCTCGGGATAAATGCGCGCGCCGGTGTCGATGCCGCGGATCGGAAAGTCCTTGCGCAGCGGATGGCCGTTGAAGCCTTCCCACATCAGGATGCGCTCGAGGTTCGGATGGCCCTCGAAGACGATGCCGAACATGTCGAACGTCTCGCGCTCGTGCCAGTTGGCCGTCTTCCATACCGAGGTCACGGAAGGGATTGGGGTGTTCTCGTCGGTCGTGACTTTGAGGCGGACGCGATTGTTTTTCGAGAAGGAGTAGAGGGTGTATGACACGCCGAATTGCTCGCCGGTCCAGTTGGGAAACTTCGAGTAGTCGACTCCGGCGAGATCGACGAGGTAGTTGAATCCGTCGTCGCGAAAGGCTTTGGCCACCTCGACGATGCGATCGCGCGCGACGGTGAGCGAGATCTCGCCGACAAACTCTTTCGCCGAGATGATCGCGTCGCCGGCGCGCTCGCACGCGCGCGCGACGAGCGGATCGCGCTTGATCTCGTCGATGCTCCGTCCGGCCGGGACCGCGGGAACGGCCGGCGTTGCGGGCTTCGGTGGCTGCGGCACTTCCGTCATCGGCTAGTTCTCGATCTCCACATCTTCGGGTGCCGCAGCTTCCTGAATCTCGGAGTCCGCCATCACCACCACGGCCGGCGCAGGCGCTTTCGCCTTCTTCTCTTCGTACGGCGTCCGCTTGATGCCGGAGATCGGAGCCTGCTTCAGCTGCGCTTTGGCCTGCTCCGCGCGAAGCGCCGGCCCTTCGTGCACCGGCCGCAGCGAGTCGCGCACGGCCGCGCGAGCGAAGTCGTACGACTCGCCGCCTTTGCGGATGACGTGCATCTTTTCGATCTTCTTCTGCAGCTCCATCAGCCCCCAGATCAGAGCCTCGGGGCGCGGCGGGCAGCCGGGGATGTAGACGTCGACAGGGATCAGACGATCGACGCCCTGCGTAACAGCGTACGTGTCATACGGACCGCCGCACGTCGCGCACGATCCCATGGCGATGACCCATTTCGGGTCGGGCATCTGGTCCCAGAGGCGGCGGACGATCGGCGCCATCTTCTCGGTGACGGTGCCGGAAACGATCATCAGATCCGCCTGCCGCGGCGTGGCGCGAAAGACTTCGGCGCCGAAGCGGGCCATGTCGTGGCGCGGATCGAGCACGGCCATCATCTCGATCGCGCAACAGGCCAGCCCGAACTGCATCGGCCAAAGGGACGACTTGCGAGCCCAGTTGAAGAACTTGTCGACGGAAGTGGTGAGGACGTTGGGATCGAAGCGGTTCTCGATCAGACCCATGTAAGGACCTTCCTCTTCCACGCGTATAGGTACCCGACCAGCAGGATCGCCAGGAAAACTGCCATCTCGATCGCGCCGAACCAGCCGAGCTGTTTGAAACGGATCGCCCAGGGGAAGAGGAAAACGGTCTCGACGTCGAAGATGATGAAGAGGACGGCGATGAGGAAGTAGCGGACCGAAAAGCGGTGGTCGAAGGCCAGCGAGCTGGCCGGAACACCGCACTCGTACGGCTCTAACTTGACCTTGCCGCCTTTGGAGGCGCGCACGAGCGGCGTGATGATGAACAAAGTCAATACCGGCAGCGAGATAACGATGAGCGCAGCCACAAGCAGCACTGAATAGTTCGCCATTTTTTAGACCGGTCGCGAGACCGCCGGTATTGTAAACGCCGAC
>JAXDIO010000327.1:0-6840 GCA_034663965.1 Thermoanaerobaculia bacterium | reverse complement strand
GGGGCGCATCCAGTCCGCGGAAAGGGCAGTGCCCACCCACTGAATTCAGCGAAGGTACGAACCTTCTTTCAGCCTGACCGGGCGGACTCCAGGCATGCGATGAAAGGAGTTTCGTATGTCAGACGCTTTTCCTCTTCCATCCCATCCTCACCTCGGCTACTACAAGAAACTGGCGAAGGATCTCGTCAAGGCCTGCGACGATCCTACGGCGTTGCGCGAATGGGCGACGCGATTTGCGCCCGATCAGACCGACCGTCTGGAAGCGCATCTCCGATCCGCGAAGATCGGCAAACTCGCCGACGCGCAGTTTCTGATTGCTCGTGCGCACGGATTTGCGAGCTGGCCGAAGTTCGCTAAGCATGTCGCTGAGTTGCAGCACGCCGGTTCGGCCGATTCGAAATTCGAGCAGGCCGCGGATGCGATCGTCTCCGGTGACATCGCCACACTTCGCTTGCTTCTCGATGAGACGCCGGAGCTGATCCGGCAGCGATCGAGTCGCGAGCATCGATCGACGCTTCTTCACTACGTTTCCGCGAACGGCATCGAAGACTTTCGCCAACGGACCCCACCGAACATCGTCAACATCACGCGCCTGCTGCTCGATGCCGGCGCTGACGTCAACGCGGAGTCCGACGCGTATCGCGGGCATTCGATGACGCTCGGTCTCGCCGCCACGAGCGTTCATCCCGAGGTTGCGGGCGTGCAGATCGAGCTGCTGGAACTGCTGCTCGAACGCGGCGCGATGATCGAGCGCGTCCCGGGCGAGGCGGTGCGTGCTTGCCTCGCGAACGGGCGTCCGCTCGCCGCACGTTTTCTCGCGTCGCGCGGCGCGCATCTCGATTTCGAAAACGCTGCCGGCGTCGGCGATCTCGAACACGTGAAGAAGCTGTTGCCGGCGGCGTCGAGAGAAGAGCTGGGAAAGGGATTCGTCTGGGCCTGCGAATACGGCTACAACGACGTCGTCACGTTCCTGCTCGACTACGGCGTCGATCCCGCGTTTGGCGCGGGCGCCGGCATGACCGGGCTGCATCTGGCTGCACATGACGGGCATCTCGACACGGTCAAACTCCTCCTCGCGCACGGCGCGCCGCTCGAGGCGATGAATTCGTACGGCGGCACGGTCCTCGACCAGACGTTATGGTCGGCGATCAATCATCCGAGGCCTGAGCACCGCGCGATCGTCGAGACGCTCCTCGCCGCCGGCGCGAAGGTCGAGGACGATTGGATCACCGGCATTTTCGAAATCGACGAGCTGCTTCGCCCCAATGCCGATCCGATCGATAAGCTTTGACGAATTGCGACAACGCGTAAGAGCGGCGGGGGAGGAGCTGCAGCGGTAGTCGTTACTTCTTCACGTGAACCGCATCGAGTGCGGCGCGCAATGTTGTCGCGAGTTTCGTGGCGTCGTCCACCGCCCAGAAATGCATGAAGAAGAGACGCGGGGTTTCTTCGAGCATGTGGCTGTGGATTGCGGTGACTGCAATTCCGCCTTTGCGTAGGATGCGGATCACCGGATTGACTTCCGTTGCGAGCAGGACGAAATCGCCGGTCACCGCAGCGCGTCCGTTGCCGGTCGCTTGGAAGTTGAGCGGGATGGCCATTCCCATCGACGGCGGCACCTCGGCGTCATGCTCCGTGATCGTCTCCGCACGCGGTACGGCGAATTGGTAGGTGCCGCCCGCGATCTTTCCCGGCCGGCCGATGATGCGATCGAGCTCCGCGGTCGGAAGGTCGATGGCCGGCGGCGTTGATGGGGGAGGCGGCGCCGGTCCCATCGGCGTCTTCGTCAGCGCCAGCGCGTTGTGCAATGTGCGGGCGAGCGTTTCCGCGTCGCCGTGTCCGTCGAAGTGCATGTACATCACGTGCGGCGATTCACCGACGAGATGGTTGTGCAGCGCGCTCTGCTCGATGCCGCCTTTCTGCAGCGCGTCCATCACAGGAGTAACTTCGGATTCGAGCAGGACGAGATCGCCCATGGCCATGACGTGACCGCCGCCGATCTCCTTGAACGCCGCCCACGATCCGAGCGCCAGGGCAGGCTTGATGGTGACGCCGTCGAGCGTGACTGTCAGATCGCTCCGCGGGAAGCTCACCTTGTACACATCGCCGGGCAGCAGCGTCCCGGCGCGGCCGAGGGCTTGCTCTACGTCCTTCCAATCGCTTTTCGGTGCTGCGGTGAAGAGCAGGAGAACGGAGGACACGATCACCAGTGCATTGCGCATCGAAACACTCCTTCCAATTCAGGATATGGCATCGCGTGACAGCTCACTCGCGTGGTGCGCGGTCACGTCGATGAAGACGTCGGCGACGAATGGCGACGTTTCGCGGAGTGCGGCGTCGAGATCATCCATTGCGCGGCCGAGTTGCTCGACTGTCAGCCGCGGGGACGGACGGACTTTGGCGGAGACAATCACTTCCTCCGGTCCGATGTACACGGCCTGCACCGAAAGAATCTCTTCGACCGCGTCATCGCGATCGATCACGGCGCGAATTTCGTCGAGCAGTTTCGGTGGCAGCGACTTTCCGACCAGGAAGTCGGCCAGAGGAAGTCCCAATCCGAACGCGGTCGCGGCCATCAGCAGTCCGATGAGTAGCGATGCAAACGCATCCGGACGATCGCTTCCGAAATGATGACTGAGCAGGAGTCCGGCGGCGGCGATCACGAGACCAATCAATGCCGCGCTGTCTTCCACCACCACCGCGCGAACCGTCGGATCACTCGATCGGAACAGGTGAAACCAAACGTTCCAGCCGCGTTCCTTCGCTTCGCTGCGCGCTTGACGAAGGCTCTGCACGAGTGAGATGCCGTCGCCGATGAAGGCGATGCCGAGTACGATCCATGCGGCGGTCGGATTGCCGAGCGGCTCGCCGTGCGCGAGTTGCCGAATGGCCATGCCGACGGAAAAACAGCCGCCGATGAGAAACGACGCGATCGCCGCCAGGAACGCCCAGAGGAATCGCTCACGGCCATGACCGAGCGGATGAAGTTCGTCGGCGGGAGCGGTGGCGCGGCGAAGCGAGATGCCGAGGAGAACTTCGTTGGTGGCGTCGGCAAGGGAGTGCGCGGCCTCCGCCAAGAGCGCGGTCGATCCCGACATCAATCCGCTGATCAGCTTCGCGATGGCGATGACGACGTTCGTCGCCAGAGCGACGAGAATCGTCCGCCAGCTCTCATTTCTCTCGATTCTCTTCAGCGCCGCGCGCGACCGCCGATTCGTTGGCCGGAGCATGAATGCAAGTCTTGTTCACCCCCACGGGCGCGCTCACTTCCCCGCGGCGCGGCGTCGTGGAGGCGATGTCTGCGATGCCTTCCATGCACGCAGCAGCGATCGCAACGCCTCGGGGGAGTTCGTCGGCGCGGGAGCGCCGAGTTGATCGTGTGAGTTCACGCCGTGGCAGGCGGCGCAGACGCGGACTTCGCCCGGCTGGAACGTCAGCCAGTAACGTTCGCGCACGACCGGCTTTCCCGCGGTGTCCGTCAGTTGCCAGCTCATGGCGCGGCGTGCCGGGACGAGCGCGGCAATCGATCCATCGGCGGCGATCTGCACGCTGCCGGCCGGGCCGGACGTCGGCGCATTTTTCGCCGCGGGATCGTGCATCACGCGCGCAAGCACGCGGCGCCCCGCGCGCGGCGACGCGGTTCCGCCGAGGCCGCGGAGCTGGTCCGCCTGGAAGAGTTGGAGGTGGGCGATGTCGAACAGCTTGCTGCTTCCGACAACCTTTTGCGTCGAGGTGCCGGTCACGCGAAGGTTGTACGGCTGCTGTTTGTCCGCCGCATCGCGCGAGGTCACGTTGCGGCTGACGATCACGGCGAGATTGCGCGACTGCAGATTCGCGCGAAACGTAGCGGGATCGACATTCTCCTCGCGGAAGATCTTCGCCTCCGGCTCTTCGAGCAGCGTCGTCCGCCGCGCAGGGCGCGTCCGCGCGCGTACCTCGACCGGATTTAGTTCCCACATCTCGCCCGACCACGACACGAGGACATCCGGATCGAAATACGAAACGTTGCCTTGGATGCCCTGCGTCAGCATCTGCCCCGGCAACCCCTGAGCAGTCATCGTTCGGATGCGAAACGCGTAACGCGACTTCGGCGCCTCGCGCGAACCGTCGTTGACGTCGCCGCGCATCTCGCTCGTGTGGACGGCGAGCAGCGTCCCATCCGCGAGCGGCAACGGATCGCGATAGTGGCCCGACGCATCGGCAGCCGGCGCTCCGTCCGGAACGTCGCGCGTCGAGCGAGGCGTGATGTAGGTGATGGCGATGTTGTCCGCCGTTCGCCCCGGCTCCGCGGCGAAGCGGATGATCTGTCCCGACGCATGCGTCTGGAACTCCGGCGCGTCGACCGCGTAGAAAACGCCCGGCTGCGCCGGATCCTCGCGCAATTGAAAGAGGTTGTCGGCGCGATTCCCGCTCCCGTTGAACTCCGAAAGTCCGGCGTCGTTCATGCTCCGGTCGAAATACCCGAACAGCTCGTGCCTCCCCACATGGTTCACCGTCTCCTCGGATGTCCCATCTTCATTCATCTCCCACGGAAAGAAGTGGTTGATGCTGTTCCCCTGCAGGTTGGTGCCGGCGAGAAGATCGGTCCGTGCGCTGCGCGGCTCGGGATAGACCTCGACTCGCTGATCGAGGCGCGCCGCGTTCGCCGATTCATCCGCGTAATCGAACGTCCCATACGTGTTTCCGCTCATCGCATCGGTATCGGCCTGCTGATCGCGCTGTAGGTGATCCCATCGCGTGAAGATCACCCGGCCGAAGCTGTCGATCGACGGCGTGAAGAGTCCCGAGGGCGTGTGATTGAGCAGACGCAGATCGCCGGTGGCGGGATCGAGGCTCCAAAGTCCGGTGACGGTTGGCGCTTCCTCGTATTCATCGAGTTGCGGATACAAATGCGCTTCGCCGCCGCGCGGACGATCGGAAGTGAAGAGGATGCGGTCGTCGGTGCCGTAGAACGGACTGACGTTGTTGTAGGCCGCCGGCTGATTGGCGATCTTTCGAACGACCGGCGTTTCGTTCTGCCCGAGGCCGGTGATTTCGTAGATCTGCCAGTGATAGGTCTCCCAGACGAACTGCTGCGAAGGCGCGCCGATGACCATGCTGAAAAGCGCTTTTGTCCCGCTCCAATGCACCGACGGCTCGCGCACCGCGATCGACGCGGCTCCTTGCATCCCGCCGTTCCCGAACCCCGCCGTGCGCGTGAGGTTCTTCGTGGTCCCATCGGGATAACGGATCCAGAGATCACCGCCGCGTGGCGCCTCCGCCACTGACGCCACCTGATTTCCGAACGCCGACGCGACGGTGGTGAAGTCGCCCGGCACCGGGACCTGAGTAACGAACAGAATCGGATTGGCGAGCGTGACGGCGAGCAGCAGCGCTTTCATTCGGCGGATTATCCGCGGCATCCCATGAGCGGACGTGCGCCCGGTCACAGTCAGCCGGGCCTATACTTTTCGCAAAAGGAGAATCGATGAATCGCACACGCGGGATCCTCGCTGCGGCACTGCTCGCCCTGTTCGCCACCGGCTGTTTCGAAATCGAGCAGTCGATCGAGCTGAAAAAAGACCTGTCCGGCACGGCCAACTTCAAGCTCGGCGTCGACATGGAGCCGATGATCACCATCATGGCCAAGATGCAAAAGGAGATGAGCGGTGACAAGAGCCCGCTCACGAAGGCGGACATCGCCGCGGCGAAAGCGGAGTTCAAGAAGAAAGAGACGAAGAGCACGACCGAATCCGAGGATCCGCGCAAACAGGCGGAGGGCGGCCTGCCTCCGGGCGTGAAGCTGCTCGATGTCTCGGTCACGGAAAAGGAATTCGGCGTCACGACGAACATGAAGTTCGCGTTCGACAAGCTCGCCAGCCTCGTCGGCGTGAAGCTCAACGCAAAGAAGGAAGGCGAAGCCGCCGGCGATCCGACGAAGAAGTCGGTCATCGATACGCCGTTCCAGGGATTGGAGATCGCCGAAACGGCGAACACGATCACCATCCATACAAAGCCGCAGAACCCAGCCGAAAAAGTGAAAGCGGAGGCCGGCGAGGCGGGGCCAAAACTCGATCCCGAAACCGAAAAGATGATGAACGACGCCTTCAAGAACATGCGCATCGCCTGGAAGATCACCGCCCCGTTCGAGGTGGTCTCCAGCAACGCCACGCGCAAGGAAGGGAAAACGCTGATCTGGGAGTACGACTGGGACAAGCTGCAGAAGCTTGCGGCGTCCCCGAAAGCCATGGACCTCGGGGTGAGTGTGACGTACAAGAAGTAAGTCCGCTGTCGCCGCGCTGGCGGCTCGGCGGCGCGGCGCATCTATTGCGTCATCCGAATGGTCACCCGGGCCACACCATCGCTTCGGCAAACCCCGGCAACGCCGCCGATAACTCCTCGATGTGCGGGGTCTCTTGCAGCGCTGCGCGAAGGTGGCTGGCCAGTTCCGCCATCTCGAACGGCTTCTGGAGGAAGTACCAACCTCTCTCGCCAGCATTGACACGTGACGCCTCCTCGAAATAGCCGGACATCAGCACAACCTTCAAGGCTGGCCAGCGGTCACGCAGCCGTTGCCCCAACGCCGACCCATTCATCCCGGCGAGTGTTACATCGGTGAGCAACAGATCCGGCGCCGGTTGGAACGGAATCGCCATTGCTTCTTCGCCGCTGGCGACCGCGATCACGCGATAGCCGATCGTTTCCAGCAATACCGCAATTCCTTCACGCACACTGGCTTCATCCTCCACGAGAAGAACGCTGCCGCGACCTCGCGGCACCTCCAAATCGTCGATCGGCTCGGGACCGGGCACTCCTTCGGAAAAGGTCGTGGGAAGGACGACACGAAAGCGGCTTCCTTCA
>JAXDIO010000324.1:0-4090 GCA_034663965.1 Thermoanaerobaculia bacterium | reverse complement strand
GATCTGCACCGTGGCCGTATCGTTCATCGAGTTTGCAGTAGTCTCAGAAATGATTGCTCAACCTGTCTGCGTTTTTCCTACAATTCGCGTGCCGGTGAGGATGAGCACGGAAGTGTAGCTCACGCCGCGAACCCCAAATGGCCACAATCAACCGCAAACCGCCGAACGTAAGCGCATCCGAGTGGATGGACGAGGACGTGCCGAAGAGCCTCCCCATCATCCCTCTGGTCTCGTCGGTCCTCTTCCCGAACGGCGTCCTCTCGCTGCAGGTCGGCATCGATCGCAATGTGCGGCTGCTCAAGGGCCTTGGCGACGACCAGAACCTGATCGCCGCCTTCTGCCAGAAGAGCGGCGACAAAGAGAATCCGCGTGCCGAGGACCTCTCGCCGATCGGGGTGCTCGCCGCGATCGTGCAGCGCCTTCCGCTGTCGTCCGATCGCTACCAGGTCTTTCTGCAGGGACGGCAGCGCGTCGAGCTCGTGCAGATGCTGCAGAGCGAGCCCTACTTCGAGGGGATGCTGCGCGAGATCGTGCCACGCTCGATTCCGAAGAGCGTCAAGACCGAAAACCTGATGAACAAGGCCATGTCGCTCTTCGAGAAGCTGGTCGAGAGCGATTCCAAGTATTCGAACGAATTGCTGAACATTCTGCGGATGAACATGAGCGAGGGTCCAGACACCTTCGCCGACCTCCTCTCATCGTTCGTCAACTTCCCGCTCGAAGAAAAGCAGCTCCTGCTCGAAACGGTGAATCCGGTCGAGCGTCTCGAACTGCTCATCGACTGGATCCAGCGCGACCTCGGCAAGGCCACGTTCGACAAGGAACTGCAACGCACGATTCAAACCTCCATCGATCGGCGCGAACGGGAGACCTATCTTCGCGAACAGCTTCGCGTCATTCAGGACGAACTCGGCGACACGAACAGCTCCGAACGCGAAGCCGATACGTATCGCGACCGAGTCGAAACGCTCCCCCTGGCCGAGGAGCACAAGCAAACGTTGCGGCGGGAGGTCAACCGGTTCGGACAACTGTCGCCGTCATCCAGCGACTACTCCGTCATCAAGGGCCATCTCGACACCGTCTTTCAGATTCCGTGGGCGGAGAAGACCGAAGACCGGCTCGATCTTGTGCGCGCCGAGGAGATCCTCGAAGAGCGCCATCACGGACTGGAAAAGGTCAAAGAGCGCGTGCTGGAGTTTCTGGCAGTGCTCAAGCTGAAGGGCGATCTCAAAGGACCGATCCTCTGCTTCGTTGGACCGCCCGGGGTCGGCAAGACTTCCCTCGGCGCGGCGATCGCGGACGCGCTCGGGCGCAAGTTCGTGCGCATGGCCGTCGGCGGCGTCACCGACGAATCGGAGATCCGCGGGCATCGCAAGACCTACATCGGCGCCATGCCCGGGAAGTTGATCCAGAGTTACATCCAGGTCGGCGTGAACAACCCGCTGATCATGATCGACGAGATCGACAAGATCGGGAAGGACTACCGCGGCGATCCCGCTTCGGCACTTCTCGAAGTGATGGACCCGAAGCAGAACGTCGCCTTCGTCGATCGCTACCTCGAGATTCCGTTCGATCTCTCGCACACGCTCTTCATCAGCACGGCGAACATGCTCGACACGATTCCGAGCCCGTTGCGCGATCGGATGGAAGTGATCCGGCTGTCCGGCTACACGGAGCGCGAGAAACTGGAGATCGCCAAGAAGCATCTCATCCCCGAACTGCTCGAAAATCACGGCCTCACCGCCGCGCACGTCACGATCAGCGACGACGCGCTGCTGATGGTCATTCGCGACTACACCGCCGAGGCGGGCGTGCGCAACCTCGAGCGCAAGCTGGCCACGATTCTCCGGAAGATTGCCCGCAAAGTGGCCAGCGGATCGGAGGAGGCTTCCTACACGGTGGAGAGTGCCGAGATGGAGTCGTACCTCGGGCTTCCGTCGTACGAACACGAATTCGCGGAACGGCATCCGGAAGTCGGCGTTACGACCGGACTGGCGTGGACGCAGTTCGGCGGCGAGATCATGTTCATCGAAGCCACGCGCATGGCCGGCAGCGGACGCACCACCGTGACCGGCCAGCTCGGCGACGTCATGCGCGAGTCGGTGACCGCGGCGTATTCGTACGTTCGTTCGAAAGCGAAGGACCTCGACATCGACGACAAGAAGTTCACCGAGAACGATATCCACATCCATTTCCCGGCCGGCGCGATTCCGAAAGATGGACCTTCTGCCGGCGTCGCGATCGCCACTTGCATCGCCTCGGTCATGGGAGACCGCCCGGTGCGCCACGACGTGGCCATGACCGGCGAGATCACCCTTCGCGGTAAAGTGCTCTCCGTCGGCGGAGTCAAAGAGAAAGTGATGGCGGCACAGCGCGCGAACATCAAGACCGTGGTGCTGCCGGAAGGAAATCGCAAGGACCTCACCGAGGTGCCGGACGAAGTGAAAGTGGGATTGAATTTCGTCTTCGCCGAGCGGGTCGAGAGCGTCTGGAAAGAAACCCTGATGCCGATGGTGGCAGCGCGGCAAAGCGCCCGCAAGCAGGACGACGCTGAGAACAAAATCGAGCCTCCGACGAGCGACCGGCCAGAACAACGATGAGCGAGACAAACAAACGCGGCTGGCTGGACAACCTCCTTTTCGCCGCGCTCGTGGTCCTCGTGTTCGGCGTCAGCACCTACGTCTGTTTCAACTTTTTCATCCGAGGGCGATCGGTTTCTACGCCGAATCTGATCGGGCGCTCCCTTGCCAACGCCAAGGCAGTCTGTTCGGACCTTGGCGTCAGTCTCGTCGTCGATCCGGGCACGCGCAACTCGGACAAGATCGCCACCGGCAACGTGGTTTGGCAGAACCGCACGCCGGGCGCGACGAATCTGGTCAAGCGTGGGACGGACATTCACGTCGAGTTAAGCGCCGGGCCGCTCGTATTGCAGGTGCCCGATCTCAATGGACAAACGGCGCGGACCGCGTTGCTCCGGCTCAGCCAGCAGAATCTGAAACTCGGTAGCGTCGTGCATGTTGAGAATGCGTTGCAGCAGGGGATCGTGTCCGAGGAGCCGCCGAAGGGAACCGTGGTCGCCGCGCAGACGGCGGTGTCGCTGCTGGTCGGCGAGCAGGCGTCGCCGCTCCCGTACGTGATGCCGGACTTGATCGACAAGCCGCTCGACACCGTCCGCCCGGCGCTGGAAAGTCACGGGCTTGCCGTCTCGAACGTGAAGTTCGAGTCGTATCCGGGCATCGCGGACGGCATTATCATTCGCCAGTTTCCGCTGCGCGGCTCGTCCGTCAGCGGCCGCGATCCGATCACGGTGGTCGTCAGCCGGCAGGCGGAAGGCGGCATCATCGAGCAGCCGGCAGCGCTTGCTCCGACTGGCGTCCCGACAGCCACCCAATGAGCAAACTTCAGATCGCGCCGTCGCTCCTCTCCGCCGACTTTTCGCGGCTCGGCGACGAATTGCGCGACATCGAAGCGGGCGGTGCGGACCTCGTGCATCTCGACGTCATGGACGGACATTTCGTTCCGAACCTGACCATCGGTCCCGCGATCGTGAAGTCGTGCCGTGCGCAGACGAAGCTGACGTTCGACTGTCACCTGATGATTTCCGAGCCGCAGCGCTACATCGACGCGTTCCTCAAAGCCGGCGCGAACATGATCTCGATCCATCAGGAAGCGGAGCCGCATCTGCAGCGCGCGCTGCAGATGATCCGCGACGGCGGCGCGAAGGCCGGCATCGCCATCAACCCGGCCACGCCCGCGGAATCGCTGAGCACGGCCATCGAGTTCTGCGACTTTGTCCTGGTGATGACGGTCAACCCCGGCTTCGGCGGACAGAAGTTCATCGAACCTGTTGTGGGCAAGATCCGTCACATAGCGCAGATGATCAGAGAGAGGGGTGCCGCAGTCGACATCGAAGTCGACGGCGGCATCGACGCGGCCACCGCGCCGTTGGTAGTCGCGGCCGGCGCGCGCATCCTCGTGGCCGGATCGGCCGTTTTCGGACAGCCCGACCGCAAAGCGGCAATGGAAGCGATCCGGAACAGCGTTAGCGTGAGAGTTTAGTGGTCAGTTGCCAGTGGTCAGTGGTCAGGAA